>JAIPGT010000018.1 GCA_021735565.1 Patescibacteria group bacterium
GAAAAATAAAAAATAAAAACGAAATATTGTGAATATAAAATAATTTATTAATTTTAAAAAATGTAGTGGCCAACCATGGTTGGCCATAATAAATATAATTTATAATATTATAAAATAATACAATAATTTATTAATCAAAAATCAAAAATTTACCAAAAATTTGACAAAAAAACAATAAAATAATATATTTAAAATAAGATTAGTATAAGATGCATAAAAAATTTATTCAGTATCTTATGCACAAATACAATACAACACAAAACCCAAACAATCCAACATATCTAGAGAGAAGACATACCCCAAAAATAAGAAAAATTTCAGATTATGAAATAGAAGTTAGTATAGATTTTGAGTTTGTAACAGATAGAAAAAAGAAAAGAAAAAAATTTCTTTATTTATGTGATGAAAATGGAAGTATTATAGAAGAAAGAAAATTAAAAAAATTAGAAGAATATAAAGAGGGAAAAATAGTAGAAATATTTAATATTAATGAAATAAATAAAAGAGAAAAAGAAGAAGCAGAAATAGATGATAGGGAAGAAATACCGCATTATAGAGATATAGTAGATGATTATCACGCAATATTTCATTGTGATGTTCATGGAGATTGGGTAGATAAAGATTTTCCGTTATTATATTAGATAAATAAACAAAAAAACCGCCAAACATTTGGCGATTTTTTAATTTGGTACACCCGCTAAGAATCGAACTTAGATCTAAAGCTTAGAAGGCTCTTGTTCTATCCGTTGAACTACGGGTGCTTAATAGAAAAAATTATATCAATTTTTAAGCAAAAAGTCAAAAATATGATACAATATATCAATAGGCCATTATAGCTCAGTTGGTAGAGCAACTCCCTCGTAAAGAGTAGGTCACAGGTTCGATTCCTGTTAATGGCTCCATTCTACACTCTTAGCGAACAAAGTGAGCTTTAGAGTGGAGAATGTCATTCGGAGCTTTCTTGTTCTTTGTAGTAAATACGAAAAAGAAAGCGAAGAATGATTTATTATTCGAAGCTTTAGCGAAGAATGACTATTCAAATTACGAAGAGCTTCGAATGGCAAGCCCCCCTTCACTTCTTACGAAGCTACAAAAATAGTCGAAACCTTGGAGAAGATTTAAAAAATATAATTAAATATAACAAAACTATGAAAGAAAAAACTATAAAAAATAATGTAGCAACAGAACAGAGTTCTATCGAAGAAGAACAAAATAATTATTCAATAAAAAACTTGTTAAATAAAAAGCAGGAAAGACATGATGAATTAATGGCAGAAATATTAAAAGTAAAAAAAGAAGTAAAAAAGATTAGAAAAATAATGCTTTTTAATAAAGTCATTATATTTATAATAGTAATTTTAATAGCATTAGGAGTTCAAATAGGAATAAAATTTTTAGAACCAGTATTTGAAGATTATGCAAGAAGTTTTAATTCAACAATGGAAGCAATAAATAATATTTCTAACAATTAATTTGAGTGATTCTTTTTATAAACCTCCTTTAATCTCTTATTTGTTATATGAGTATAAACTTGAGTTGTAGTAATACTAGAATGCCCCAACATCTCTTGGACAGATCTTATATCCGCTCCATTATATAACAAATCAGTAGCAAAAGAATGCCTTATAGTATGAGGTGTAACATTTTTTGTTATTCCTGCAATTTTAGAATATTTTTTAACTAATCTTTGTATACTTCTTGTGGTTAAATTTTTAGTTTCATTTTTTGCAAGGTCAATATCATGCCTAATAAAAAGATAAGGATAAACGTCAGTTCTTTTATCTAAATATTGTTTCAAAACATATTTTGCTTTATCAGATAAAAAGACAATTCTGATTTTTCTTCCTTTACCTCTAATACTAAATTCGTCTTTATTAAAATTAATATCTTCTTTTTTTAAATTACAAATTTCAGAAACACGAAGCCCAGTAGAGAATAAAACCTCTAAAATAGCATTATCTCTTAATTTTATTATCTCAGGAGATTTTGTATCATAAGGAGCATTCATTATTTTTTCAAGCTCATCTTTTTCCAAAAATTCTACCTGCCTACTTTCTTGTCTTGCAAGTTCAATCTTATCAGGAGAAAGTGAGGCAATATCATTTTTTGCAAGATATTTAAGAAACATCCTTATAGCAATTAAGTGGTAATTTCTAGTTGAAGTTTTAGTTTCATTTCCAGTAGATCCTTTAGACCTCCTTAAATCTAAAATAAAAGTATCAATATTATTTTTATTTAATTCAGAAATATTTTTTATATCAATAAAATTAAAAAATCTATTTAAATATCTTCTGTAATTTTCTACAGTTTTTAAGCTTCTATTTTTAGTAACTTCCAGATATAAAATAAAATCATCAATTAATTTTTGTATTTCAGGACTTATCATAATATAATTAAAAATACTTATATTCTCATTATACAACAAATGAAAGAAATATTTTATATAAAATCAAAAAAATCAAAATATTATTCAATAAGAATTGATAATAATGAAGATATAATAGTAACAATACCAAGATTAGGAAATAAAATATTTGCTGATAATTTTTTGAAACAAAAAAAAGATTGGATAGATAAAAAAATAGAACAAAAAAAAGATAAGCCAATAAATTTATCAAAAAAAACAAAAGAAGATTATAAAAAAAATAAAAATATAGCACTTTTTGAAATAAAAGAAATAATAAAAAATTTAAATATTAATATAGAATATAAAAATATTTATATAAAAAATCAAAAAACAATATGGGGGAGTTGTTCTAGTAATAAAAATTTGAATTTTAATTATAAAATAATATATATTCCAAAAGAATTAAGAGAATATATTATTGTTCATGAACTTTGTCATTTAAAAGAAATGAATCATTCAAAAAAGTTTTGGAATGAAGTAGAAAAAATAATTCCAGACTATAAAGAAAGAAGAAAAAAAATTAAAAATATGGTACAATTATAAAAAATAAAAGGTTAATTTTTAATTATTTAATTTATGAAAAAAAATAAGTTTCTAAAAATAGGAGCTTTATTTTTTGCTCTAATACTAATATTCATTGGTATATTTTCTTTTACAAAAGTTCAAGCGGACGATAACTATATAATTTTAGAAGAAAATAAAACCATAGAATCTTCATATTTTGCAAAAAGTAAAGTCATAGATTTAAAAGGGACTATAAACGGAGATGCTTTTATTATTGGAACAGATATAAAAATATCTGGAGAAATAAATGGTAATTTATTTATTATAGGAAATTCAATAGAATTAACAGGAAAAGTTTCTGGTTCTATACTTTCTATTTCTACTAATTTAGATATATCAACAAAAGAAAGAGCAAGTTCGATATTATCAATTGGAAATGTAGTAAATATAAACAGTGGTTCAAAAAATAGTGCTTATATAATATCAAATGAAGCAAATATAAATGGATTAATAGGTAGAGATTTATATATAGCAAGTACAAATACAAGTTTAAATAATATAGTATTTAGAAATTTTGTTTTAGCGGGAGAAAAATTATATTTTGGAGAATCAGCAAACGTAAATCAAAACTTAAAATATAATATAAACACAAAAACAAACGTTAACCCAGAAGTTATAAAAGGTAAAATAACTAAATATAATACTACTATAAATCACTTTAATTTTAATAAAGAATCAAAAAATATAAAAAATTTATTAAATGGAATAACAGTAGCTAATGTATTAATAACATTTTCAACTTTATTACTTTTAGGATTTCTTTTTGCAAAATATGCAAAAAATATTGGTAAAAAAGCCTCTGAAAAATATATGAATGAATTTGGAGATAATTTACTTATAGGGTTTCTAACATTATTATTATTTCCTATTGCCTTTATATTATTAACATTAAGTATATTTGGAATAAATATAGCACTATTTTTGCTTCTAGGATTTATTTTCTTATTTGCTTTTGCTTACATATTTTCTGCAATGAGTATAGGATTGTTTATAGAAAAAATGTTATTTAACGATGATAATTTATATATAGCAGTATTTATTGGTGCTATATTATTTCCGATGATTGGATTTTTACCAATAATAGGAAAGATAGCAGAATTAATTTTAATATTAGTTGGAGTAGGTTGTATCATAAAATATGATACAGAAACCCTTGGTAAATTAAATGAAGATTTAGAACCAAAAAAGAAAAGATTATTTTTTAAAAAAGAAGATAAAAAACCAAAAAAAGAAAATAAAAAAATAACTAAAAAATCTAAAAAAGAAGAAAAGCCAAAAATAAAAAAAGTTAAAAAAGAAGAAATTAAAAAACAGCCAGCAAAAAAAAGAGGTAGACCAAGAAAAAATGAAAAATAAAAATATATTTTAATATGAGAACGGGACGAAAAAGTCGTCCTGTTCTTTTTTAATCAAATTATAAATATTAAAAGTCGTTTGATATTTTTAATAAAATATGATAAAAATAAGACTATATTTAAAAAATAAAAAATCTAAAAATGTCTATTCAAGTTAACAAAAAACAAGAAAAATCCGAAATAATTTTAAATATTTCTGTTCCTTATGAAGATTATAAAAAATATATAGAAAAGTCAGCGGAAAATTTTTCAAAAAATATTGAAATAAAAGGTTTTAGAAAAGGAACAGCACCTTACGATATTGTTGCAAAACATGTTGGAGAAATGAATATATATGAAAATGCTCTAGAAGAGATAATAAATAATTCATATTATGAAGCTGTAAAAGAAATAGGAGAAGATGTTAAATTTTTTGTAGAGCCAGAAATTACAATTGAAAAAATGGCACCAAATAATCCTATAGAATATACAGCAAAACTTATGCTTGTTCCAGAAATACAACTTGGAAAATATAAATCTTTAAATTACAAGATAAAAAATACATATAAAGAAGAAGAAATTAAAGACAAGGCTAAAAAATCTATTGATGAACTTTTAGAAATGAGATCAAAAGAAAGTGTTCAAGATAAAGCTATAGAATCAGGTGATAAAGCCACAATGAATCTAGAATTATCACAAAACGGAGTTATTTTAGAAGATGGTCAAATAAAAGATTTTAATTCTATATGCGAAGAACAAAAATTTATTCCTGGATTTTTTAAAAATCTAGAGGGAATGAAAGCAGGGGAAACTAAAAATTTTGAATTAGAATTTCCTAAAGATTATTTTGAAAGTAAATTAGCAGGTAAAAAAGTAAATTTTAAGTGCGAAATTAAAACTGTTTACAAAAGAGAAATGCCAGAATTAAATGATGATTTTGTAAAAACTCTTGGAAATTTCAAAAATAAAGAAGAATTTATAAAACAAATAGAAGAAAATGTAAGTCAAGAAGGTATAGAAAAAGGAAAAGAAAAAACGACAATAGAAGTATTAGAAGAAATAAAAAAGAAATCAAAAATATCAGAAATTCCAGAAAGATTAGTTAATCTTGAAGCAAAAAAAATGTTAGAAGAATTAAAAAATTCAGTTGCACAAAGTGGAATGGATTGGAATTCTTACAAAGATTCAATAAAAAAATCTGATGAAGAATTAGAGAAAGAATTTAAACCAAAAGCAAAAGAAAGAGTTATCTCAAGTTTAATATTAGAGAAAATTGGTGAGGAAGAAAAAATAAAAGTAGATCCAGAAGAAATAAAAAAAGAAATAGAACAAACTAAAAAAATGTATTCTACTCATCCAGAGTATGAAACTATAGAAAAAAATTTAAAAGATCCAAGATATATATCAAACTTAGAAAGGGTAATGAAAAACAAAAAAACAATAGAATTATTACAAAAAGAAAATATAACAAATCTATGATTTTAGAGGTAAAAGTAATACCGAACTCTAAAGAAGAAAAAATATATCAAGAGAATGGGATATATAAAATAAAAATAAAAAAACCTGCTTTAGAAGGTAAGGCAAATTTAAATTTGATTAAATTTTTAGCAAAAGAATTTAAAACAAAAAAGGGAAATATTAAAATATTAAAAGGAGAAAAAACAAGAAATAAAATTATAGAAATTAATGAATTTTGAAATAACAGAAAAAATTCAATATGCTATAGATTTAATTAAAAACTCTAATAAAAATATATTCATAACAGGAAGAGCAGGAACAGGAAAATCAACATTACTTGAATATCTAAGAGATAATATAAAAAAAAATCTAGTAGTATTAGCTCCAACTGGAGTTTCCGCTTTAAATGTTGGTGGTCAAACGATACATTCTTTTTTTGGCTTTAAACCAAATATAACAATAGATAAAATTAAAAAAGGTAAAAATACTAAAATATACAAAAATTTAGAACTTATTATAATTGATGAAGTATCAATGGTAAGAGCTGACTTATTAGACTGTATTGATAAATTTTTAAAACTATCAAGAAATAATGAAAAACCATTTGGAGGAATACAAATTGTCTTCATAGGAGATTTATATCAATTACCGCCAGTAGTTACATATGAAGATAAAAAAATATTAGATTATCTTTTATACAAAACCCCATACTTTTTTTCAGCTTATGTTATGTCTCAAGTAGATCTTGCGATAATAGAATTAAAAAAAATATATAGACAAAAAGATAATGATTTTATAAATTTATTAAATTTAATCAGAAATAAAAAAATTGATCAAGAAAATTTAAATTCAATAAATAAAAGGTATTTAAATGTAGAATTTGATAATGAATTATATATAACTCTAACAAGTACGAATAAATTAGCTGAAAATATAAATAGAGAAAAATTATCAGAAATAAAAGGTAGAAAATATAATTATAAGGCAGAAATAGAAGGTAAATTTGATTCAAAATATTATCCTACATCTGAAGCTTTAAATGTGAAAATAGGTTCTCAAGTTATGTTGATTAATAATGATTCTAAGAAAAGATGGGTTAATGGAAGTATAGGAAAAATTATAGATATAAAAGAGAATTTTGTAACAAAAAATGATATAATAATAAT
>JAIPGT010000019.1 GCA_021735565.1 Patescibacteria group bacterium
CTTCTTCAAGAAGTGCTCTAAGGCTCCAACCAGCACAATACCCAGAAAACATATCAAGATCGTGTATATGAAAATCTCCATTTCTATGAGCATCACCAGCTTCTTTAGGATAAAGGCAAGAAAGCCAATAATTAGCAGTAACTTTACCAGAAGTATTAAGCATCAAACCACCTAAAGAATAACCTTGGTTAGAATTAGCATTTACTCTCCAATCTAATTTATTTAAATATTCAGATATAGTTTTATTAACTTCAACAACAACATCTTTTTCATTTCTAGCTATTTCTCTTTTTTCTCTATATCTAATATAAGCTTTAGAAGTAGTAGCATGACCATTTTCTATTAAAACAGTTTCAACCATATCTTGAATATCTTCTATTGTTGGAATAGAATCACCAAATTTATTAAATAATTCTTCTTTTACTTTTCTCGCAAGTTCTTTAGATTGAGATTCATTATCACCACCAACTGCTTTAGCTGCTAAAAAAATAGCTTTTTCTATTTTTGATATATCAAAATCAACTATTGCTCCATTTCTTTTTTTTACTTTTGTTATAGACATAATATAAACAAGTTATTAACAATTTATATACAACAATAAAAAGAAAAAATAAATAATAATATTTTTAATCTCTTTAGATATATAATAACACTACAAACAAAAAATAATTAAAATAATTTTTAGTGTTTTTTAATCTAATGTTAGATATAAAATATAAATATCCACAGGTGTGATTAGCCAAAAAAACATGTTTTTTTGCATTGAATTTTAAAGACTCAAGGTTCCACTTTGTTCTACAAAAATGATATAATTAATTAAAAGTTATCCAAAAAACATTAAAATTTAATAAAAATATGAATATTTATCAAAAAAAAGTTCTAAATTTAATAAAAAATAATAAAAATGTGTATTGTTTAATAGCTCCAAGCTTCCCTATAGATTTTGAATATCCAAATATTATAAATGCACTTAAAAAAATAGGTTTTTCTAAAGTAACAGAATTAACATTTGGAGCAAGAATGACCAATTATTATTATATAAAATATATAAAAGAAAATCCTGATCAAAAATATTATATATCATCTCCTTGTCCAACAGTTAATGTTTTAATAAAAAATAAATATCCTGAATTAGAAAAATATTTATTAAAATATGATTCCCCCCTTATTGCTACAGCAAAAATTATAAAAAAACATAATCCTAATTACAAAGTGGTTTTTATATCTCCATGTAAAGCTAAAAGAATGTTAGAAACGGACAATAATAATATAGTTGATGAAACTATAACATTTAAAGAATTACAAGAAATTTTTGATTATAAAAAAATAGATATTAAAAAATTAAATAAAAAAGCAAAATTTAACTCTTTTATTAGAGAATATACGAAAATATATCCAATATCTGGAGGATTATCTAAAACTTCAAAAATATCAAAATTATTTAAGAAAAATGAAATATTAATAACGGATGGTATAAAAGAAAATATAGAAATATTAGAAAAAATTAATAAAAACAAAACAAATTACAGATTTATAGATATATTAAACTGTAAAGGAGGATGTATAGGTGGGCCTGATATTATAAATAATAAAATAAGCAACAAGAAAAAAATCAATATAATAAAAGAATATAGAGAAATTTCTAGTAGAGAAAATATGAAAAAGATAATGGGAAAGAAAAAATTAGTTCTAGATATAAATTTTGAATCTAAATAGAAAAATTTGTCCAAATCTCAACAACGTCTTCATAATCTAATAAAATATTTTTTATTTTTAATACATTTTCTAATTCTTCAGTAGTCAAATCAACTATAGATCTTGGAATATATTTTATTTCTTCAGAAGATATAGAAATATTTTGAGAATCTAAAAAATTTTTTATATCAGAAAATTTAGAAAAATCAGCATATATAATAATAGAAGTATTTTTTACTATAATATCTTTTATATAAAAATCTATTAAATCAAGTTCAAATTTATCATAATCTATTTTATTTTCAGATAAATCAATTTCTAAAACAGATAAATAATCAAAATTCCAAATAACAGAAGATAAATTACCCCCATTTTTTGAAAGGATATGCCTTATATCACCAGCACATCTATTTCTTGAGTCAGTAATACATTTTATAATAAATTGAGTATTATAAGGACCCACTGCTTCATATAAAAGTTCTTCTATAATTTCAGATTCTATTTCCCCTGTTCCTTTTTTTATAGCATTTTCTATTTTATCTTTTGGCATATTTTCTTTTTTTGCCTTATTCACCAAAATTCTAAGATTAAAATTAGTTTCTAGATCTCCACCCTTATCTCTTGCAGATATAGTTATTAATTTTGCATATTTAGAAAATACAGAAGATTTTTTAGAATCTTTTAAAGCTTTTTGTTTATGAGTGGTAGCCCACTTAGAATGTCCTGACACTTTTTAATAATTAATTTTATCTTAATTTAAAATAATCTTGTGGATGATTACAACTTGGACAAAGTTCTGGAGCCTCATATCCATAATGTACATAACCACATTCTTGGCAAACCCAATAAGTTTCTTCTTCTTTTTTAAAAACAGTATTATTTTCAATATTTTCTAAAAAATTAGAAAAAATTTCTTTATGATTTTCTTCTGCTTTTGCTATAGCTCTAAGACGATCAGCTATTTTAGGATATCCTTCTGACTCTGCAATAGAAGCAAATTCTGGATACATTTCTTGATATTCATGAGATTCACCAGCAATTGCAGCTTTTAAATTTTCTTTTGTGTTGCCATAAACTAAAGATGAAGTATCTACAGCAAAATCAGCTTTTATATCCCCATCTTTTCTAAAATCTTGTATAAATTCATAAATTCTTTTTGCATGAACTGATTCTTGTTCTGAAATTTCTAGAAATTTGTTAAAAATTTCAACAAATCCTTCTTTTTTAGCAATTTTTGAATAATAACTATATTTATTTCTAGCTTGTGATTCTCCTATAAAAGCATTTACTAAATTTTCAAAAGTTTTTTTAGACATATTTTTTTTCATTAATATTTATTTAGTAATATAAATATTACCAAAATTTATAAAAAAATACAAAATAAAACTTAATTTTTTATAAAAAAACATATATTATCATAAATACTTTTTATAAGGAGGAATATATGTTATTTATAGAGCCTTTAAATGATTTTACTAATGATATAATAGTAAAACTTCTTCATGATTATGGAATGATGGAAGAAGCAATAACTCCATCAATGAAAGACGAAAAAGGTAACGATCATAGGGTTTATAAAATTAGTGAAGAAAATTTTGTATTAATTGAAGAATATAAAAAATCTTCACCCAATTCTGCAAATATTTGCTTTAATATTTTTAAATTTATAAGAAATAAATTTAAAAAAGTAAGTAAATAAAAAAATAAAGCTGATCAAAAAAATGATCAGCTATTTTATTATGAAATTCTCCAACAATTGTTTAAAAACTTAATTAATTTAAGATTACAAAAAATAGAATATATCTTAAATAATTATTTTTTAATATTACTTATAATAAAATAAACAAAAAGAGAAACTGAAACTATAAAAGTAAAAAATCCAGTTATTATTATAGGCAAAAAAGGTTCTATCCAATCTAAAGCTTTTGAAACTGGTTCTACTGCCGTTACTCCAATTAAAACTAGCATAAATAAAATTATACTAATTAATATTTTTCATAAAATATTTTTTATTAAATTATTATTTAAAGCAGTTTTTATATTAATCAACAAGACCTTTTTAATTAAAAATCTAATTTTTTTGAGGAAAATTTAGAATAAAAAACAAAGACATTCTTATTTTTTTAAAAAAATCGGATTTCATGCAAAGTTATTAGTAAATAAAAAATTAAAGAACGTTTTTAATTTCTGGATTTTTTGATATTACTTCATTTTTTTTACCTTTAATATAAATAATAGTTTCAGAAATTAAAAACACTAAAATACAAATAGAAGTAGTAATAATAACTTGTATATATCTACCAGAAAAACCAGAAGATGAAATATGTTTTATTAATATTCCTGTATAAGCCCAAATAAAAACTAAACCATAAGCATATCTTTTATCTTTAAATAATCTTAAAATACCAATAGAAGTGGCAATTAATAATATTATAATCATCCAAATATAATCAGGTAAACCAAGGCGTCCCCATCCTAAACTTACTAAAAATGTTGTTATATTAGCAACTGTTGCAATAGTAATCCACCCAAAATATATAGTAAAAGGTAGTGCTATTAGAATATTATTTCTTTTAGAAAGCTTTTCCTTATTTAATAAATCTGCAATTTTTATTAGTGAAAATAATATTACTAAAATTAATAAAGCTGATACTGGAATTATATTATTATGCCAAGAAAATATCCATAAAATATTAGCAACCGATGATAATATAAAATAAATATTTATTTTTCTATATAATTTTTCATTATCACTTTTTTTAAACTGATAAATAGAATATACAAATAATAATAAATAAATAAGTCCCCATATAGAAAAAGTTATTGGTGCTGGGGCAAAAAGATTTGGATATAAATTAGATATATCTCCTGTTGTGTAATTATTAAAATTTAAAACATTAGCTAAACTATTAACAACAACCATAATAACATATGAAACAAGTGCTAAAATTTTGATAATTAAATTTTTATTCATATATATTTTATTATTAAAATTAATTCAATCTATAAATATTATAGCAAAATTATTATTTTTATATAATATTAGAAATAAAAAAATTGAGACTTTATAATCTCAATTTTTAAATATGGCGGTCCCAACGGGATTTGAACCCGTGATCTTCGCCGTGACAGGGCGACGTGTTAGACCAGCTACACCATAGGACCAAATTTATAAATAAATAATATCACAAGAAAACAAGTAAATCAATACTAAAAAAGAAAAAGACGAAGTTTTTTGCTTCGTCTTATGGAAATTAACAATCTATCCAATTAAATTTATTTTTTATTTTTCTAAAAAAAGCTTCTATTGAATAATATCTATAACAAAGACAATGGAAAATTAAAAGCAAAAAATCAGTAGTTACAGAAATTATCAAAAAATACATTAATCCAGTTTTAAAATCCGTAAGAGATGAATCAATTAAAGGATTAATTAAGAAAAAAAGAAATATTAAACTATTAAAAATAAATTTTAAAAAAAATACCCCCTCTTTAATAGATCTCAAAGCATCTGGAAAAATAGTTAATATAAAAATTCCTGTAAAAAATCCATAAAAAATTAAACCTCCTAAAAAATTAATATAGCCAAAAAAAATAAAAAAAATAAAAAAGGCTAAAAAATCTGATAAAACTTTAAAAATGTACCTTGAATTAAATAAATAAAAATCAGATAAAAAATCTTTTTTCATTATAAAACCTCCTTAATAATGATTTTATAACTTTAAATTACTCTCAATATAACTAAAAGTCAATATATATTAGTTTAATACATTTAAGGTTTATATAAATAATTTAATAAATAAAAAAAAAGACGCGCTTTGTTTCAAGTACACGTCTAACTTGGGATTTTTCAGTTCATCCATGAACCAATTAAATCAACTTTGTCAATTTAATTTATTTCGGAGTAAAAACACTCCTGTTCAACTGAGCTCTGCTTCTCTGTTGTTTATTGGCTCTCCATTTTTAAGAAACGGGGACAAAACTTGCAACTTTCATTTACGCTCTCAGAGTTTTAGAGCAACTAAAGGAATCACCTTTAGGATTTTAATAATTAATGATTAATTAATTATAGATTTTTCAGTTCATCCCTGAACCCAGTTAGAGAAAATCCCCAAAGAAGAATTTACTCTCTAACTGGATTGTAATATATAAACTATAACACATATTATAATATTTGTCAATACCTGTGACCTACATTCTACTCCGAAGTGCAACATAAACCAAAAAGACATCTAATGCTGGTATAATAGTTATGTCAAAATAATTATTAACTAACAAATTAGATGTCATATAAACATATTACATCATTTCAAAGAAATGAGCTATCTGGAATGTTGCAAGTTAAGGCTAATAAAAAAGATATAGCTAAAGTATTAAACAAACATCGTTCTACTATTTGGAGAGAATTAAAAAGAAATTATATTAATAATAAATCAGGTTATGATGCTGGAATAGCAAAAGAAAATACTAAAAACAAAAGAATAAAAGCTAATTTTAGATTCAAAAAAATAGAAAATAATGTATGGATTCAAAATTATATAATAGAAAAAATAATATTATATTGGTCTCCAGAACAAATATCAGGTAGATTAAAAATTGATTATCCGTATGAAAAAAATAAACAAATTAGTAAAGATTCTATTTATAAATTTATTTATGAAAAAAGAAAAGATTTAGTTAAATATTTACGTTGTCAAAAAGGAAAATACAGAAGACATTATGGCACTAGAATAAGAGAAAAACAACGTGAAGATTCAAAGAAAAAAAGAATAGATCAAAGACCTAAAGAAATTGAAACAAAAGAGCGTATCGGAGACTGGGAAGGAGATACTATTGTGGGTAAAGATAAATCACATATATTAACTCATGTTGAAAGAAAAAGTGGTTTATTAAAAGCTAGAAAATTAAAAAGAGGAACTTCTGAAATTACAAAAATAGAGACTATAAAAACATTTAAAGAAATTAGAAAAGATAAAAAATATACAATAACTTATGATAATGGAGTTACCTTTTCAGACCACAAAGAAACAGAAAGAATAACTGGTATTGATATATATTTTGCTTATCCATACCATTCATGGGAAAGAGGTTGTAATGAAAATTGTAATGGATTATTAAGACAGTTCTTTCCTAAAAAATC
>JAIPGT010000020.1 GCA_021735565.1 Patescibacteria group bacterium
TTTAAAATATTATCTTTAATATAGACTGGCTATATAAGATAAACGACCCAACGGGCCGATAGTTTTTAAAAACTATATAAATACTATAACATATTTTATACAAAATGTCAATGTATTTTGATAATATGTATGGAGATATGGTGGATTTTTATATAAAATAACATTAATTATAAAAATTGGTAGGAACGCGCCACGGCGCGTTCCTACATGAATTGTGAAATAAAATAATCAAAACGCACATTAAAATTACATACATTTTTTATATAAAAATATTAACAATTTATGATATACTGTAAAATATAAAATAAATTAAAACTAATCTAAAACAAATGTATATAATTTTTGACACAGAAACTGTTGGTTTGCCAAATAACTGGAACGCTCCTTTTTCAGATCTAGAAAACTGGCCTAGGATGGTGCAAATAGCTTGGATGATTTTTGATGAAAATAAAACATTAATAAAAAAAGTAAGTAAAATAATAAAACCAGAAGGTTATATAATTCCAGAAGAAATAGCAAAAATTCATAGAATAACAACAGAAAGAGCAATAAAAGAAGGTTATGATTTAAAAGAGGTTTTATTAGAATTTAATAAAGATGTAGAGAATAATGATTATTTAATAGCTCATAATATTGCTTTTGATGAAGCAATAGTATCATCAGAGTTTTTAAGAAAAGAAATGGAAAGTAATTTAGACAGTGTTGAAAAAATCTGCACAATGAAAGAATCAAGAGACTTTTTCAAAAGAAGAACAGGAAAGGAAAAATGGGCAAAATTAACAGAATTATATATAGAGTTATTTGGTGAAACATTTGAAGATGCTCATGACGCTTTAGTTGATGTAAAAGCATGTGCTAAATGCTATTTTGAAATGGTAGATAAAGGAATAATACAAAAAAAAATAAAGAAAGATATCCTTAAAAATACTCAAAATAGCCTATTTTAGTTATTTATCAAGTCTCAATACAAAATCATTATAACCAGAAACCCAAATTTCTAAAAAACCAGTATTTTGTAAAAAATCTTTATAATTATCTTTAAATTTATAGAAAAAAAGATCAGGTTGAGCTCCTAAATTATCTAATAATAAGATAAGGTCTTTTTTTATTTCATTTTCATATTTTTCAGATTTGTTAGAAATAACATCTTTTAAATTTTCAGAAAATTCGGGAAGAGTTATTTTTCTAGCAAATAACTTATTTTGAAATAAATTTCTAAAATTATTCTTTTTTTTATAATTTATATATCTTCCAAATTCAGCAGAAAAATTAGGATCACATTTAGTAACCTGAATTTTTAATCTAGGGAGATCAGAATTTGAATAACAATAAATATCAACTTCATCTACACCATCTTTAGCGTTCTCCCATTCATTTTTTTCTATTTCGTAATAATCTGTATGATTTTTTTCGTTATATATTTTTATAAATCTCTTAACTGCTTCAATTTCAGATAAATATTTAATATCATTATGCATCATATTGAATTATGAAAGTTTTTTAATTAATTTATCGATATTTAAAACAAATTGTTCACCACTTTCCATATTTTTTAAAGTATAATTATTATTATTTTCTTCATTTTCACCAATTATCACAATATAAGGAACACCTATTTTATTAGCATATTCTAGCTTATTTTTAAGATTTTTTTCATTTTCAAAAATAGAAGTATTTATATTATTTTCTCTTAATTTAGAAAGTAAATTTAATGAATAAGATATTCTAGATTTATCCATAGGTAAAATTAAGACTTTAGATACGCTATTATTTGTTTTCTCTATAAGATTCAAATCTAAAAAAGCAGAAAATAATCTATTTAAACCAATAGACATACCAACTCCTGGATATTTTTCATTACCATATAAACTACATAAATCGTCATATCTTCCCCCTGAAGCTATAGATCCAAATTCTTCATGCCCTTTTAATAAAGTCTCAAAAACGGTTCCTGTATAATAATCTAAACCTCTTACTATAGATAAATCAATTTCATAATGATTTTCAGGTAAATTTAAATCTTTTAAATATGAAATTACGGTCGATAATTCTTCAACACCGTCTTGCATTAGTGAATTATTTACATTAAAAGTTCTTAGATTTTCAATAATATCTCCACCTTTTGATAGGTTTATAAAATTAAAGATTTTTTCTATATCAGTTTTATTAATATTTAATTTTTCAAACTCAACTTTAGCCTCTTTTTTAGAAATTTTATTTAATTTGTCTATAATTAACATTACCTCATTGGTTTTATCTGTGAAATCTTTTAAGAATCCTAATAAAATTTTTCTATTATTTATTTTTATAATAAATTTATTTTCAATATTTAAGTTAATAAGGGTTTTATAAATTAAATTTATAATATCAGCATCACTTAAAAACGATAAATTGTTTTTACCTATAACATCAGCATCACATTGATAAAATTCTCTGAATCTTCCCTTTTGAGGTCTTTCTCCTCTAAAACTCTTCCCTATTTCATATCTTCTGAATGGGAAATTTATATCGTTTTTTGAAGAAACAACATATTTAGCAAAAGGAACAGTTAAATCAAACCTTAAAGCTAAATCATTATTACCTTTTTGAAATCTATAAATTTCTTTTTCAGTATCAGGAGAAACTTTAGCAAGTAAAACCGAGCTTCTATCTATAACAGGAGTATCAGTTGGTTCAAATCCAAAAAGTTCATAAGTTTTTATGATAATATCTTTTATTTTATTAAATAGAATTTGATCAGATGGACAAAGTGATATTATACCCGATAAAGATTTTATATTTTTATTTTGAGCCATATTCTTTTTTGTTAACAATTTATTCTTAATTTTACCAAAAATATACTATAATTAAAACAAGTATTGAAAAATATAATATAAAAATAAGATGAATAAAAAAAAATTCGAAGATAGATTAAATTTTCTAAATAAAAAGCAAAAAGAAGCTGTTGATAATATATATGGACCATTATTAGTAGTTGCTGGTCCAGGAACAGGTAAAACAGAACTTTTAGGGGTTAGAGTTGCAAATATTTTAGATAAAACGGATACAACCCCCTCTTCAATTTTATGTTTAACATTTACAGAATCAGCATCAATAAATATGAGAGAAAGATTAACAGGGTTAATAGGAAAAGATGCTTACAAAGTAAATATTAATACATTTCATGCTTTTTGTTCTGAGGTAATAAATAGATATCCAGAATTTTTTTATAATGGCGCTACGTATAGAGCCCTTGAAGATATAAGACAAATAGAAATAATAGAGAAAATTATAATAAAAAAATTAAACCATAATTCTAATTTTAGAAAAAAGGTTCCATCACAAGGATATACTTATATAAAAGATATTTTAAATAGAATAAAGGAATTAAAAAAAGCAGGAATAAGAAGTGAAGAATTTTTAAAGATTATAGAAGAAAATCATAAATTTGAAATTGAATTTAATAAATTACTAGATAAATATTTAACAGGCGTAACTTTTAATAGTTATAAAAAGGTTTTTTCATTATTTAATGAAATATTAAAAGAAGCATATTTAATAAAATCAAAAGAAGAAAAAATAAAAGGTTTTGAACCTTTAAAAAATACAATTTTAAGGAAAATAGAACTAGCAATAGAAGATGCTGAAGAAATTGAGAAAACAGGGCCACTTACTAAAATAAAAAAAGATTTATTTGTAAAAAGTAAAGAAGATACAGATAAATTTATATTAAAATCTAGTGCAAATTACGAAAATTATTTAGATCTTGCCATAGTATATCAAGAATATAAGAAAGAGTGCGAAAAACTAGGTTTTTTTGACTTTGAAGATATGATAATAGATGTTGTCTCAGAATTAGAGAATAATGATGAATTAAAATATAATCTTCAAGAGCAATATCAATTTATATTAATAGACGAATTTCAAGATACAAATTATTCTCAAATGGAAATAATAAGAAATTTGACGGATAATAAGCTTTTAACACCAAATGTAATGGCTGTTGGAGATGATGATCAGTCTATATATAAATTTCAAGGGGCTAGTATGAAAAATATGGCTGATTTTATAGAAAATTATAAGGACACAAAAGTAATAA
The DNA here is from genome assembly GCA_021735565.1 of Patescibacteria group bacterium. The sequence continues at coordinate 4,079 of JAIPGT010000020.1, forward strand.
TATTAGATGAAAATTATAGATCAACAAGTGAAATATTAGAATATTCTAGGAATACAATAGAATTCGCAGAAGATAGATTGGTTAATATTAAGCCAGAATTTACAAAAGTTTTAAAAGCCAGTAATAGTAAAATAAAAAAAGGCAACATTAAAGAAGTTGAATTTAATTCAGAAAATGAAGAATATTTATATATAGCATTAAAAATAAAAGAAATTCCAAAAAATGAAAGTATAGCTATAATATCAAGAACACATAAATATTTAGAGAAAATTTCTAAAATTTTAGATCAAGAAAATATTGATTTTGAATATGAAAAAAATAGTAATCTTTCTTCTGAAAAGAATATAAAGCAAATTTTAACTATAATAAAATTTTTAGATTCTGTAATAGATCAAAAAATAGATAAAGATTATTTACTTCCAGAAATATTAACCTATGAATTTTTTGGAGTTTCAAATGAAGAAATTTGGAAATTTGCAGAATTTGCAAAGAATACTAAAAATTGGAATGAAAGCTGGTTTTCATTAATGAAGGATTATGATAACGAAAAAATAAAAGCAATTTTTAAATTTTTTAAAGATTTATCGGCAGAAGTAAAAAGAAAAACAGCTGAAGAAATACTTGATTATATTATAGGAAACACGGATTTGAATGGTTATAGATCTAATTATAAAGAATATTATTTTTCTAGTTTTAATAATAAAAAAGATAAATTAAATTATTTAGTAAATCTTTTAAATTTACAGGGATTATTTACTAAGATAAGAGAATATTCAGATAAAGATACTTTATATATAGATCAAATTGTGAGGTTTATAGAGCTTTATGAAGAACATAAAATGAATATAGAAATAAGTGATAAAATTAAAACTGGAGATAATAATTTAGTATTATTAAGTGCTCATAAAGCAAAAGGTTTAGAATTTGATAATGTTTTTATAATTCATTGCAATTCAAAAGAATGGGATATGCATAAAAATGATAAAATCCAATTCCCTACTAATATGCCACTTAGTGCAGAAAAAGATGATTTAAATGATAAGTCTCGATTATTTTATGTTGCAGAAACAAGAGCAAAAAGTAATTTATATTTAACCAGATCTATATATAATAAAGATAGAGAACAAGAAAGATTAAGTTTTTTATATGATCCAAAAATAGAGAGTGAAATAAAAATAACTGATGAAAATTATTTAGCAAAAAGAGAAGAAATTGGCAGAAAAATTTATTTACCTAATTTAAATAATTATAAAGAAAAAGAGCTTATAAAGCCTTTTATTGAGGATTATAAATTAAGTGTTACTCATTTACAAAATTTTATAGATCTTAATTATGGAGGACCTGAAAGTTTTTTAGAAAATAGTTTATTTAAATTTCCAAAAGCAAAAAACGCTCAGTCATCTTATGGAACATCTATTCATAACACTTTTAAAGAATTTTATAATATTTTTGCAAAACATAAAGAGCTTCCAAAAACTAGTTTATTTATAAAATTATTTGAAAAAAATTTAAAACTACAAAGATTAAATCCTGATGATTTTAAAAATTATCATAAAAAAGGAGAAGAAGAATTAAAAAGATATTATAAAATAAATAAAAATAAATTTAATTATACAGATATAATTGAAAGGGATTTTAAAAATCAGGGAGTAGAAATTGATGATTGTATTTTAACTGGTAAAATTGATAGATTTTCTATAAATAAGGAAGAAAAAATTATAAAAGTTTTTGATTATAAAACTGGAAAGATATTTAGAGATTGGAATAAGGGGCTGGATGAAACTGATAAAATGAAAGCTTTTAAATATAAAAATCAATTAGTTTTTTATAAATTATTGATTGAAAATTCAAAAGATTATAATAAATATGAGGTTTTAGAAGGTGAAATAGAATTTTTATCAGCAAAAAATGAAAGGAATATGAATTTATTGTATTCTATATCAGAAGAAGATGTGATATTTTTGAAAAAATTAATAAAAGCAATTTATACAAGAATTGTAAATTTAGATTTCCCAGACACAAGTTCTTATTCTCCAACATATTCTGGATCAATGAAATTTATTGAAGATTTGATAAAATAATTAAAATTACACATTAAATCACATGTAATAAACGTGCATTTTATTTAATAACGTTAATATATAAATATTGTAGGAACGCGCCACGGCGCGTTCCTACATGAATTTTGAAATAAAACATTATTTTTATAATAAAATTGTATATAAAAATAAACGTTCAAATTTATATAAAATCATTCACAAATTTGACAAATATTATATTATATAATATAAATATGTCTATATCTTAAATAAGGAGGATGTATAATGGAAATAAATATTTTATTTATTTTCTCTATAATATTTATAATTGGAGCTTTGTTAGACGGTTTGAATTTCAAACTTTCTAAAAAGAAAGATTACAAATATTACATGAATGTGAAAATAATAGGAGGTTTTACTTTACTATCCTTATTTCTTATAATAAGGGTATTTATATAAATAAGCGTCAGTTCTTAATGAATTGACGCTTTTTCTTTACTAAAAAATTAAGTTATGATATATTATCAAATATTGGGAAGTGGCCAAATGGTAAGGCAGCTGGTTTTGGTCCAGAAGATTGGGGGTTCGATTCCCTCCTTCCCAGCCATTCTTC
>JAIPGT010000021.1 GCA_021735565.1 Patescibacteria group bacterium
AACTGCAGAAAGTAATATCCAGGAAGACAAAACAATAACAGAAAATTTAGCAGACGAAGAAAACGATGATATTGCAGGGGAGAATGATGTTCTCCCGGCCATTGATGAAGATAATGAAAGTAATGAAGAAAATTCATATGATTTATCAGATGAAGAAATAAATAATCTTTTAGAGGAAGAAAATTTAGATGAAATAGCTAATCAAATAGAACAAGAATTAAATCAAACACAAAAAGAAGATTAAATATGGATAAAAAAAAGATAAAATTAAATTCAAAAATAGATATAAATTACATATTAAGTAATTACTTTCCACTTATTGCATCTATTTTATTTTTTCTTGTTTTAGGGGCAGGATATGTATTTTTAATAGATCCATATTTAGATGAAATTAAAATGCAAATATCACAAGACATAGCAACAGAAAGAAATTATGGAGTTATTCAACAACAAAAAATTAATAAACTAATTGAACAAAGAGAAGAATTTGATAAAATAAATAAAAAAGAATTAGAAAAAATAGATTATATTCTTCCAAAAGAAGAAGATATACCAAATTTATTTGCTCAAATAGAAGCAATAGCAAAAGAATATAATTTATTACTTACTTCTATTTCAACATCAAACTACAATGAACAAACTGAACAAGGAGAAATTGTAAAAAATCCAAATTCTGTAAAGAAAATTCTAGTATCAATCACTCTAGACGGAGGAAGTGATTATGAATCATTAAAAAATTTTTTAAAGGCATTAGAATTTAATATAAGACTACTTGATATATCTTCGATAAATATATCATCAGACTTTAAAATATATAATATAAATTGCATAACATATTATAAATAATATGAAGCTTGATAAAACACACATAATAAAAATAGTAATAGCATCACTTGTAATTATAACTTCTACTGCAGGTATTATATTTCTTACTTCAAAGAGAAGTGGAGCTGATTTATACAATAATTTTGTTTTTGAAATAACAGACAATGACAAAGAATATAAAATAGATAAAACAGTATTTTCTAAAGAATCTTTTCAAAATTTAAAAAATTATAATGAAAATTCAGTAGAACCAGAAATAGTAGGGAAAAATAATATTTTTGTAATAACAAAAGATTAAATTAAATAAATAAAAAGGTTAAAAATGAGTGATATTTTAAAGCACTTGGTTGATAATAGGGTTATCACACAAGAACAAGCTATAAATATAAAAAAAGAAAATGTAAATACTAAAAAGGATGTAGAAACCATACTTGTTAATAATCGTATTCTTAAAGATAGTGAACTTTTAAAAATTAAAAGTAATTATTATAATTTACCAGAAGCAAATCTAGTAAATCAAAGTATACCAAAAGAAACACTTAGTATTATAACTCAAGATTTAGCACAAAATTATAAATGTGTAGTTTTTAATAAAACAGGTAGAGTATTAAGTGTTGCTATGGTAGATCCTCAAAATTATAATGCAAGAGATGCTATAGATTTTGTAACTAGAAAAAAGAATTTTGAAATAAAATATTTTGTAACTACAAATTCAAGTATAGATTATTCTTTAAAACAATACACAAACATATCATCAGAACTTCAGGAGGCTATAGGTGTAGCTCAAGATAAATTTGATGATTTTGATACTGAAGCAGATATATTTAATACAGAAGATGATTCAGCAGAATTTGTTCAAAATGCTCCTATATCTAAAATGGTTTCGGTTATTATTAGGCATGCAGTTGAAGGGGCGGCATCAGATATACATATAGAACCTACAAGAAATGAAGTAAGAGTTAGATACAGAGTAGATGGAGTTTTATATACATCTTTAACTCTTCCAAAATATACTCATACCGCAATAGTTTCCAGAATTAAAGTAATAGGGGGATTAAAAATAGATGAAACTCGTATACCTCAAGATGGAAGAATAAGATTAAAAATAGACGGAGGTTGGTATGATTTTCGTATTTCTACTTTACCAGTTTCAGAAGGAGAAAAAATTGTTATACGTATATTAGATGCATCAAAAGGTGCTCCTACATTAGAAGAATTAGGAATTGAAGGTAGAAATTTAGATATAGTAAATGCAGAATTAAAATCTCCAAATGGAATGATATTAGTAACGGGTCCTACTGGATCAGGTAAATCTACTAGCTTGTTTTCTGTTTTATCTATATTAAATAATGAAGAAGTAAATATAGTAACTTTAGAAGATCCAATAGAATATACTATTAAAGGTGTAAATCACTCACAAGTAAAACCAGAAATAGGGTATAATTTTGCTAATGGATTAAGATCTTTTCTTCGTCAAGATCCAGACGTTATAATGGTGGGAGAAATTAGAGACGAAGAAACAGCAGAATTATCAGTTCACGCAGCTCTTACTGGTCATTTGATTATATCAACACTTCATACAAATGATGCAATAGGAACTGTTCCTCGTATATTAGATATGCATATAGAACCATTTTTATTATCATCTTGTTTAAATGTGATTATAGCTCAAAGATTAGTTAGAAGAGTCTGTGAATATTGTAAAGAAGAAGTAATGATAGATGAAAAAGTAAGAAACGAATATATAGATAAGATAAAAGATTTACCACCAGAAATTTTAAAAAAATATAAAATAGACTTATCAAAAGAAAAGAAATTTTATAAAGGAAAGGGTTGTGTCTATTGTGGAGATACTGGATATAAAGGAAGAATATCAATAAATGAAGTTTTTAAAATAACTGATGAAGTTAAAACTTTAATAGAAAAAGGCTCTCCAACAGAAGAATATAGAAAACTCCTTGAAAAACAGGATTTTGTAACGATGGAACAGGACGGAATTATAAAAGCATTAAAAGGAATAACTACATTATCTGATGTTATTTCTACAACAAAAGATTAAAGTTATTAAATAAAAATATGAAAAAAATTTTATTAATAGACAATGATATATTTTTTGGAAAAATGTGTGCGAATTCTTTTGTTAAAAACAAAATTAATGTTGTTTTTGCAAGAAATATAGATAAAGGAATAGAAAAATATGAAACAGAAAAAGATATAAAATTAATTATTATAGATTCAGCTTTAATAAATGATAGAATCTCTAAATTTATAAAAGAAAAAGAAGAGGGAAATATAGAAATTTTTGTTTTAAATAGTGGAATTAACTTTTCAAAAGATAGTATAAAAGAAATGGGTATAGAAAAATTTATAGAAAAAAGTTTAATAACAACAGATAAATTATCTGAACTTATAAAAGAGCAATTAAATTCATAAAACCTATGAACTCATCAAAAACTTTAATATTAAATAATTTATTAAAAAAAACACTAGAAAAAAAAGCCTCTGTTCTTTTGTTTGTTGTTGGAATACAGCCTATTATGAAATTAGAGGGGGAATGTTTATTAGTAAAAGATGAAGAAATAGTAAATAAAGAATATTCAAGAGATATTATTCAGTCTATATTAAATACAGAAGAACAAGAAATATTAGAAAGAGAAAGAAATATAACTATAATAAAAGAAATAGTAAAAGATTATAGATTCAGAATTAATATATATTATCAAAAAAATGTTCCTACAATATCTTTTCAAACTATAAATAATGAATATCCACCACTTGATAAATTAAGAATAAATAAACAATTCAAAGATTTAGCAAATAGAAATAGTGGGATTATTATAATATCTGGTCCTTATGCTTCAGGTAAAACAACAACTTTATTATCTTTTATTTCTGAAATTAATAACACAAAAAATAAACACATTATTATTTTAGAAGAATTAACAGAAAATATTTTAAGTAGTAACAATTCAATAGTAGAACAGATAGAAATAGGTAAAGATGCAAAAAGTTTGCAAGATGTTTTAGATGCATTAAATTACAAAACTTATGATGTACTCGTTGTCTCAAAAAGTATAAGAGATAAAAACGAATTAAAAGAAATATTAAATATTTCTAGCTCGGGTAAATTAGTTTTTATAATGGAACATACAGCATCAGTAGAGGGAACATTAGATCAATTTTTATCATTTTTTAGTAATGAAAATGAAAAAAAATATATGCAATCAGTCTTATCAAGAGAACTTTTAGGAATAGTTAATCAAAGATTAATTAAAAAAATAGGTGGAGGTAGAACACTAGCAACAGAAATTTTAATAAATAATAAAACTTCAAGAGCAACAATAGAAGAAGGAAATATTGCTCAAATCAGAAATGTTATAAAAATTGGTGAAGTTGAAGGAATGCATACATTGGATCAAAATTTGCAAGAATTAGTAAAAAATAATGAAATATTACCAGAAGTAGCAATAGACTTTGCTCACAATGCAAATAAATTTTCCAATACAGAAGAAGATAATTTAATTAAATGGTAAAAGAATAAAATGCCTTATTTTAAATATAAAGGGATAACAAACCAAGGGCAGTTAACCGATGGAGCGATAGAAGCTGATAATATAGAAGCGGCAAAAAAAACAATTCAGCAAAATGGTTTACGTATACAATTTATAAATGAAGAAAAACAAAATATTTTCAAAAAAGAAATAAATATTGCTTTTTTAAATAAAATTAGTAAAAAAGAAATAGTTATTTTTTTAAGGCAATTAGCCGTTATGTTTGATGCCAGTCTTCCTATAGTTCAATCCTTTAAAATAATTGCCAAGCAAACTGAAAATCCAAAATTTAAAAGAATAATAAATGAAATTGCAGATAAAATAGAAGGTGGAGCAAAAATGTCTTATGTAATGAGTAAATATCCAGAAGTTTTTTCTGATTATTATGTAAATATGGTTAAATCAGGAGAAACATCAGGTAATTTAGATGAAGTATTAAATTATTTAGCAGATCAAGAAGAAAAAAGTTATGATGTCATGTCTAAAGTTAAAGGAGCATTAACATATCCTATTGTAGTATTTGTAGCAATGGTTGCAGTATTTATTATAATGATGGTTTACATCGTTCCTAAAATGTTAGGAGCTGTTACAGAAATGGGGGGAGAATTACCACTTCCAACAAAAATAATTATATCAACATCATATTTTTTAAAAGATAATATTATATTAATGATAATATTATTAATTCTAATAGTGGTATCTGTAATTGTGGCGTTAGGTACTAAAAAAGGAAGAAGAACGTTTCATTTATTGCAAATTAAACTTCCTATAATAGGAAAATTTTTCCAGAAAATTTATTTAACTAGATTTACAAAGAGTTTTTCAACATTATTAAGAAATGGAGTTCCTATAATACAATCTTTAAGAGTTGCTGGAGATATTATTGGTAACGAAGTTTATAAAGAAATTATAGAAGAAACTATATCAAGAGCAGAAGATGGAGACCCTATATCTGCTATATTTTCAGAACACGAAGATGTTATACCCGTTATGGTAACTCAAATGATATTAGTAGGAGAAAAAACAGGTAAATTAGATTATGTTTTAGAAAAAATTTCTGGTTTTTATGAAAGAGAATCTAGCAATATAGTTGATTCTGTAGTTGAACTTATAACTCCACTTATTATAATTTTATTAGGAATAGTAGTTGCTGTTATAGTGTCTGCTGTAATTCTTCCAATGTATAATATGGCTAATCAATTTTAAATGAATATTAATAATAAAGGTTTTACACTTATAGAATTACTAGTAGTTATAAGTATTATTGGTATAATAAGTCTTATTGGTGTAGTAAGTTTAAATCAAACAAGAGAAAATGCAGGGGATGCTAAAAGGATGGCAGATATAAGACAAATAAGAATTGCCATTGATTTATATTATGATTATGAAGGGTATTATCCAACAACAACAGTTGATTGTACCTCAATAGCTTTATCAGATTCGTCTTTATCACAAAATGGAACAACTGGGTTTGATGAATTAATGGAACAATTAATGTCAGAGGAAAATAAATTAATAGGTATAAAACCAGAAGATCCTAAAAATACAGGAAATTTTACATATAGGTATTGTTCAGATGGTTATGTTTATGAAATTTCTCATTTTAATGAATTAGATGATACATTTACAACATATAAAGTTTATTAATAAAAATGGATAAAAATAAAATAAAAAAAATAATATATATAATAATATTCATAATTTGGTTGATTTTAACTATTTTGTTAGTTACAAAAGAAAATAAATATGTAAACGATTTAAAAATATTAAAAGATGTTAATCATGTAAATAAAGTAATTAATGATTATTTTATTAATTATGGAGCTTACCCAAGAGCAGAAGATAATACATTATTAAAAAATTCTATACTTTGTGATTTAGGTTTTAATGATTGTGGAAAAATATTTTTTAATTTTAATAATAAAATAGAGTCAAATATATATTATACAAAAATAGAAGATGGATTTTTAATCCAATTTAAAACAAAAAAAGATAATAAATATTTAGAATGTGAAAATAAAAAAGGATGTAATTTTTCTTTAGATAATAATGGGGTCTTAAAAAAATATTAAAAATATCGTAAAATCGTGTTATAATAAAATTATTAATAATAAAACTAAATATTATGAAAGATAATAAAAAGGGTTTTACACTTATAGAACTATTAGTAGTAATATCAATAATAGGACTACTATCAACTATATCTGTAGTAGCCTTAAACGGAGCTAGAAAGAAAGGTCGTGATGCTAAAA
>JAIPGT010000022.1 GCA_021735565.1 Patescibacteria group bacterium
GCATATATTTTGGGTCAAAATAATTCATATAAGCCATATTTTATATATAAATAATCGGATTATTTATTATATGATAGCTTTCAAAAGTGTAAACCCTTTTGCTGCAATGTTAACAATATATTTATCATTATAATAAAAACAATGTTTATTTAAATTTTATGTAGTGACCAACCATGGTTGGTCACTACGTGCCATACAAATTGTGCGCCCGTGATATAATTCATTATTTTTTAAATAAAATACATATTAAAATTACATACATTTTTTATATAAAAATATTAATGGATAAATTGGGTGGAATGCGCCACGGCGCGTTCCCACATGAATTATGAAAAAAAATATTATTTTTCAAAAAATATAATTTACAAAAAAATTGCACGTTAAATCACGTGCAAATTTGTTAAAAAACGTTAATGGATAAATTGGGTGGAACAGGACGACAAAGTCGTCCTGTTTCTACATAAATTATTTCAATGCTAATTCTACCATTTTAATTATCCCCTCTTTTGATCCAGCTGCACAAATAAATCTATTTGGATGACAAAATAAAGCATCTTCTACCCCTGTAACTTTTTGTAAATCCTCACTTCTTAATCCAGCCCAAGATTCTGGAAAATCTTTTTTATTTTGAAAAGACTTATATCTATCAGGAACCGCTTGAGCCATCCATTTATTATCTAAAGTAGGAAAAATAACATACAGAAAATCTTCATCATATTTTATAACATCTTTCCAAGGACAATTTTTATCTAAGATTAAATATTTTATAGACGGTGAATATTTTATAGCATTTTTTATAAAATCTTTTGCATCTAAAATAGCTTGAGCTTTAATAATTTCTCTTTCTATAATTTTTTTAGCAATTTCTAAAAGTTCAAAAAAAACTTTATCAGAATTATCTTCTTCTTTCCAAGAAGGATTAAAGGCGGCTATCACATCGGAAATAGTGTAAGGATAAATTTTTGAATAATCAAAAAAATCATAACCAAAATCTAAAGCGTCTATCGTTTGAACTAATTTTCTATCTACCTTCTCAACTACCTCTTTATTTTCGCATATTTTAAATCCAAATTCTTTCCAAACCAAACCAAAAGAAGCATAAGGAAAGCCATTTTTTCTAAATCCAGCCCCACCTCTTTGATGATGATCAAAATCTAAAGTTTCTGGATTATCTTTTTCACCAACATCAACCCTAATATCAGCTTTTTTAAAATCATCTTCATCTCTAGATCTAATAATTTTAATTTCTTTATAAACTAATAAAAAAACAGCACAAGCAAATATCTCATCAGCATGAAATTTTTCATTATGTGTGACAATTAACACTTTTTTAATAAATTAATTTTTTAATTAAATAATTATAACAAATTTTTAATTTATATGAAATTAATTAAATTATGCATGATTTTGTTTTTGTTTTATATATTATTTTTGTAGTGACCAACGATCGTTGGTCACTACATTACATGAATTTCAAATAAAAAAATTATTAATTAAATTATAATTACGAAATATCTAAATAATAATTTTCGTTTATTTCATAATAATCGTATTGCAATCTATCTAGAATTATTTTTGATTCTTCGTAATCTGCAACCCTGGGCTTTGCATAATTTTCTATCATAACAGGAATTAATCTTATTTTTTCAATATCAAATTCATTAAAATAAAATTTAACAATTAAACCTTGTTTAGTTTCTTCACTCCACATTTGATCAAAAATAAAATTACCTAAACTATAAAAAATATATTTATCGTTATATTTTTCTACAGTTTGAATAACATGAGGATGATGGCCAATAATAAGATCAGCTCCAAAATCAATAGCTTCTTTTGTAAAAGCCTCTTGATACCAATTAGGAGTAGCATGATATTCATGACCTGAATGCATAGAAATAATAACATATTCAGCTCCCTTATTTTTTATATTTTCTATATCTTTTTCTAAATCAGAATCTTGCATACTAGAAGACCCAGGAGAATCAATTCCAGGCTTTTGGGATATATGAGTAAACATGTCATCAACATACGCTAAAAAACCAATTTTTAGCCCAGAAACATCTATAATTTTACCCGCATAAGACTCTTCTATATTTATTCCTGCACCTATAAAATTAATATTTTCATTTTCTAGTGTTTCAAAAGTTTTTAGAAAACCAGTTTCACCTTTATTTCCAGTATGATTATTAGCAAGACTTAATAAATTGAAACCAGCTTTTTTAAGGCTGGAAGCATTTTCTAAATCAGCTCTAAAAGTCATAGTTCCGGAGGGAACTGGATCACCATCTATTAAAGGTGTTTCTAAATTAGCAAAGTTAATATCAGCATCTATTAAGTCTTTTATATCAGAATAAGGATAATCGTATAATAAATCAGAATTTTCTTTCATTTTATAATCAACCATTCTAGAAAGCATAATATCTCCAACAGTAAGAAAAGACCATTTTTTAGTAAGAACAGGACGACTTTGTCGTCCTGTTCCTACATTGTTATTTTCATCATTTTTTATTCCATCATCTTTATCAGATAACATAAAATCAAGATCATTTAAATCTAAATTATCTTTACCATCTTTATTATTGTAAGAAATATTTTTATAAAAAAGAAATACTAGAAAAATAAATACAGAGAATAACAATACAAATAAAATAATTTTTAAAATGGTATATTTATTCATATTTTTATTATATACCAAATTAATTTTTTTTCCATTGAAATAATATATGTTTTATATTAAATAACCTTATTTTATAAAAACGTGGAAACGAGCCGTGGTGTGTTCCAATATAAATTATAAATAAACAATATTTTTAAAAATAAACAACACATTAAATTTAATATTTTATATGTTGTTTCAATAAAATATTTCTTCCAAAAGGAGTTATTTCATAAGCTTCAAAAGAATAAGTTTTTAAACAATCAGAAGGATTACAATTTCCCATAATATGAATAGCTTTTCCAAAAGTTAAACAATGAGAACAAATAAATTTAGCGGTTTTTATATCAACATTCCAATTATTATTATCTATATCTAAAACCTTGATTCCAGATGGAGAAATTTCAGTAATAGTCCCATAAATAGATCCTTTTTCTGGATTGAATAAAAAATGTGTTCTTTTTTCTTCTATATTCTTATAAAGAGGCACCCTTTCTATGGTTTTTGTATTTATATCTTCATTTATTTCATCATTTGAGCTTAAAAATATTCCAAAAATAAGGATAATAGCAAAGAATGGAAATAATATTTCATACCATGCATATTTATACCCATTTTTAGTCTTTTTTCTATAAATTATAAGTATAATAAGGAAAAATAAAAGAAAAAATATAAGCCAAAAAAATGGAAATATAGTAAAAAATACTTGAAAAAATGGTAATTTAAAATTAAATGCCAAACTTAAACTAAAAGTTTTAAAAAGAAAAAGAATTAAAGATATAGAAATAGAAGTAAATAAAGATAAAATAATAATAAAAAACCATGTTAAAATATTTTTTAATGTAAATTTCCATTTTGGATCAATTTTAACATTATCTTTTTCTATTTTAACAAGAGCTTTTTCTATAATTGTTTTATTTTTTTTATTTTTTTCTTTCATAAAATTAAATATTATTTAATTTTTGTTGTAATATTAATCTACCTCTATTTATAAGGGTAGAAACTGTTCCCTTTGGTTTTTTAATAATATCAGATATTTCTTCATAACTTTTTTCTTCAACAAATCTTAAATATAAAACTTCTTTATATTTTATTGGTAAATTTTCAATATTTAAAATAATCTTATTTTTGATTTCAGTAGATTCTATATAATTATGTAAATCAAATTTATCTATTATTTGACCCCAATCATCATCTATTATAGGAACACTTTCATTTTTACTATTTTTACGGATATGATCAACTGTTTGATTATGTGTTATTCTGTATATCCAAGAAGAAAATTTCAAAGATGGATCATAATTATTTAGATTTTTATAAATTTTTATAAAAACTTCTTGTAATATATCTTCTGTTTCTGGATCTGTAAAAAAAGAAATTCTTTTAACATATCTGAATAAAGGTTTTTCATATCTTTTCATGAGTTCCATAAAAGATAAAGAGCTAGATAATGATTTAATAGCAAGTTCAGAATCTTCTAAATTTTTGTAATTTTCAATCATAATTTATTTAATAAGCAAGAATTAATGCTTAATTAATTTAATTAACCATAATCTATTATATTACATTTTTGAATTTATATATAATAAATTCATAAAAAAACACTTCATTATATATTACGCAATAAAATAATAAATAAATTCAAAAAAATTGCACGTTTATTTAACGTGCAATTTTATAAAATAACATTAATTTATAAATTTTATTTGTAGTGGCCAGCCATGGCTGGCCATAAACAATGTTCGCCCGCATGGCTGGCCATAAACAATGTGCGCCCGATAAACAAAACATAAATTATAAAATATTATATTTGATTTTAAACAAAAAGAACGTTAGATTACGTGTATTTTAAAAATCAAACAAGATTAAATCAAATATAATAATCATGCATATTATTTAATAACATTAATTATATAAATTTTGTAAATATATAAAAAGCGCATGTTATATAACACGCGCAAATTTTTAAAAAAGATCTGAGGGATCAGCCCAAAGTATCTTTTTATTTTTCATATTTTGCAACAAAATAATTTTATTTGTTGCTGTTGGAAAAATAATATTTATTATTTTAAAGATATCAGTGGAGTTTTTCAAAGTAACATAACTCCCTTTTGAAAAAGTTACATTTTTTTTGTTATTCTTTATACTCTTTATTAAATCAACATTTTTATCAACATATAAAGTAAATTCTTCCATATTTTTCCTCCTTAATAATTTTATATATTAAAACATATTTTAATAAATTTGTAGTGACCAACGATCGTTGGTCACTAGTAATAAATTGAATTTCTAATAAGCAATAATTTGCTTAATAGAAACCCAGGCAACATACTTCTTATTAGAAACTAATATAAAATTTCGATATTTTTTTGGATCACGTAATTTCACAATCCAAACAGTTTCTCCTTTCTCCATATTTTGAATATCAGGAGAACTAATCGTAAGTGTTTTCCCTAAATAGAGACTTATTCCATTAATAAATAAGCTCTCTATTTTTCCAGGATAATAAGGCCCTGAAGAAGGGGTATCGAAAATTTTCTGAAAATCTGCTGTCATATTTTTCCTCCTACAAAAAAATATTGTCTATAAAATATAATTAATATTAAAACATGTTTTAAAATGAATGTCAATGTGAATCGGTAATATGCATGGATATTTTTTGGTTTTGATATAAAATAATTTTGATGGATAAATATTGTAGTGACCAACGATCGTTGGTCACTACGGGAATCATAAATATAACAAAAATACACAAAATATACGTAAAATTTTTTATATAAAAATATTAATTACAATAAATTACGATATTTTCAATATAAAACGCACGCAAAACAAACGTGCAATTTTATAATTTATAATATAATTAAAATATAAAACCGATTATATACGTTTTTTTCCTACCAACATCAATAAAATACTAATTCCGAAAATACCTAAAAATGCAATTAATTTTAATTTTCCATCAAAAACAAGTGAAGAAAGACCAATAATTAATGTAAATAAATACATAAAAATCACAATTTGTTTATTTGAAAATCCCATATTTTCTAGTCTGTAATGCAAATGCCTTCTATCACCAGAAAATGGTGATTTTTTATTATAAATTCTTGAAACAATAACATAGAAAGTATCTAAAACAGGAACAGCTAAAATAAGTAAAGTTGTAGCAATTTTACCACCAGAAACAATAGCAACTGTCCCGAGTAAAAATCCTGATATAATACTCCCCGATTCTCCTAAAAAAATTTTAGCGGGAGGAAAATTAAAAACTAAAAATCCAAGAAAGCATCCAGCAAGAATAAAACATAAAAAAGCAGTATCAGGTTGATGAACTATTGAAGTTAAACTTAAAAATCCAAGAATTAAAAATCCAATACCAGTCATTCCAGAAACTAAACCATCAATTCCATCTAAAAGTTTAGTCGTATAAGACATACCAAGAAGCCAGAAAAATGTGAAAATATCAGCATATAAAGTGATAATGGCTGGACTACCTAAAAATGTTCCAATATGAATTTTAATATCACCTAATCCAATTATACCTCCTGATATAGGATTGCTAATATAATCTATTCCAATACCAAAAACAATAATAGCAATAATAGCTATAATTGGAAAAAGAATTTGATATTTAGGCTTTAAATTATATTTATCATCTAAAAATCCACCAATCATTAAAATAATAGTGCTTATTATAATTCCTGTAAATTGCTTTAAATTTATATATTCATCAGGAAATCTATTTGTGAAAATTATAAAAAATAAAATAATTAAAATAAAAGAAAGCCCAATAGCAATACCACCTAAAAGAGGTGTAGGTTTTTTGTGTTTATGTCTATCTCTTGGAGAATCTATTATATTAAATTTTTTAGCTACTAAAATTACAA
>JAIPGT010000023.1 GCA_021735565.1 Patescibacteria group bacterium
TAAACATATTCTTGTATAATTCTATCTAAATCTTCAAAATTCATTAAATAATCAAAATTTTCATCTGGTAAAAATCTAGAATGACAAACAAAATTTCTTAAACTAGATAATTCATTTAATTTTAATAAATTTTCTTTATCATAATTAAAAATTCTACCTAAAATACTCCAGTTATAAGAAATAATCTTTTTTAAATCTATAAAATTTGAATAAAATAAGAAATGAAATTTATAATGATCAGATTTATATCTATTTTTACATAATTTAGAAATATCGGAAGGGACTTTATTATCCCACCAACTCTCTCCAAATTCTTTAAACATTAAAATAAAAATAGTAAATCTTAATTTATTTTCATAAACAGAAAAACTTTTAAAGAAATTATGATTTAAACTAATTAAATAATCAGAATAAAAATAAAATATATTTTTAAAAATTTTATTTATATTTTCTCTTATATTAGATATAACAGCATTATCTGAGTAATTTATTACAATAAAAATTAATTTATTATTTTTATGATTTATTTTTTCTTTTTTCAAAATAATTTTAGCAGAAAAAAAATTATTATTTATAATATAGAAAGTTTTGTTTTTATTTATTCTATTTATAGATAAATTATTAATAGTAGTGATATTCAATATAAATTTAGATAAATCACTTTTATAATCATCATCTAAATTATAAATAAGAAAAATATCTCTAAAGACAAAATCTTGAGTTTTGTAATCAAAAAATATATCAGACATAAATTTTATTTTTTAAACTAATAAAATCATTATCAGAAATTATTAAGTGATCTAAAATATCTATACCAATAATTTTAGAGACTTCTTGCAATTTCTTATAATTTTCTAAATCACTTTCAGAGGGGATACACTCTCCAGAAGGATAATTTTGAACAAGAATAATAAAACTAGCAGAATATTCTATAGCGGGTTTAAAAACTTCTCTAGCATGGATTATATTTTGATTTATGCTTCCCATAGATATAATTTCCTCATAAATTAATTTATTTCTAGAATTTAAATATAAGCCAATTAATTTTTCTTTTTTAATTTTATTTAAATCTTTTAAATACATAAAAGCCTTTTTTGGATTATTAAAAATTTTTTTATCATCAAATTCGGAAGAAAATAATCTTCTACCAAATTCAATAACAGAAATTAATTGAGAAGATTTGTAAATAGGTAAGTCGTATAAATTAAAAACATCCTCTATTTTTCTAATTTTTCTTAAATTATCTTCACCATATTCACTTACAATTTCTTTAGAAAGTTCTAAAACAGACTTATTTTTAACACCCGTGTTAAAAATAATTGATAATAATTCATAATTTTTTAATTTTTGTATACCAAATTTTATTAATTTTTCTCTTGGTAAAATTTCTTTTTTCATAATTAAAGAATATATTCAAAAGATTAAAATAAAATTAAAATAAAATTAAAATACGATTATTTTTTCAAAACATTGACAAAAAACAGATAATATGTTAAAAAAATAGATTGTAAAAATGAATTTTATGCCTAAAAACAATAAAAATAACAAAGGATTTACACTTCCAGAACTTATGGTAAGTATGAGTATAATTGGAGCAATAGGAGCTATGTCTGCTGATAAATTAGATTCACTTATTCCAACAGCAAGAGACACACAAAGACAAGCCAATATTAGACAAGTGCAAACAGCTCTTGAAATTTATCATTTATATAATAATAAATATCCAGAAACTGGATTTTGTAATGAACCCACAGAAAGAGGATGGGATATCTTAGAAAAAGAATTAAGCAAAAAAAACGAAAAAGATATTTACATACCAAGATTTCCAAATGATCCTTTAGATAATAATGAATATTATTTTTCTTATTGTAGCAATGGTGAAATATATAAAATCTCATATAAATTAGAAGGAGAAGGAGATAAAGTTATAGAACAAGGGCTATAAACATGATATAATTTACTCATGAAAAAAAGAAAAAAAGGTTTAAAGATAAATAAAAACTTATTTAATCTGTTTTTATTATCCCAGCTTCATACAATAGGCCAAAGTTTAGTAGGAATATTTGGTGTTATTTTTATTTATGAAAAATATAATTTTTCCCTAGAATTAGCTCTTATATATTATTTTTTATTTCATTTAGTCGCTTTTTTAGTAATACCAATAGGTTCAATATTTATAAATAAATTCGGAATAAAAAAATCAATAATATTAGGAAAAATTCTTCTTCTTATTTTTTATTTAATGTATATATTTTTTCAACCCTATAATATATTTTTTATATTATCGCTATTTTTAGTAGGATCATTCGGAACAGCTTTCTATTGGGTGCCTTATCATGTTAATTTTGCAAAATTAACAGACAAAAATTCTAGAGGAACTCAGATAGGAATGTTAGGAAGCATGATGGCTATTATTAGTATAGTAATACCAGTTTCAGCTGCTTTGATAATTACAAAACTTGGATATAATTATCTTTTTATAACAACAGCAATTTTCTATTTATTATCAATAATACCAATTTTAGGTATAGATCATGCAAATGAAAATTATTCATTTAAATATTTTGAAACTTTTTCAAAATTATTTGATGAAAAATATAGAAAAGATTTTTTGATATATATATTAGAAGGGGCAGAATCTATAATATCTGCAATAATTTGGCCAATAATGATATTTTTATTATTAAATAAACAATATGAAGCAGTTGGAATAACAACTTCTTTAATAGTTTTAGGAACGGTTGTATTAAATATTTTATTAGGAAGAGCTACAGATAAATTTGAAAAAAACAAAATGATAAAAATAGCATCTTTTTTAAATGCTATTGGTTGGTTTTTAAAAATATTCGTTCATACAGCTTTTGATATATTTATAACATCTGTGTATCATGATTTTTCAAGAATATTTTTAAAGGTTCCTTATCAGGCTTTTTACTATGAAAAATGGGCTGATAACGGTCATTTTGTAGATGAGTTTACAGTTGTAAGAGAAGAGGGTTTAAGAATAGGAAAAATGATAATGGCGGCATTTATATTATTGATGATTATAGTATTCAAAATAGATATAAAATATATATTAATATTTGGAATATTAATATTTTATTTATTAGGAGTAATAATACAAGATAAAAGTAATTTATTAAGATTAAAAGGGGGAGTTATTATTAAAAGTTAAATTAACTTTTAAGTAAAGCAGAAATAAGCAAATTTTCTGCTTTTTTCTTAGTTAAACCTTTAGACATTAAACTTTCTAATTTTTTATTATCAACTCCACCTAAACTGGCTTCATGAGTTATTCTAGAAGAACTATCAGCAACTTTTATACAAGGATAAGCTGAAACTTCTCCTTTATTTTGTAATATTTCATGACATTCAACATGCCCTAAATTATTTTTACCAGTAGATTCCATATAATTAAAAACTTTTGCAACAGAATTATCAAAACTGGCAATTTTAGAAATTAAAACAGCTCTAGAATTATTTTCGTTCATATAAACATTTTCTTTTATTTCTACATTATCCTTACCACTCATTTTTAATGCAACATTAGCATCACAAGTAGCATTTTCCATCAACCTCATTTTATAATCAATTTTTAAATTCCCAACATAACCTTTTAAAACTTCAAATCTAGTTATAAACTTTGCATTTTTAGATACTAAAATCTTACTTTTTGGATTTATATTTAAATTAGTGTTATTTTCATTATGAGTATGTTTTTCAATATATTCTAAAGTAGAATTTTCTCCAATTTTTATATTCCCATTCATAATATGAAAAGCACCGTCAGCATTTGGAAATACACAAAAAGAATAAACTTTTATATAAGAATTTTTTCCGATATTAAATTTTATTTTTAAATTTTGATTAAAATTTTTATTTAAAGATCCAAAACAAAAATCAACAGGATTTTTTATAATAGTATTATCCAAAACGTTTATATTAAGCATTAAACTATCTTTTTTTTCAGTAAAAGATAATTCAAGTCCTTCAACTTTTCTTGAAAAATTAACTTTATTTTCAGAAACAATTACAGTAGCAACATCTGTATTTTTTATTTCTTCATGTATTTCAGCTATTTTAGTTATATCTGTATTATTTTTTCCGGTGTGTTTTTGTGACTGCATTTTATACACTTATTTTTAAAATATTTATTTATATATTTACTTTCACCAAAATCAACTAAATTTCCATTACATACTAAATACGAATAATCTGTTTTTTCTAATATTTCAATATTATGAGTTATTACAATAACTATAGAATGCATTTTTTGAAATTCACGAAGCATTTTTGAAATAAAATCTATAGAATTTATATCAATTCCAGAATCAGGTTCATCTAATATAATTACTTTGGGTTTCATAAGAAGAATACTAGCAAATTCAACTCTTTTTCTTTCTCCACCTGATAAAGTTTCATCTAAATTTCTTTCTAAATATAATTCTGAATCTAAGCCAACTTTTTCCAAACATTTTTTTTGTTTTAAAATATCAGAATCATTTATAGACAAATAATCATTTATACTTATTCCAGAGTATCTAACAGGTTCTTGTAAAGTCATAGTTATTCCTAAATTAACTCTTTTTGTTATATTTAAATTTTTTATAGATTTATTATTAAAAATAACATCACCATCAAATTTATTATAACCAGAAAAACCCATAATTAATTTTCCAATAGTAGATTTTCCTGCACCATTTGGACCAACTAAGGAATAAACTTTTTTACTATCAAAATTTAAAGATAAGTTATTTATAATTATTTTATTATCTTTGATAAATTTTATATTTTGAAATTCAAGTTTATTCATATATTTATTTTTATACCAATAGGGCAGTGATCAGACCCAAAAACATTACTTAACATAAATGCATCTTCTAAACTATCCTTTAATATACTAGAAATACAAAAATAATCAATTCTCCAACCACTATTATTTTTTCTAGCATTAAACATATAACTCCACCAAGAATATTTTATTTCAGTAGGATATAAATATCTAAAAGTATCAATAAGTCCAGAATTTAAAAATTTAGAAAAATTATTTCTTTCAGTATCAGTAAAACCAGCGTTTCCAGGCTTTGTTTTTGTAGTTTTATTAGATTGAGGATTTTTTAGATCAATTTCAGTATGAGCAACATTTAAATCTCCAGAGATAATAACAGGTTTAGATTTTTCTAATTTTTTTACATATTGTAGAAATTTTTTATCCCAAATTTTTCTAAATTCCAATCTTTTTAAATCTCTTCCAGAATTAGGGGTATAGACGTTTATTAAATAAAAATTTTCAAA
>JAIPGT010000002.1 GCA_021735565.1 Patescibacteria group bacterium
TAAATGAAAAAACTGCAAAATATTTTTATTTTCAAACAAATTCATACAATAATGAAAATAAAATAGATTCAATTGGTATAGAATTCACAACATCAGGAGTAGCTTTTAATAAAATTAATAAAAAAAGAAAAACATTCTGCCCGATGGGTGCTTGTATGTTATATAAAAAAGAATTAATAGAAGAATTATTGGAAAAACATAGATATTTTTTTGATGAAGATTATTTTTGTTATGCAGAAGATTTAGATGTTGGTTTTAGATCTTTATTATTAGGATATAAATCAGATTTTATAAATGCAAAAGTTTTACATAAAGGTTCGGCGTCAACCTCAAAAATGAGCGATTTTGCTATATATCATTCATACAGAAATATAGAATGGACAATAAAAAAGAATTATCCAAAAAGTTTTTTAATAAAATATTTTTTCTGGATAAAAATTGCTAAATTAGGAATAATTTTAAATAGTATATATAAAAAAAGATATAAAATATACAAAAAAGCCTATAAAGATGCTAAAAAAGATAAAAAAAATATAAAAAATAAAAGGAAAATAATACAAAAAAGTAAAAAAATAAAAAATAAAGAATTATTAAAATTTTTCACAAAAACATTATATTCACGGGATTATATGTAAAATAACGTTAATATATAAAAATATGTGAATACACATTGTAGGAACGGGCCATGGCGCGTTCCCACATGAATCATAAAACAAAACGCATCATATCCAAAAAATCGCACATTAAATTACATCCATTAAACGTGCAAATTATTTAATAAATATTAATTGAATAAATATTGTAGGGGCGCACAGTGTGCGCCCGAATGGCTGGCCATAAAAATTGTGCGCCCGATATATGAATGTGTATTATATTAAAAAAAATATTAATTAAATAAAAATTGTAGGAACGCGTCGTGGCGAGTTCCCACATAAATTATAAATAAAACAATATTTTCCAAAAAATTCATCTCAATTTAATCCCAAATTAATATAAATTTAATATTTATCACATAAAATTAAGACAAGAAAAATTGTCTTATTTTTTATGAATATTATAAAAAAAGAAATAAAATTAAAAAAATTAATAGAAATATTAATTCTAATCATAATATTCTCTCTACCTTTTTTATTTCTAAAAAATACATCATTAAAATCTAAAATAGAAATAAATAATTTAGAAAAAAGCAATTTATATACCCTTCCAGAAGAAAATGGTGAAAAAATTTTAATAAATTATCTAAATTTAGCAAAAGAAGAAGTAAATATAAATATTTATTTATTCTCAAATAAAAAAATAATAGAAAAAATTAAAAATCTTGCTAAAAATAATGTGAAAATAAATATAATAATAGAAAAAGAACCATTTGGGGGTGGATATTTAAATTATAAAACCGTTTCAGAATTAAGCAATATAAAAAATATAGAAATAAAAAATATAATAAATATATATTCCTTAAATCATGCAAAATATATAATAATAGATGGTAAAATAAGCATAATCATGACATCCAATCTTACAGGCTCGGGACTGAATTCATCAAGAGATTTTATATTTGTAACAAAAGATAAAGAAATAACAAAAAGTTTGAATAATTTATTTAAAAGTGATTTTGAAATTAAATATTTTTGGGAAAGAAATCTTCCAGAAAATCTAGTTGTAAGCCCTATAAATTCTAGAAAAATATTAGAAATTCTAATTAAAAATGCTAAAAATAGACTAGAATTATATGCTGAAAATTTTAATGATGAAAGAATAATAAATTTATTAAATAAAAAAAGTGAAGAAAATGTAAAAATAAAAATAATTTTATCAGAAGATATATCTTCAAATAAATACACTATAAAGAAGTTTAATAAAAATATAGAAACAAAATTAATCAAAAAACCCTACCAGCATTCAAAAGTAATAATAGTAGATAAAAAAATATTATATATAGGATCGATTAATTTTTCTATGCAAAGCATGGATCAAAATAGAGAAGTCGGAATTATATTGAAAGAAAAAAAATTTATAAAAAGAATAGAAGATATTTTTGAAAAAGATTGGAATAATATTTTATCTATTGAAATAATATTCAATAATTTCATAAGCCACATCCATAGCAGTCTCACTTCCCTCTCCACCTTCTTCAATAAGAATTACAAAAGCAAACTCGGGATCATCATATGGCCCAAATCCTACAAGCAAAGCATTATTTAAAGATCCAGCAACTTGCGCTGTTCCTGTTTTTGCTGCAAGATCTTTATTTAAACTATTTAATCTAACACAAGTCCCTGAAGTAACTGCCTTTTTCATTCCCTGTCTTATAACAGAAGTATTGTAATCATCAAAAATATTAGAAATTATAACTTGATCCTCATATTTATAAATCAAATCTCCATCTTGAGAATAAACAGAATCTAAAAAATGAGGAACAAAATTTTTCCCTTCTTTAGCAAAAT
Source organism: Patescibacteria group bacterium (assembly GCA_021735565.1). The sequence goes on from JAIPGT010000002.1 coordinate 2,445, forward strand.
AAGAAACATAATTTACTATTTGAATTGGAGTAAGTAATAAATCTCCTTGACCAATTGAAGTATAATAAGTATTTCCTAAAGTCCAAGATTCTCCTTTTACTTCTTTTTTCCATTCTGGAGTTGGCGTAAATCCAGTAATTTCATAACTAAGATCTATTCCAGTTTTTTGGTCCAATTTTAATAAATCAAAATATTCATTCATTTTTGCTATTCCAAGCCCCTTAAATTCTTTATGTCCCCCACCAACATAATAAAAATAAATATTAGAAGAACGAGCAATTGCATCATAAATATTCATATATCCAAGCCCAGTAGATTCCCAACTTCTATAATAATAGAAAACATTAGGATTATAAATATTTACAACTCTTATATATCCCTTATCTTGGATTACAGTATTTGTTGAAATAATATCTTCTTCTAATCCTATAGCTCCCATAACAATTTTAAAAGTAGAAGCGGGCGCATATCTACCTGAAATAGCCCTATTTAACATAGGGTTATTTTCATCATTTAAAGACTTAGTTATTTCTTCATTATTTTTTAAAGAAAAATCATTACTTGAAAAAGTTGGCATAGAAACCATTGATAAAATAGAACCATCATCTGGATCTAAAAAAATAACAACACCCTTTTCTAAATCATTTTCATCTAATACTTTTTTCAAAACTTCTTCAGATTTTTTTTGTAAATCATAATCAATAGTCAATTTTAAATTATATCCGGATTTTGGCTCTGAAGTAGAAATAATATTATTTTTATAACCCAAAGAATCAACTTCATATCTTTCCAAACCTAATTCACCTCTTAAATAATCTTCATAATAAAGCTCTATTCCATAATCTCCAATAGTATCATCCGGTAAATATTCTTCTTTATTCTTTTCATATTTTTCAGGAGAAATAGATGAAACATATCCTAAAATATGAGAAAGGGAATCTAAATCATCATATTTTCTATAATAAGAAGATTCTAAATAGAAACCAGGAAAATCTTTTATTTTGATATTAATATCTAAAGCCAAAGAAGAATCATAAATTTCTTTTATTAATTTTTTATCTATATAATCAGCAAAAGAAATTTTAGAAACTTCATCTTCAGATAATCCTAATTCATTAATTAATCTTTCTTTTAATACAATTAATTCATTTAAATCATCTGTAATATAATAAGGAATATAATACAATTGAAATTTGGGTATATTATAAACAAGTTTATTAAAATCTTTATCATAAATAATTCCCCTTTTTGGTTTTATATAAGATTCTCTTTCTCTATTTCCATAAGATAAAGAATTAAAATAATCAAATTTATAAGTTTGTAAATAAAATAATCTAAAAAATAAAATAATAATAAAAAAAATACATAAAAAAATAGCAAAAATATAAGAAAAATAAGGAATTTTATTTATATTATCTTCTTTTTTTAAAAAAAAATGTACACTCTTTGAGAGAATTTTATTATCAGAATAAGATTTTATAAAAACATCATCCTTTTTATGTTTTTTTCGGAAAAAATTCATAATAATCAACTTTAATATGGGGTTTAAAAATAAAAAATATTATTAAATAAAAAATAATAGAAAATAAAAATTGAATAAATAAATTAATATCTAAAACAAAGTTTTCATAAAATCCTATTTTTAATAATATAAATAATGATAAATAATATAAAAATAAAAATATAGAAAAAGAAGTAAAACTAAATAAAAAAAGCCTAATTATAGTTATTTCTGGATGTATTTTCTTTTTTAAAAACAAAATAATTTTAGTCCATAAAACAAATAAAAATATATGAAATATAAAATGAAAACTAGAAAATATACCATTCAAAAATCCAAAAATAATAGCAGTGTAATATAAAATTTTATTATTATCAGAATTTAAACATAAAAGTAAAAGAATAAAGGTAAATAAATTAAAACTCAAAAAAGAAAAATTTAAATTATTTATAAAACCAATTTGAATAAAAAAAGAAGATAATATAAAAGATACTATAATAAAATTATCTAAAATTTTCTTCAAAGTAGCATGTTTTATCATTTTTTAGGTATAATTACTGATAAAATTTCAAAATAATCATTATTAATATATGGATCTATATAAACATCTTGAAAAAAATCATTATCGTTATAATAAATAGAAGAAATTTCACCTATAACTAGACCATAAGGAATATATTTTTCAATTCCGGAAGTAATAACAATATCTCCTTCAGATATATCAGTATCTATTGATACATAATTAAATTTTAAAGCCAAATCATAATCTCCTGCTACAACACCCAAATTTTTATCCATCCCTAAAACCGTAGATGCTATATTACTATCATTTTTTGAAATTAAAGAAACAAAAGAAGTATATTCAGAAACTTCTTTAATTTTTCCAACTAAAAAACCATTTTTGTAAACAACTGGGTATCCGATATCAATACCATTTTTACTACCAAGATCTATAGTTAAGGTATTAGATTCAAATTGATCTTTTGAAATAATTTTTGCAAATTCAAAATTATAATCTTTTTGTTCTAAATAAGATAAACTTTCATCAAAAATAACAGATTCTTTTATTTTATCTTTTAATGCTATATTTTCTAATATTAATTTTTGATTTTCTGATTTTAAATTTTTATTATCTAAAATTAAAGAATTAAAATTTGAAAAAAAATAAGAATTATCATTAATATCAAAAGCTAAAGATGCATAATTAGAAATTATAGGTGAAGTTATTTTTTTAAAAAAATTAAATGGAAAATTTATAAAATTAGGCTTTATAAAAAAAATAAAAACTAAAGCAATAATTAAAGTAAAAAATATTGTATAATGAGTATTTTTCATTATCTAATTTTATTTATAACTAAAGAATATTCATCCATTTTACCAATTAAAATTCCAAGCCCTCTAATAACTGATGTAGCTGGATCATCAACAACATACATATCTAATCTTACTAAATTTTTTAATTTCTTTTTATAATTAAAAAGCCTAGAAGAATCCCCTGAAAGCATTATTCCTTTTTCATAAATATCAGATAATATTTCAGTAGGAATATTCTCTAAAACTAGCTTAATATTTTCTGCTATTATTTCAATATATTTTTCAGTAGCAAAAACTATATCAGCAATTCTAATATTCACTTGCTTAGGCATACCTGTTGAAACATCCCTCCCCTTTATAATAACATCTTTTTCTTTATCAGAAGAACTTAAACTTTTTTTTAATTTTTCTGCCATAAGCTCACCAATGGCAATAGAATAATTATTTTTTATTTGAGAAATTATAGAATTATCAATATCATAACCACCAATATTCAAAGATTTGGAATATATAATTCCACCAGTTGAAACTGCTGCAATTTCTAATTTAGAAGAACCATATTCAACAATCATATTACCAACAGACTCTAAAACATCACATCTACTAGCAACAGTAGCTGCAATAACTTTAGGAACTGAATAAACTTTTTTCATACCAACAGAAAATAAAATATCTTCAAAAGATTTTTTTTGAACTTCTGTCATATCTAAAGATATAGCTACTAAAGCTTCATAACCAAATAAATTACTATATTTTTCCCTTATTTCTTTAAAATAATGATTTAGTAAAGCTTGCATAGCTTCAAAATCATAAATTACTCCATTTAGAACTGGCTTTATAATTTTGATATAAGGAGGAACTCTTCCAGACATTTCTTTAGCTTCTTTTCCAATAGCAAAAACAGAGTCATTTTTTGTATTGACAGCTATATAAGTATAATCAGAAATGACGATCCCCTTATCTTCAAGATAAAAATAAATCTTTTCAGAACCTATATCAATTCCAATTTTTTTAGGTTTAAAAAAATTATCTAAAAACATTAAAATTTATATTAATTAGATTATAAATAAAATAATCTAAGTATAATCTAGCAAAATAATAAATTAATTTAAAGTGAAAGTAACTGAATTTCTTTTTCAGATCTTTTTTTGAGCTCAAATTTACCCTGTTCTACTGTTTTTTTAGAAATAATAATTCTATAAGTAGCACTTATTAAATCGGCATCTTTTAATTTACTTCCCGTAGATTCATCTCTATCATCAAATAAAACTTCTTCCCCTTTTTCTAAATAGGTTTTATAGAGCTTATTAGCTTCTTTTAAAACTTCTTCATCATTTCCAATAGGAATAATATGATATTTAAAAGGGGTAATTTCTTCTGGCCAAATTATACCAGAATCATCATGCAAAACTTCAATAATAGTACCCATAACTCTACTACTTCCAATACCATAACAACCCATATATACTAAATTTTCTTTATTATCTTCATCTAAATACTTTACAGAAAAAGGTTCAGAAAATTTTGTTTTTAATTTAAATATATTTCCAACTTCAATTGCTTTTTCTTTTCTAAAATCAGAAGACCCACAAATAGGACAAACTTTTTGCTCCTCGATTATTTCATCATTAATAGCAATATTGCATTTATCACAAATATAAATATTATCTTCTCCAAATTCAGAAAGAGTTTGAAACTCATGAGAATATTTAGAAAAAGTTCCACCTGAGGCATAAGTTAAATAAGTAATATCAGAAATACCTAATCTTTCATATATTTTTTTATAAGAATTCAAAACTATTTCATAATATGAATTTAAATCATCTTCATTTTTTGAAAAAGAATATAAATCTTTCATTCTAAATTCCCTCCCCCTTAAAATACCAGACTTAGCTCTTTTTTCATCTCTAAATTTAGTTTGTATTTGATAAACAGAAATGGGAAGATTTTTATATGAAGATATAAATTCAGAAATAAGTGGAGTAACAATCTCTTCATGAGTAGCTCCTAGTGAATATTCATTTCCTGTTTGTGATTTTAATTTAAAAAGAACATCAAAACTATCCCATCTTTCAGTTTTTAATAAATTATCTTTGGGGATAAGTGCAGGCATTAAAACCTCAGAAGCATCGATTTTATTCATTTCTTCTCTAATAATATTTTCAATATTAGAAAGTACCTTTAAACCAAGCGGTAAAAAAGTATAAACTCCTGAAGCTTCTTTTTTTATATAAGAACCCTGAATTAATAATCTAGCATTCAAAGAATCTTCGTCTTTAGGAAAATCTTTTTTTATTTTGTAAATTAATTTTGATTGCAACATATTTAAGTAATAAATCTAATTATATCTTTATAAGTTATAATAACCATAAGTAACATAAGTAATGCAAAACCTACTAAATTTACCCAACCTTCTATTTCTTGTTTTACTGGTTTTCTTCTAATTGCTTCAATAATTAAAAAAACTAATCTTCCACCATCTAAAGCAGGAAAAGGAAGTAAATTTATTAAAAATAAATTCAAAGAAATTATAGCAATCCAATTTATATATATACCAAATCCTTGACTTACAAAATTTTTAGTAACAACAGCAATTCCAATTGGTCCTGCAAATCCATCAGGAATTCCAGAACCTGAAAAAATATTAGAAAAAAGATATTTTATACCAAATAACATATCATTTAATGAGCTCCAAGTAGTTATAAAAGCTTGAGGAAAAGCACGCAAAGGAGAATATCTAAGGATTCCAGAATTTATAAAACCTATATCATACAATAAGTATGAATTTTCTATAGGTTCTTCTAAATCAGAAGATACAACATTTATTTCTTTTTCTTCCCCAAAAGAATCTTCAATAATAAGAGTTCCGAATTCTTTATTTTCTAAATATTCCATAGCATTTGAAGTCATGGTTTCAGAAAAATCAATATTATCAATTTTGTTTAAATAATAAACCTGTCTTAATTGATCTTCTATAGTTCCATCAGAAGGTAATGTAATAATAGGCCTATAAGATTTTATAGTAACACCTTTTTGATTTAAAGTATCGTCAGTTATGATTTGTGATGTTCCTAAAATAGCAGCAAAATAAAAAAATAAAACAGCAAGTAATAAGTTTAAAAAAACACCCGCAGATAAAACAATAGCCCTTTGCCATATTTTTTTACTAGAAAAAGAATCTTCTTCATTATTATTTTCACCATTTTCACCTTTTATTTTACAAAATCCTCCTATTGGTATCATTCTTAATGTAAATTTTGTTTTAAATTTTTTTGAATCTCTTTTAAAAAAAATAGGTCCCATCCCAATAGCAAATTCATCAACTTTAATACCAAATTTATATGCAGCCACAAAATGCCCTAATTCATGAATGAAAATAACAAGAGAAAGCATAAATACAACAGCAAGAATAGTTATAATAGTCATAATTTAATTAAATTTAAGTTAATTTTAAGTTATACAGTCATTACTTCTTTTTCTTTTTGATTTTTTATTTCTTCAACATTATCATTATATTGGGAAGTAATTTTTTCTAAATCTTCAAAAAAAACATCTCTTTCATTTTCAGATATATTTCCATCCTTTTCTTCTTTTTGAATATTTTTTTTAATATCATCTCTTGCTTGTCTAATTTTTATTCTAGCTTCTTCAGAAAATTTATGAACAGTTTTAACAAGTTCCTTTCTTTTATCTTCTGTCATGGCTGGAATATTTAATCTTATAACAGATCCATCTAAAGTAGGATTGATGCCTAAATCAGAATTTAATATAGATTTTTGAACTTGACTTAAAAGACCTTTATCCCAAGGTTCAACAACTATTTGAAAAGATTCTGGAATACTAATACTAGCAACAGATTTTAATGGCACTCTTGATCCGTATGCTTCTACTTGAATATTTTCAACTAAAATAGAAGAAGCTCTGCCAGTTCTAATACTAGAATATTCTTTTTTTAAAAAATCAATAGCCAAATCAAATTTATTTTTATCAATCATAAAATTTTTTATTAATAAATTTTTATTTTAGTTTTTATAATAGAATCATTAATCTTTTCATTTATTAAATCATCTAATCCTTTAGTTCTTATTAAAATATGAGAAACTCTAACACTCTCTTCTGGTTCTCCAATAGAAGCTCTAGAAGACACTTTTGCAATATGATATCCATATTTTGTTTTAAAAATATCAGAAATTTCATCTTCTTCCAAAGAAAAAACAACATCTTCAAACTCTTCTATCATTTGACCTCTTAATATCCAACCTAAATCCCCTCCATTTTCAGAAGATCCTACATCTTCACTATATTTTTTAGCAAAATAAGAAAAATCTTTATTTGAGTTTTGAATTTCAGAAAGAATACTAGATATTAAATCTTTTTTATCTTTATTTATTTGGTCATTTAAAGAAATATAATTCTCTAATTTTTCCCTTAAAATAAAAGGTTTTAAAACATTTTCTTTAAATTCATCAATACTCCAAGAATAAGCATCAAATATAGCCTGTTCTATTTTAGAAGCATCACCTAATTGATCTATAACTTCATTAAATTCATTTTCAATTTCAACAGAAGAAACATTTATATTATAATCAGAAGCAAGTTGAAACATAAAATAATCTTGGATTGTTTTTTCTTTTAATTCTTTTTTTATGTCATTATCTGGTATTATTGGCATATCTGGATTTTCTGAATTTCTTTTTTGATAATAATAAGAAAGCGTTTTAAAATCAGATATAAAATCATTATATAACATTTTATCACCATTAATTACAAAAGCTGGTATATTAAAAAAATCAGCATATTTTAAAGAAAAATCATCCTTTTTATCAAATTTATAAATAGAGAATCTATAAACAGAATTAATTACTACAATAATAAAAAGAATACTTATTATTATAATAAAAAAATTTCTAAATTTTTTATCTTCTTTTAATTTTTTAAAAAAACTAGAAAAAGAAGAAAGAAGAGATTGTATAAATTTGCTATTTTTAAACATAATTATTCAAAAAAATAATTAAACCATTTTGATAAATTATTACCTTTATCTAAATTTTCTACATCAATTTCTTTATTAAAAACTATTTCAAAGCTATCTTCACTTATAACAACAACTTTTTCACCTTCTTTTTTAAGATTTAAATCTTTCCTTGCAATTTCTTCAAAAGAAGTATCATAAGAATAAAGATTTATCATATCTTCTATTTTTATATTTTTATCTTCTAATTCAGATATTTTATCTTCTAATTCAGAAATAGCTTTATTTTCAGAAATATTAGAAGAAGCAGCTTTTATAAAAGAAGAAAAAGTAATAACAAAAATAAAGAGAAGAATAAAAAGTATAAAATTAAGAAATATTTTTTTAGTTTTAATATTTTTTTTACTTCTTTTAGGCATAATTACAAATTACATACACAAACTAATTATAGCATACTTTAGATTATAAATACTAACCAAATTATTAATTTTAATAAAAAAATAATTAATTTTTAATATTTAAAACTCTATCATTTATAAGCTCTTGAATATCAAAAGGTTTTCTTATATTTTCTATTATAAAATTATTTTCAGGTATTTTAGATTCTATACTTATATTCCCACATTTAAAAATTGAATTAAAAATACCAGAAATTGTATGAGAAATATTTAATATATCATCATAAAAAATAAAGCTAACACTCCTATTAAAAAATCCATCTTGCTTTATATTAAAAATCCTATTATTTGTAATAACTATTGAATTATATTTAGAAATAAAATAAGCTCTAAATGAAAAAAATAAAATAAAAAACAATGGAATAAAAAATATAATTTTATTTAAAATATCATTTTCAAAACCAAAATCAAAAATTAATTGAGCTATTAAAAATAAGAAAAAAAGTGTTATAATGAATTTATATTTTAATAACCAAAAGTAATTTTTTTTTATTATAAAAATAATATATTCTTGTTCCTTTAGGTTATCTTCTATAAATTTCATATTTTTAATATTATATAAATCTATTTTACAAAAAAATGTCTAAATTATCAAAAAAGAAAGAAAAAATATATAAAATATTCGTATTAATAGTAATAATAGCTATGATAAGCTCATTAATATTACCAATATTATCATTTTTTTAAAAATTAACGCTTCAAAACTTTTAAAAAAGTATTTTGATCAATATCTACTCTACCCTGAGACATCATTCTCTTTTTTCCTTCTTTTTGTTTTTTAAGAAGCTTCATTTTTCTTGTAACATCTCCTCCATAAAGTTTTGCCAAAACGTCTTTAGAAAGTGCTGATAATTTTTCTGCTGCTATTATTTTTCCACCAATACAAGCCTGAATTTTAATAACAAAAGTTTGTTTAGGAAGTAAATCCTTTAATTTCGAAACAATTCTTCTTCCTTCTCTATAAGATTCTTCTCTATAAACTAAAGTAGATAAAGCTTCTTGTTTTTCTTCAGCAACTAAAATTTCGAGCAAAACAACATCAACTTTTCTATAATCTAAATATTCATAATTTAAAGAAGCATATCCACGGCTTACGCTTTTTAATTTATCATAAAAATCTATCAAAATTTGAGATAATGGCATTTCATATTTAAGTATTAATCTAGTTTCTTCAATATATTCCATAGATTTATAAATTCCATGATAATCTTCAAATAAATTCATTATAGCCCCAACATATTCTTTATCAGTTAATACTTCACATGAAACAAAAGGTTCTAAAACTTGAGAAATATAAGAAGGATCAGGGAATTCATGAGCACTTCTTATTACGAGTTCTTCATTAGTTTTAGTAATTACTCTATATTCAACAGAAGGAACAGTAAGGACAAGATCTAAATCATATTCTCTTCTCAATCTTTCAGTAATTATTTCCAAATGCAATAAACCTAAAAATCCACATCTAAATCCTAATCCTAATCCAATACTTTTTTCAGGTTCAGAAGAAATAGAGCTATCTTCAAGGCTTATTTCTAAAATAGCATCTCTTAATTTTTCATAATCCTGATTTTTTTTACAAAAAATACCAGTAAAAACAAAAGGTTTCATTTTTTTATAGCCAATAAGTATTTCAGGATTTTGATTTTTTAAAGTTATAGTATCACCAACTCTAGCACTTGCTATAGATTTAATATTAGTAACAATATAACCAATTTGACCAGCTTCTAAATCTTTTTTTGAAATCATAGTAGGACTCAAAACTCCAATATCTAAAACTTCAGCTTCCTGTTTTTGTGATATTAATTTTATAATATCACCTTTTTTTATTTTCCCATTTTTTAAGCTAATATAAACAATAATCCCCCTATATTTATCAAATTTTGAATCAAAAATTAATGCTTGAGTATCTTTATCAGAAGATCCAGAAGGAAAAGGAATTTTTTTTATAATTTCATCTAAAATTTCAGCAACTCCAGTTCCAACTTTCGCAGAAGCAAGTAAAATATCTTCTTTTTTACAACCTAATAAATTAATAATTTCAGTAGAAACTCTTTCAACATCAGATGCAGGAAGATCTATTTTATTAATAACAGGAATAATTTCTAGATCCTGTTCTAATGCAAGATATAAATTTGCAACAGTTTGAGCCTGAATACCTTGAGTTGCATCAACAACTAAAATAGCTCCTTCACAAGCAGCAAGAGACCTAGAAACTTCATAATTAAAATCAATATGACCAGGAGTATCAATTAAATTCAAACAATAACCTTTATATTCCATCTGAACAGGCTGTAATTTTATTGTAATTCCTCTTTCTCTTTCAAGATCCATACTATCTAAAAGCTGTTCTTTCATATCTCTTGATTCAACGGTATTTGTAATTTCCAAAAACCTATCCGCTAAAGTAGATTTACCGTGATCTATATGAGCAATAATAGAAAAATTTCTAATTTTATCTCTAGTAATCATCTAAAATTTCTTTAATAAATTATTAATATCAGAAATATTATTTACAGAAGTCATCTCATTCCTTAACTCTTTTATATTTGGAAGTCCTTTAGTATACCAAAGTAAATATTTTCTAATTTCATATTTAGCATTTTCAGGTTTAGTTTTAAAAAGAATTTTACTATGTAATTTTATTAATTTTTTAACATCAGAAATATTAAATTCAGAATATTTTCCTTTTTTTAAAAAATCATTTATTTGTTTAAAAATATAAGGCTTTCCATAAATTCCCCTTGCAATACCCAACCCAGAAACGCCAGTTTTGTCTAAAACTTTTTTTGCATCTTCTGGGGTAAATATACCTCCGTTTGCAATTATTTTTATTTTCTTTGAAGAAAAATATTCTCTTATCTCTGAAATAGCATTATAATCAATTTCTCCAGAAAATTTTTGTTCATAAGTTCTTCCATGAACCATGATGGCTGATATTGGTAAATCTTCTAAATTTTTAAGAAAATCAATTGCTAAAATATCAGAAATACCTGTCCTGATCTTTATAGAAATAGGAATGGAAGAATTAGAAATAACATTTTCAACTATTTTTCTAGATTTGTCAAAATCTTTCATTAAAAAAACTCCTCCACCATGAGAAACAACTTTTCTTGCTGGACATCCAAAATTTATATCTATTCCATCAAAACCATATTCACAACAAATTTCAGAAGCCTTTTTAAAAGTTTCTGGATTTTTTCCAAAAAGTTGAATAACAACAGGATGTTCTTTTTTAGAAATTTTGAGCATTTGTAAAGTTTTTTTACTATCATAATACAAAGCATCCGCAGAAATCATTTCTGTATATAAAACATCAGCCCCAAACTTTTTACATACCTGTCTAGTAGCAGAATCAGTAATCCCAGCAAGAGGAGCTAAACATAAAAAAGGAGTTTCTAAATCATTCCAAAAATTTACATCCATTTATTTCTTTTAAAAAACCATATAACAGGTACTATACTAAATATAGAAAGAAAAATCAAAAATAAAAATCCAGAAGGATGATATAAAAATGGAGTTCCATCAGAATTTACGGAAAAAATTGTCATGATGAGAGTAGGAACGGCAATAACAACAGAAAAAACAGTAAGTGCTTTCATTATATGATTAAGTTCAAAAGATATTAAAGATTCATTAGTTTCATTTAAAACTTCAATTGATTCTTTTTGAGATTCAACAATCATCCAGATATCTTTTAATTGTTCTATTAAATTACCATAATGTAATTTTAATGTATTAACAGAAAAAAGATTTTCTCCTTTAGAAATTAATTTCTGAATTATATTTTTATGAGCCTGCATAGTTCTTCTAAAGGTAATAATATTTTGTCTAATCTTTAATATTTTTTCAGTATTTTTATATTCAGCAATAGAAAATAAACCTTTTTCTAATTTCTTTATATCTTCATTTATATGATCCAACATAGGAAAATAGCTATCAAGAAGCCTATCCAATAATTCATATAAAAGAATTACAGGATTTCCAACAAAATACTTTTTTCTTAAAGATAAATCAACTTCTAAATTACTAAAAAAATCTAAAATAGAAAGTAACTGATTATCATGAACAGTTATAAACATTTTATCTTTTAAAAAAATATTAAGTTCAGTAGGTTCTATGGTTTGGGTAGCTCTATTGTAAAAAGGAAAAAGCATGGAAATAAAAATATAGTTCGGATACATTTGAATAGCAGAGTGTTGCGTATCTTTTCTACAAGATTCTAAATTTTCAGCACTAAAAGGAAAATTTTTAGATAAAAAATCTAATTCTTCCTCTCCTATTTTGGAAATATTAATCCAATGCGTTTTATTATATTCTATTTTAGAAATATTCATAAATATATTATATCATAAAAATAAAAAATATATTATTTATATAACAATGTTTATATATATTAAAAATGTCGATAAAAATTGTAGGGGCCAAATATCTTTGACCCCCACATTATAAATAATGAAACCTTAAAATATTACTTCCTATTTGAATTCCAAGAAACAAGTAAAGGACTTGCTATAAAAATTGAACTATAAGTTCCAACAACAACTCCAATAATAAGAGCTAAAACAAAGTTTTTTACAGAAGTACCACCAAAGAAATAGATTGATAAAAGAACAATAAGAGTAGTAGAAGAAGTATATATAGATCTCTTAATATTTTCGTTTATACTCTTATTAACTAAAACATCAAATTTATCATTTGTTCTTTTTAAATTTTCACGAATTCTATCATAAATTACAATAGTATCATTAACTGAATATCCTAAAGTTGTAAGAATTGCCGTTATAAATAATATATCAATTTGAATATTAAAAAGTAAGCCTAAAATTGAAAATACACCCATCATTATTAAAACATCATGAATAAGTGCAATAATAGCACCTATACCATATTTCCAAGACGAAACAGGATAAGAAACCTTTCTAAAGGCCCATGCAATATAAAGAATAATAAGAGAAATAACTAAAAATATAGTTATGTATGTTTTTTCTTTAAGTTCATTCCCAATAATACTACCTATAAATTGATAAGCCTCTTCATTAGCATTTGGATCTAATTTTTCTCTTATTTTAGATAATATTTCTTGATGTTTTTCTTCATCTACTTCCTGAAATTTAAACATATAATAATCATCTTCAACTTTTTGAACAGTAAATTCTCCAGTTATTTCATCTGCAATATTTTCATCAAAATATTTCTTCATTGAAGAAGCAGAAATTATATTAATTTCATCTGAAATATCAGAAAATCTTATCTCCATAAGAGATCCACCAGTAAAATCTATAGAAACTTTAAGTCCAAAAAATATTATAGATAAAAGAGAGATAGAACATAAAATTCCTGAGATTAAATACCAAATTTTACTTTTTTTAATAATTTCAATATTTTTCATATCTTTTTTTAATTAACTAATGCCAAAATTTTTTAGATATCTTCAAGTTAGAAACTAATTGAAGAAGAAGTTTTGTAACAACATAAGAAGTAAACATAGAAATAAGAACACCAAGACCAAGTGTTAAACCAAAACCTTTAACAATAGATGTCCCAAAAGTATAAAGCACAAAACATGTAATTAAAGTAGAAATATTTCCATCCCTTATAGATGTCCAAGCTCTATTAAAACCAATATCTATAGAATCCTTTAAAGATCTTTTATTTTTTAATTCTTCTTTCATTCTTTCAAAAATAAGAACATTAGCATCAACTGCCATACCAATAGACAATATAAAACCAGTAGCTCCAGCAAGAGTTAAAGTAACTGGAATCATTTTATAAAAAGCTAATACTATTAGTGCATAAAATAATAAAGATAAATTAGCAATAATTCCTGGGACTTTATAAACAATAACCATAAATAAAGCAACAGCTAATATACCAAAAATGAAAGCTTTAATACTTTTTTCAACAGAAATTGCTCCAAGAGTAGGTCCTATATTTTTTTGACTGATAAGATTAATAGGAACGGGAAGAGCTCCAGAATTAAGCCTCATAGCAAGTATTTTAGCTTCTGAAAGAGTAAAGGTTCCATTTATAACAGCACTGCCAGAAGTAATAGGTTCATCAACTCTAGGAGCGCTTATAATCATTCCATCTAAAAATATAGCAACTTGTTTATCAACATTTCTTTCAGTAATATCAGCAAATAATTCTCCACCTTCTGAATCAAATTCTAAAGAAACCCTAGGTTCACCAGTCATTTGATCAAATGTAACGGAAGCACTTTCTAAATTTTTACCAGAAAGTTGAGTATTTACCCAAGGATTAGAATAATCTATATAATTATATTCAGTCTTTTTTTCAAAAAGAATTCTAGAAACTTTTATTTCATATAAAGGCTTTTCAGCTTTTTTATAAATAATATGATAACCAAAATCAGTTTCAACAACATCAGAAACATCAGAATCAGCCATATCAAAAACAACATCAGAAAATTCTTCTACCATATCCCCTTTTGCAAACCAACCTAAATAACCAGCTCCAGAAGCAGCAGAGGGATCGTCAGAATTAGTAGTAGCAAGTTCTTTAAAATATTCTTCTCTATCTCTAGATGATAGCAAGAAATCAGACCTTAAATTTTTAGTAAGTTCTAAAGCTTCGTTTTTAGTTCTTGTAGCTTCAGATCTTAAAGCACCTTCATAAGCAATTAAAATATGATAAGCTTCAACCTGTTTTTCGGTATCTCTAGAATCAACTCTTTTTAAAATATTATAACCTTCTTGATTTTCAGAAACAGTATTTAAAACTTCACCATTTTCTAAATCAGAAAGAAGTGAATAAAAATCGGAATAAGGCCCAGTTTCTGAGATAAAATCTAAATCAGAACCATTATTTTCTGAAAAAGCTTCATCAAAAGAAATTGAATTAGAATTAATTTTAGAAAGTAAAGATTCAGCATTATTTTTTGATTCTGTATTAAAATCATTCATTTCCTTTTCTTGATCTTCTGTAAGCTCTAAAGACTCAGGATCAATTTGTTCTTTAAATTCTAAAAGAGGAGTTTCACCAATCATTTCAGTAGCCTCATCAATATTAGTAATACCAGGAAGTTCTATCAAAACTCTATAATCAGAATCAACTTTACTAGTTTGAATAACGGGTTCAGATACACCAAAAGCATTAATTCTTCTTTCTAAAACATCACGAACACCTTCTACAGCAGTAGCTTTATCAGAATTTTCTATATTAGAAACATCAGCTTGATAAGTAAGATGAGTTCCGCCCTGAAAATCTAAACCTAAATGTAATTTAATTTCAGAAATTCCGTCTTTAGTTTTAATATCAGGACCATTAGGTATATCAATTAAAACAGCAAGAACAACTAATAAAAAAATCCCAGCTAAGGATAAATTTCTTTTTAATCTTTTAGTCATTTTCATACTACAAATTTCAAAAAAGTTAATTATTTTATGTATTCTATAATAAAAATATATCAAAAGCAATAAAAAATGTTTATAAAATATTTAAGAAATTATAAATTTTCAAATATTTTAATAGTTTTTAGTGCAGTATTCTTCCAATTAAATCTTTTTATATTAAACAAAGATTTTTCTTTTAAATCATTATATAAATTATCATTATTTAAAATTTCTTCTAATTTATGAGAAATATCATTCAAATCATAAGGATTAACAAATAAAGAAGATTTACCAAGAATTTCTAAAAAAGAAGAATTATAACTACAAATAACAGGTATTTCTTTTGATTGAGCTTCTAAAATAGGTAAACCAAAACCTTCATAAAAAGAAATAAACATTAATATTTTAGCATGATCAATTAAAAACCATTTTTCACAATCTGAAACATAATCAAAATAGAAAATTCTATCAGAAAATTTAGATTTTTTAATTAAATTTAAATATTTTCTACTTTTATATCCCCTTTTACCAATTAAAACTAATAAAATATCTTTATTATTTAAAGCTACATTCTCAAAAGATAAAATAGTATTTTCAATATTTTTTCTAGGCTCAAAAGTAGCAATAGATAAAATATATTCCCTAGAAATTAAATTATTTATTTTAGTTCTAACAGAAGAACTATCATAAAAAGAATAAGGATTAACGCCTAAGTGAACAACATTAGTATTTTTTTTACTAATATTACAAAGCTTAATTAAATCTTTTTTAGTATTAGAAGAAACAGTTATAACAGAATGGAATTGAGAAGCAATTTTACAAACATTAATAAATTTATGCCAGAGTCTTTGTTTTATGGAAAAAAATCTAGGAAATAATTTAAAAGATAAATCATGAATAGTAATAATCTTTTTTACTTTTTTAGATAATGAAAAAAAATTTAAATTAGGAGCAAAAAAAATATCACACCCACCAACCATTTTATCTATTTTAGGATATTTAAAAAACAAAAAACAAAAATTTAAAAACTTATTAGGAATTTTAAAATTATAAAGTTTTACATTAGAATAATCAAAATTAAAATTTACATTTTTTCTGAAAGAATTACAAAAAAGTTTATAATGATTTTTATTATCAATTTCAAATATATTACTTAATAAATTATAAGTATAATAACTAACACCAGAGTATTGATCTTCAAGAAGTGGCCTTATATCAATGCAGATAGTCATAAATGATTATTAACAAATTCTAAAATATTATTTTTAAAAGAAGAAATAGAAAATTTTTCAGCATGTAATTTTATTTTTTCTCTATCAAATTTTTTACAATCAAAATTAGAAATTACAGAAACTAAAGAATTAATATCCTGAGAATTAAAAAATTCACCAGTAACTCCAGATATAACAGTTTCTAAAGCTCCTCCAGAAGCATAAGCAATAACAGGAACACCACACATCATAGCCTCAACAGGAGCAATACCAAAATCTTCTTCTTGAGGATTTATAAAAGCAATACTATTTTTTAAATATTCAAATTTCTTTTCATCTGGTAAATATCCTAAAAATTCAATATTATTAGATTTTACTAAAGATTTATAATAATTTAAATCACCCTCACCAATAATTTTTAATTTATAATTATCTCCAAGCTTATTAAAAGCATCAATAACCAAATCCACTTTTTTGTAAGGCCTTAATCTACATACCATAATATAATATTCAGGTTTATCCACAGTTTTTAAAGAATTTATACACATATTATCAACAGGAGGATATATAGTATGAGAAGTTCTTCTATAATATTTTTTTATCCTTTTTGCAACAAAATCAGAATTAGAAATAAAATAATCCACCCTAGAAGAAGAAATAAAATCCCAAATTCTAATTTTATATAAAACAGATCTAATAATTCCCTTTAAAAAAGAGGGAAATTTTAAAGAACCGATATAAAAACTTGTATCAGACCATAAATATCTAGTAGGAGTATGACAATAACAAATATGAACACAATTAGTAGGAGTTATAACCCCCTTTGCAAAAGCAGAAGAACTAGAAATTACTAAATCATAAGCAGAAAGATCAAAGGACTCAATAGCTTTAGGCATTTGAGTTAAATAATATTTAAAAAGTTTTTTTGAAAATGGAAATTTTTGAATTTTAGAAGTAATAATTTTTTTATTAGCAAAAAAACCTTTAGTATCTTTTTCATCATAATAAAGGGTATATATGGGAGCATCAGGAAAAATATCAGATAATGCAAGTAAAACTTTTTCAGCTCCACCCATTTGATTTAAGTGATCATGAATTAATGCAACTTTTAACATATAAAAATATAATATTATTTTATTATAACACGCCAAAAAATAATCACCATATAAAAATACACATTAAATAACCCAAAAAAACGTGCAATTTTATATAAAAACATTAATTGATAAATATTGTGGGAACGCGCCGAGGCGCGTTCCAACAAACAAAACATTAATTTCCAAACAAAAAAAGTAGCAACCAATTCACCGCCTATTAGCTAAGCATTTGAATAAATTCAATTCTCATTTAAAGATACTAGCTAAAAAGAAAGGAGGAGGATCTATTTAGTTTTCTCTACTAATAGGCAGTGAACTAATCACTACTCTTACAATAAAAATGTATAATAAATATAAATAAAAGTCAAATTTAATTTTTCAAATCTAAATTTTGCCCCTTTTCTAATGATAGCTTCTTAGGCTTATTTTTATTTTTATTAAGATTTTTACTATCTTCAGTAAAAACACTTTTTAATGAAACATATTCTATATCATTTTTTTCATCTATTTTTTCATCAATAATATTTTTTGATTCATTTTCTGTACGAACAGGAGAAGGAGCTTGTCCTATCCCTACATTATTATTTTCCTTTTTTGGTAAGATTTCATGATTTTTTTCATCATTTTTATTAATATTTATATCATTTTCATAATTTTTTTTGTTTAATGATATTTTTTTATAAAACTCCCCCATTTTATTTAATTCTATTTTTTTTGATTCATTTTCTAACTTAATATCATCTGCAATACCTAAAATACAATCAGAAATATTAGAATCAGAAGAATTGTTTAAAGTTTTTTTCTTCTTTTTTTTCTTCTTTTTCTTTTTTTTATTTAACACATTTTCATTCATTTTTTCATTTTTCTGTACGGACGCACCATGTTGGAACGCGCCACGGCGCGTTCCCACATCATTATTATCATTTTTTTCATCAATTTTTATATCAATTTTTTTATCATTCTTTATTTCATGATTTTCATGATTTTTTTCAACTTCATTAATTGGGCGAATACTGTTCGCCCCTACAACATTTTTTTCTTTTTTTACATTATCGTTTTCTTTTTTACTTTTTTTACCTTTTTTAGCTTCAGGAATAAGCCCAGATTTAACCTTTTTTAAACAATCAACACAATAAATAGGCCTAACACCATCAGGTTTAAAAGGAACTTCCATAGGAACACCACAAACCCAACAATTAGATTTATGTGTTTCAACTTTTTCTTTAGATTTTTCAGAATTTCCAGAAGATTTTTTATGATCATTTCCATTTTCTGAAGATAAAGTCCAAGTACTAATAATATCTTCAATTTCAGATCTTGAATGCGAATATTTATTTCTAGAAAAATTAATAGCTTCCAAAGAATTATTAATCTCTGGATTTATCATAGAAGGTAATGTTGAACAACTAAAAGATCTTGAAACTACTCCATCAATTAAAAGCTTAATCAAAACATTCCATTTAGGGATATTAACAAGATCATCAATATTAAAATCAGGTAAAAATTCTTTTTCCAAAACTTCAGCATCTTGAGGCCCAACTCTAAAAGCTATTAAAGTTCCTACATTACCAAAAACAGCAGCAGCAACATTTTCTGGAAGTTGCTCAATATATTGGTGAGCCAAATTTAAACAAAGCCTATATTTTCTAGCTTCAGACAAAATATCAGCAAAAGCTTCTGTTGCAAAGTTTTGAAATTCATCAACATATAAATAAAAATCTTTTCTTTCAGACTCAGGTATATCAATTCTACTCATAGCAGCAAGATATAGTTTTGTGATAATCATAGAACCTAAAAGAGAAGAATTATCTTCACCAATTTTACCTTTTGATAAATTAACAAGAATAATACTATTTTCATCCATAGCCTTTCTTAAATCTAAAGTAGATTTAGATTGTCCTATAATATTACGGATCAAAGAATTAGATAAAAATTGACCAACTTTATTTTGTATAGGACCAATAATTGTAGGAAGTTCTCTGCTATTGTAATGTTCATATTCAGTTGACCAGAAAGCCTTAACAACTGGATCTTTAACCTGAGAAACGACATAATCTCTATAAGTTTTATCAACTAAAATTCTAGTGACTCCAAGAAGAGTGCTACCAGGAACATACATTAAAGATAAAATAGAATTTCTTAAAATATATTCCATTCTAGGCCCCCAAGAATCAGCCCATATTTTTTTAAAAACACCAATAAGACCTGAAGCTATAAGATGCCTTTTTGAATCATCTTCACCACCTTCTAATATATTAAAAGCGATAGGAAAATCTAAATCAGAAGGATCAAAATATACAACATCATTTATTCTAGATTTAGGAATAGTTTTAATAATAGCCTCAGCAAGATCTCCATGAGGATCCATAACACAGCATCCTTTACCATTATTAATATCCTGAATAATCATATTCTCTAAAAGACAAGACTTACCAGAACCAGACTTCCCTATTGCATAAAGATGTCTTCTTCTATCGTCTTGTTTGATACCAAACTTTTTTCTCATGTGTCTGAAATTAGTTTGGCCAATAATAGTTATATTACTTTCTTCTTCTATCATTTTATATTATTAACTTCTTATATTATACCATAATATTAACTATTTTTTATTTCTTAAAACAGAAACTAAAAAGAATATTATTAATATTACACCATAATACTAACCATTTTTTTTGCCTCATTTTCTAAAGAAAAATTTTGAAATCTAATTTTTCCTTTATTAATTTTTTCTTCTCTTATTTTTTCAGAATTAGCATATTTTTTATATGCAAGAGCTATTTTATTAATACTTTTAGGAGATACAGCAAATCCTGCATCTGATAAAACTTCAGCAGTAGCAGTATAATTAGATGTAACAATAGGAACATTATAATAAAATGCTTCTAAAATTGGTATTCCAAAACCCTCATAAAAAGAAACAAAGGTAAAGATAGAAGCATTTTCAAATAAATATTTTTTTTCTCCTTCGCTTATGTATCCCAATCTTATAATATTTTTATTATTATTTATTACTTTATTTATTTCATCTGCACCATAACCATCGGTTCCAGCTAAAACCAATTTATATTCAGGGAATTCTTTATTAAAAACCTCAAAAGCCTTAATCTGATTTAAAATATTTTTTTTATGTTCTATTCTTCCAATATAAAATATATACTTTTTATTTTTTACCAAAGAAACTTCAATAGGTTTTATGTTTTTATCCATATTTAAACCTATATTTATAACATCAATTTTATTTTCATCTATATTTAGATTTTCTATTATTTTTTCTTTAGTAAAATGAGAAACGGTTATTATTTTTTGTGAAAATCTAGTATTTATAAATAATGCTAATCTTTGCCTAATAAATTCAATTCTAGAATAATATTCAGGATAATCTAAAAATGCAACATCATGAACAACTGATATTTTTCTAGTTAATAAATTTCCAAGAAAAGGTATAACGGAACCAGGAACTAAAAGATAATCTAAATCATCTTTTTTTATAGCCTTTAAAAGTTTTATTTGAGTCCAAAATTTACAATTTTTTAAAATAGAAGAAGAAAAATTAGAAGGTAACTTAGCAAGTTTTTCTTGTAAAGTATTTCTTGAATATAAAATATATTGGTTTTTTGAATCAACTTTTTTAATAGCCTCAATAAGATCATAAGAATATTTTTCAACACCTGTTCTGTTTTTTTTATTTGCAGAAGAGGCATCAATACCAATTTTCATAAATTTATTTTAAAACGCTTTTTTTATAATATTCTATATTTTCAATAATAGTACCAATACCATTTACTGTTGAAAAGGAATTATCAGAAGATGTAGAAACAGAAATTTGAAGAGCTTTAGTAAATAATTTAGAAATACCATTTAAACTAGAAAAACCGCCTGTTAAAATAATTCCATTATCATATATATCAGAAGCAAGTTCAGGGGGGGTAACAGAAAGAACTTTTTTTATAGAATCTATAATAGCAGTTAAATCGTCTTGAATAGCAAAAGTAATATCATTTACATTAACATTAACACTTCTAGGAAGCCCAGAAAAAACATCTCTACCTTTTACTTCAATAAATTTTTTCTTTCTAGTATAAAAAGCACTTCCATATTTTTCTTTTATAAGGCAAGCAGTTCTAGAACCTATTATAAGTCCGTATATTTTTTTTAAATAATCAGAAATAGAATCGTCTATATTGTTCCCAGATATATCACAAGACTCAGAAACTATTATACTACCAAGAGATATAACAGCAATTTCAGTAGTTCCTCCGCCCATATTAACAATCATATTTCCAGATGGAGAAGCAATAGGAATAGAACATCCAATAGCAGAAACTATGGATTCAGAAACTACATACGCTGTTTTACCTCCAGAAGATACACATATATCTATAACAGCTCTTTTTTCTGCAGAATTTATTTTTTCTGGAACAGAAACTATAATTTCTGGTCTTATAAATCTAAACTTTCCAGATATTTTATTTATAAAATAATTCAACATTATTTCACAATAAGTATAATCAGCTATAACACCCTTTTTTATGGGGTTTATTATTTCTAATTCATCAGGTGTTCTCCCAATCATATAAGTAGCATCTAATCCTATAGCAAGTGGTTTTTTACTTTTTTTATCCACAACAACAATAGAGGGCTCGTTAATTAAAATTCCCTTTTTAGGAGCAAAAATTAAAGTATTAGAAGTTCCAAGATCAATCCCTAACTTTGAAAAAAACATAATTTCTTAGATTTATTTATCATCAATTAATTATTTTATTCTACACTATAAAATGCTAAATGAAAAACTTTACAGACTGTGTAAAAAATAAGTAGTTTTAGCGTTTTAAATAAAATAAATAAATTATAAAGGTGCATAAAAGTTACGTTTTTATTTTTTCTTGCTTTAGTTTTATTGTTGGAATAATGATTTCTAATTATTTTAAAATAAATAATATATTAAATTTAATATTTTTTTTATTATTTATTTTTTTATGTCTAATATTAAATAAAAATTTTAAATATATATTTTTTATTTTATCTTTTATTTTTTTAGGTTTTTTAAAAAATAATATTTCTGAATTAGATTGTAACAATCCTAAAAATATATGTAATTTTAATGAAAAAAATATAAAAATTAAAGGAATTATAATAGAAGAACCTAAATATAATTATGAAAATGTAAAAATAATCCTTAAAAACAATACAAAAAATGGAAGAATACAAGTAGACTTCAAAAGTTATGAAAAATTTGAATTTGGAGAAATTGTAAAAATAGATTGTTTTTTAGAAACTCCAGAAAATTTTGAAGGATTTGATTATGTAAATTATTTAAAAAAAGAAAATATTTATTCACTATGTAAAAATGCAAAAGTAGAAAAAATTAATAAAAAATCTGAAAATATAGGGATTATTATAAAAAATAAGATAATTAATTTTAAAAATATAATAAAAAATAAAATAAATGATAATTATTATTATCCTTATAACGCTTTTATAACCGCTCTTATCTTGGGAGATAAAAGTTTAATGCCTGATAGTTTTAATAATTTATTTAGAAGAGCAGGAATATCTCATATAATAGTAGTTTCGGGATATCATGTAGCTTTATTTTTAGGAATTATAAATTCAATATTAGCTAAATTTAGCTTAAATAAGAAAAAATCTTTTTTTATAATACTAATTTTTTTAATTTTCTTTTCAATAATGACAGGCCTCTCTGCTTCTGTTATTAGAGCTTCTATTATGAATATTTTTAGTTTAATGGCTATACTTTTTGGTAGAAAAAAATCCCCTATAATAACTTTAACGGCAACTGCTACAATAATGATTTTTCTAAATCCAAAAATATTAACTAATGACCTAGGTTTTCAATTATCTTTTTTATCTACAATTGCTATTTATTATTTAGTTCCTATTTTTCAAAAGGTTTTTATAAAAATACCAGATTTTTTAGGTTTTAAAGAATCTTTTCTTGTTTCATTATCATGTTATCTACTGACTTTTCCTTGTGTATTTTTAAGCTTTAAAAGCTTTTCTACAGTTAGTATATTAACAAATATACTAATATCACCTTTTCTTAGTTTAGCTTTTATTTTAAGCCTTATTTCTATAATTATTTTATTTATTTTTCCCTTTTTATTTCCAATAATTAAATTTGCATCAGAATTATTTTTAGAATATATGATTCTAATATCAAAATTTTTATCAAGTTATGGATTTTCATATATAGAATTATAAATAATAAACAAAAATACTTATGATAAAAATTAATTATTCTGCAATTTTCATAAAAAAATATAAAAAACTACCAAAAAATATAAAAATATTGGCAGAAAAAAAAGAAATTATTTTTAAAATAAACCCTTTTGAAAAAGGATTAAAAACGCATAAATTATCAGGAAAATTATCTAATTTCTGGTCATTCTCTATAAATTATAAATATAGAATTATATTTGAATTTATTAAAAAAGATGAAATTAATTTTCTTTTTATAGGAAAACATGATATTTACAACATATAAAACATATTATACAATTGTAATACAAATTATTACAATTAAATAAAAAAGTATGAGAAATATAATAAATATATCAATACCAAAAGAAATGAAAGACTTTATTAATACAGAAATAAAAGAAAAACAATATTCTTCTGTTTCTGAGTTTTTTAGAATGCTTATAAGAAATTATAAAGAAGAAGAACTTCTAAAAATTTTACAAAAAAGTCAAAATACAATAAAAAATACAAAAAAAATTACCTCATTAAAAGAATTAAGATAATTGTTAAAAATTTATAAATAAATATGTTATATATAAAAATATAGTAGTGCGGGGCAATCATACTTTATCTTTTCCAGAATACAATAGCAGGCTAATTGCTATATTTTTATATATAATATATTTATTTGTATAAAATTGCACGATAATTAAACTCTTACATAAATTTGAAAAAAATACGTTATTGCAATAAATTGGGTGGAACGCGCCACGGAGCGTTCCTACATAAATTTAAAAAATAATGCATTATTTAAATAAAAATTTATTATTCCAAATAAAACACCAAGAACAGGACGATTAAAAATCGTCCTGTTCCTACATTTTTTATTTATTTGATAATTGTTGAAATTGTTCTATATCTCCATCTAAAACTGAATCTATATCTGGGGTTTCATATCCCGTTTTATGATCTCTCACCTGTTTATATGGATGCATAACATAAGTTCTGATCTGAGAACCCCATTCTATTTTTGAATAATCTTCTTTTAATTTATTTTTTTCATCTAAAAACTCTTCCTCTTTTAATTTTAATAATTTTGATTTTAATATTTTAAAAGCAAATTCTTTATTTTGAGCTTGCGATCTTTCATTCTGACAAGAAACACTTATTCCTGTTGGTATGTGTACTATTCTAACTGCTGAATATGTTGTATTTACGCTTTGTCCTCCTTTTCCAGAAGCCATAAAAACATCAATTCTTATTTCATCATCTTTTATTTTTATCTCTGGAATTTCATCTATTTCTGGTAAAACTTCAACTAAAACGAATGATGTATGTCTTGCATGATCTGAATCAAATGGAGAAAGTCTAATTAATCTATGAACTCCATATTCATTTTTTAATAATCCATAAGAATATTTTCCAGAAATTAACATAGAAACATTTTTTATTCCTGCTTCTTGCCCCTTATTTTCATTTATAATTTCTACTTTTAAGTCTTTTTTATTGCAAAATTTTATATACATTCTAAGTAATATTTCCGCAAAATCTTGAGCATCATCTCCTCCTGCACCTGAATGTATTGATAAAATTGCATTTTTTTTATCATTTTTCCCTGTAAATTTCAATAAAAATTCTTTTTTTTCTAATTCATCTAATATTTTATTATAATGTTTTTCTATTTCTTCTCTTAATGTAACATCTTTATCTTTTATATCTTCTTTTACTATCTCATAAAGATCATTGATTTCTTTTTCTATTCTTTCCCAAAAATCTAAATTTTCCTTTAAATCTGAAAATTCTTTAGAAATTTTTTGTGCATTCTCTACATCATCCCAAAAATCTTTTTCTTTCATTAAAAATTCTATTTCTTTTATTCTATTTCTATCATCTTCTAAATTTAAAACAGAAAGAGTATCTAAAACTCTTTTTTTTAAATCTGATATGCTTGTTTTTAATTCTTTTATATCCATAATCTAAGGTGTTGTAGAAGAAATTATTTGAGGAAATAGATTAAATATGAATATTAATATACTATAGCTTAAAAATATTATTATTATTCCTATTACTGCCCATTTTAATGTTTCTACTCCTCTATTAAATTTATCTGGTTTTCCCATTGAAAATAGCATCATTGCTCCTCCATAAACGAATAGGACTAACAATATTATTCCTAATATCCCGAATACACTTGCTATAATTTCTCCTAATTTTCCTTGTATAACTGCTACACCGGATAATCCTGATGTTGCAAAAGGGTTTATTAATTTTCTTATTGTTATATCACCCATAAATTTTATTTACAATATTTATCTAAGGTTGTTTGATTTAAATTTAAAAAATTATCTAATAAATTTTCTGAAATTTCAGATAAGGGAATTTTACAGTTAGTATTTAATTCTTGTATATCCTTTAAATTTTGTATCAATAATAAGCAATTATCTTCATATTTATTTACTATTGAAAAACTATAAGGTGAATTCTCATCTACAAAATTTATATGATTTCCTGTATTACATTCTAAAAATAAGTTTTTAAAACATTCTTCATCATATCTGCAATATTTAAATCCATCTATTTCTATATTTAATCCTTTATTTGGATCTCCTTCTTCAAGGGTAGAAGTATTTGAAAAATTTTCTTCATTTTCTTCTTTTAAACCTAGATTTTCTTCACTCATTTCTTCATTATTAATTAAATCGGAATTTTCCAAATTATTATCTGAATTTTGAATATTTATATCTCTAAAAAATAATATATAAAAAACAATTATTAATAATATAGTTAATATTATAGGGGCTATTATTATAAAAAGTTTTTTAAATTTCATATAT
>JAIPGT010000003.1 GCA_021735565.1 Patescibacteria group bacterium
TACAAAAAATCTGCCCATGCCTAGCATTTCTAGTAGGGATAACACAATCAAAAATATCAATTCCACTTTTTACACCTTCAATTATTTCATCAGGATAACCAAGTCCCATTAAATATCTAGGCTTATCTTCGGGAAGTTTGTCCCCTATTAGATTCATTACTTTAAATTTATCTTCCCTACTTTCACCAACAGAAACTCCACCTATCGCAAAACCATCAAAATCTAGGCTAGTAATTTTAGATAAAGAATATTCTCTTAAATCATCATATTTTCCACCCTGAACTATACCAAAAATCTTTTGATCAGAATTATTAACCACTTTTCCATTTCTAGCTTCCGCTAAAGATCTCTCAGCCCATCTGTACGTTAGATCTATTGATTCTTTAAAATAAGAATACGAAGAATCAGAAGCAACACACTCATCTAAAACCATCATAATATCTGATCCTATTACTTTTTGCATCTGTATAGATTTTTCTGGAGTAAGAATAATTTTATTTCCAGAAAGATGATCTCTAAAAATAGCTCCTTCTTCAGTTATTTTTCTAATTTTTCCAAGAGAAAAAACCTGAAAACCTCCAGAATCAGTCAAAATAGGACCATCCCAATTCATAAATTTATGAAGCCCTAAAGACTTTTCTAAAACCTCCATCCCAGGCCTTATCATTAAATGATAAGTATTACCTAAAACTATTTGCATATTTATACTATGCAAATCTTCTATAGAAAGTGTTTTAACAGCACCAAGTGTAGCATCAGGAATAAAACATGGAGTTTTAAAAACTCCATGAGTAGTGTAACATTTTCCTAATCTAGATTTTCCTTTTTTATTTTTTATTTCAAAAAAAGAAGACATATTTTACTAATTAACAACTTTACCTATATTATCATCGAATTCATTTTTCATGTATGTAGTAAGTGGATTTAAATTAACTATATATTCTTTACTAATGAATTCATCAGTATAATAGAAAGTAATGTCAGAAGTCAAATTTACATTTTTTCCTATATCTCCCTCATTTGGCGTAACTGTAACAAAGAAATATAAAAAGTTATCAGAAGAATCAGAAGAAACACTACCAACTGTCCAGACAAGCTCTCTAGTATTTTCATTATAAACTATTTTATTATCTAAATTAGTACTATAAATATCATTCCAAAAAACATTATCTGGAATTTTAGTCTTCATATAAACTCCAGATATAGCATTTACATAATTAGATATATCAAATTTCAACCTATATTTAGTTTCTTGACCAACCTTAGGAGGAACTGGACCATATCCAACTTGATTTCCAGATTCATCATAGTAAGAAGTCTTATAAGAAATAGAAGTGTTAGATTTTATTAAAATATTAAAACTATAATTATTAGAAGAAAGCTTAATTCTGTCTGTTGTTCCATTAATTATTCCAGTTATATATGAATTACAAAGAATAGATAAATCGTTTAAATTATTAGAGTTTTTAAAGCCAAAAATAACATTTAAATTAGAAGATGAGGAAAAATCAGCAAAAGATTCTATTTCATTTTTTGTCCATTTAAAAATATTTACGATATCTCCAGTTTCTTCATCTATAAAATTTTCAAAATTAGGTTCAACACTAAAATTCATATCAGGAACATTTAAAATATCATCTCCTCTAAATTCTAAAACAATTTCAACATCATTTATATTAATATCAGAAGATTGTTTTTCATAACTAAAATTAAAATTATGAACATTATTTAAATCTGATATTATAGACTTTCCAAATTTTGATAAATTTTCCATTTCAGAGCTTGTATCTAAAATAAATTTTACACCAACTTGAGAAACATTTATATCATCGCTTTTTTCATTTAAAACACTAAAACTAGATAATTTATTAGAAGAATCATCAATAATCCCAGATTGTACACTAAATCCTTTTTCTATATCAGCACTTTCAAAATATCCAGTTATAATAATTTCCTCTTCAAAATTTTCATCATCCTGTTTTTCATCTATAAAATCGAAAAACCAAGTTGATTGCTCACCTGAATATTCTTGTATAGGCTTAATATTATATTCTTTTATAATAAATTCACTAGGATAATCAAAAACTAATTTTAAATTATAAATTGGATTAATTTGATTATTTTTTATTTTTATTTTATATTCAAAATCTTTATTTGGATAAATTATATCTGGTTTTTCAAGAGCAATATCGTATAAAGAGTTATTTACAACAGAAGTATAAGAACTAGCAGTATAAAAGTTTGATGAAATTTTATCTAATTGATAATTCATCGTCACAGAAGTTATAGTTTCGTCTCCAATTCTTCCAAAAATTGAACCATCAATTTCTATTTTTATAGAATCCCCAGGATCTACATTCTTTATAATCCACTTAGCATATCTAGAATTAATATCAGAAGGAGAAATAGTAGAATTATGATATTCAAATTCTTCAGGAAATCTCATCATTATTTCTGCATCAGTTACTTTAAATTTTTCAGTATTTTTAAAATTAATAAAATATTTTATACTTCCGTCTTCTTCTATATCAAGATCACTTCCAACATCAATAGATAAGCTACTATAATAATTTTGATCTATATTTAAAAATAAAGAATTATAAACAGATTTTCCAACAAAAAATACAAAAACAGCCATAAAAACTAATAATAAAATAGGAATAATCTTTTGAAAAAAATTAGAATCATTCTTATAAACAAATTTTGGAGTGTTTAATTCATTAT
This sequence comes from Patescibacteria group bacterium, assembly GCA_021735565.1. The sequence goes on from JAIPGT010000003.1 coordinate 2,725, forward strand.
CTATGATATTATCTTTCAAAATATCATTTAATTTCTTTTCTCTTGTATTATCTTTATTACTTTTTTTATTTTTATTATTTTCCAAAAGATCAGAATTATCTAAAATTTCATCTTCTAAATTTTGTTGATCATTTTCTAAATCCATTTTTTAAATTTAAAATTCTAATATAATTATACCTTATTTAAAGAATTTATTCACTAAAATATCATTTTCTGTATAAGAAGAAACATTTTTAAAAAAACTTTCTTTGTTTAAATAAATTTTTTTACCTTTAGAAATGCCTAATATTTCTGTTAGTTTTATAAAAAATAAATTAATAAATTCAATTAATTTTTTATCTTTCTGAAAATTAATAAAAGCTTCATTTTTTAAATTTAATTTATCAATAAATTCAAAATAAGAAACAACCAAATCATATAAAGAATTATCTTTTAAATCATAAAAAGTAAGTGAATTTAAAACCTCTAAAGCAAAAGAAAAACAAATATTCTTTTTTAAATTATTTTCTAAATTAAATCTTTTAAAAAGATAAACATTGCAAATATAATCATAATTTTTTCCAGAAGCAATATCAGCTTCAATTAATGAAAAAAATTGCATATGTGAGTTTAATTTAGATTGAGATTTATAAGAACCCTTCAATCTTATTACTTTCTTACCAAAATTATCAGTATATATATTTACAATTCTATCAAAATCGGAAAAATCTGAAGAAGAAAGTAAGAAAAAATTACAATGGTAATCAATCATTTATATTTTATTTATTTCTAAATAAATATTATAATCTACTATTTTTGAAGAATTTTCTTTTAAATTTTCATCATATTCAATTTTAGTAGCTATAACATTATTTAAGATATACTCTTTATTATCCAAAACAGCAATTTTTAATTTTGAATTATCTGTATTAAATTTAATATAAATTTTATCCGATAAAGATAAATTATTTTCAGCTCTTTTCCTATTAATTAAACTTACAAATTCTCTGGCTATAGATTCTTTTTCTAAATTTTCATCTATATTTATATCAAGACTCATAACAATACCATGATCAGATGCAACAGAAGAAGAAGAATCAGAAATAAATCTTATTTCACAATCAGAAGAATCAATCTCCCATTTTTTTGCAACAATTATAATATTATCTTTTAATTCAAAATTTCCATTTTTTGCTTCTTTTATAATTTCTTGAACTTCTTTTCCAAATTTAGGACCCAAAACTCTAGCGTTTGGACTAATTATCATTTTTGAAATAGAAGATGAAGAGGAAACCTTTTTAATTTCTTTTATATTTAATTCTGATTTAATAACATCTTCATTATTATTTATAATTTCTGATTGTATAGAAGATGCAACAATAGAAATTGAATTAAGAGGAGTTTTTACTGGAATATTAGAGCTTTTTCTCAAAGATAAACCTAAAGAAACTATATCTCTAATAAAAGAAATTTCAGAAATTAATTTACTGTCTATATTTTTTTCAGAATAATTTGGCCAAGGTTCTAAATGAACTGATTCAAAATCACCTGCTTCTAACTCTTTATATAATTTTTCAGCAGAAAAAGGCATAATAGGTGCTATTACTTTTGAGAATTGTAATAAAACATACCCCAAAACTCTGAGTGATTTTTCTCTTTCTTCTTTATTAGAAGATTTGAATCTTAATCTATTTTGTCTTAAATACCAATTTGATAAATCTGATATAAATTTAATAACAGGTCTTGTTGCATCATCTAATAAATAATTTTCATAACCATAAGTTGAATCTTTTATAAACTGATTTAGTGAAGAAATAATCCACAAATCAGAGTTATTATTAGTTTCTGGTAAATTTTTTATATCAAGTTCTAAATTTTCTTTTGCTATTTTATAAAAATCTAAAACATTAAAAATTTTTAATACAACTTTTTTTGTCACCTCTAAAACTCCACTTTCGGAAAAAGCAAAATCAGAAGATTTTACAACAGGTGAAGACATTAAATAATAACGAACAGCATCTGCTCCAAATTTATCTAAAACCAAATTAGGATCAGGATAATTTTGTTTAGATTTACTCATTTTTGATCCATCTTCTGCTAAAACTATTCCATTTACTATAACATTTGAAAAGGCTTCTTTATTAAAAATTGCAGTTGCTAAAACCATCAAAGTATAAAACCATCCTCTAGTTTGATCTTGTCCTTCTGCTATAAAATTTACTGGTAAAAGAGTTTTTTCATTTGTTGATTCTTGAGCATAAGGCATAGAACCACTTTCAAACCAACAATCAAAAACTTCTGGAACTCTAGACATTTTAGAATTACATTTTGGACAATCAAAATGAATATCATCAACAAAATGTTTATGTAAATCAAATTCTTTTCCAGTCCTATTATCAACATATAAGGTAACGATATCGGTATTTTTATGATGAAAATTATTTTTTTGCCTATCCCAATCAAAATCAGATAAATATTTTCTCATAAGAACCAAAGGATCTGCATGACTACAAATGACAATAGTTTTACCTTTATTTTCTGATAATATTTTTTTAAATTCTTTTGAAACTCTGTCATAAAGATCTAAAACACTTTCTCCTCCTCCAAATTTTTCATCATTCCATTTTACTATATTACAATCAAAATATTTATCTTGAAAAGTTCCATGATCAAATTCTCTAAAATTATCTCTAATATCCACTTCTAAATTTTTAGATTCTGCTAATTTAGAAATTGTTTCTCTACATCTAGAAAGCGGTGAAGAAAATATAGCATCTATTTTTATATCTTTAAAAATACCTGGTAAAGAATCTCTATGTTTTAAACCTTCTTTATTTAAAACAGATTTATCTTCATGATCTGCAAAATGCTTTTCATTGTAATTAGTTCTACCATGTCTTAATAAAATAACTTTAGTTATAAAATTCTGATCTTTTGTTTTTTCATAAATATCAGAAACAGAAGAAATAACTTCCACATGTTTACAATCTGGATTATCACATCTCCAAACAGGTAAAGGACAACCCCAAAATCTAGATCTAGAAACAGCCCAATCTCTAGCATCTTCTATCCATTTTCCAAATCTACCATCTTTTATATGAGAAGGCACCCAATTAACATTCTGATTATTTTTTATTAAATTTTCCTTAATTTTAGGAACATTAACAAACCATGATGAAGTAGCATAATTTAAAAGAGGTGTATCACATCTCCAACAACAAGGATAACTATGAATATGATTCTTTTTTGAAAAAAGAGATCCAGATTTATCTAAAAATTTAACAATTTCTAAATCACAAGAACTATTATCTTCTTTAGTTTTTATAGTCATTCCAGCAAAATCAGAAACAGCAGAAATAAATTTTCCATCAGTTGTTACATGTTGAACAAAAGGCAAATTTTCTCTTTTTCCAAGAATCATATCATCTTCTCCAAAAGCACAAGCAATATGAACAACTCCGGTACCTTCTTCTGTTGTAACAAAATCTGCATCATATATTTTCCAACCATTTTCAATATTTTTTATATCTTTATCATTGTAAAAATAATCAAATAATGGTTCATATTCTTGACCTATTAAATCCTTTATATTTATATTTTCAATAATTTTATATTCTTTATTTTCAAAAATACTTTCAATTAAATCTGTAGCTACTATATAATTTTTATTTTCAAAATTAACTAATGAATAAGAAATATCAGAAGAAACAGCAAGCGCAACATTTCCAGGAAGAGTCCAAGGAGTTGTTGTCCAGCTTAAAATATAAGTATTTTCTTTATTTTTTAATTTAAAAGAAACAGTACAAGTTAAATCTTTTAATTCTTTATATCCTTGAGTAACTTCAAAATTAGAAAGAGCAGTTTCACACCTAGGACAAATATGCATAGGTTTATGACCTTCATATACAAGGTCTTTTTTCCAAAGCTCAGAAAAAACCCACCAAACAGATTCCATATAGCTAGAATCCATTGTTTTATAATCATTATCCATATCAACCCATCTACCAACTCTAGGTATAAATTCCCTCCAAGCATCTGCATATCTCATAACAGAACTTCTACAAAATTCATTAAATTTATCTACACCATAATCTTCTATATCTTTTTTACTCTTAAAACCTAACTCTTTTTCAATTAAATTTTCAACAGGAAGACCATGACAATCCCAACCCCATTTTCTTTCAACATAATACCCTTTCATTGTTTTATATCTAGGAACAACATCTTTTATACAAGAAGCAACTATATGACCATAATGAGGTAATCCTGTAGCAAAAGGAGGACCATCATAAAATCTAAAATCATTATTTTTAGAATTTTTTTCTAAACTCTTTTTAAAAATATTATTTTCATTCCAAAAATTTAATATTTCTTCTTCATTTTTTCTTATATCAAGCATAGACTTAATTTTTAACTTCTAAAATTAATTCTTCCCCATTTCTTAAAACTTTAAATTGATAAGAATCATTATTTAAAGATTTTAACATAAATTCAAGAGAATTATAAACTTCATAATTATTAATTTCAGTAATTATATCGAATTCTTCAAAAGGTAAATCTTCATCTAAAACTTCTTCAACAAAAAAACCTAAATTATAATTTTCTTTATCATATCCATATAAATCAGAGCTTAAATCCGTATATTTAATTCTAATATTATTAAAAGTTATTTCATCAATATCATCTTTTATTTTATTTAGAAAATATCTTAAATTTTCAGAAATAACAAAATTATCTAAATTATAAAAACCAATTAATTTATTTGATAAATTAAAAAACCATAGAGGTTTTTCATTAGAATTTGATAAAGAATTAAATTCTAAAATATTACCTTTTTTATTTTTTATATATGAAGTACCAAATTCACCGTATTTATCAAAACTAAATACTTTTGAACCAATATATAAATCTGAATCACTAGCAATATCTATTATATTTTTTACATTTTTTTCAATTTTAACAAAAATTATTCCATAATTTGTAGTTATAGAGTCTGTTATAGAATATATATTATTATCATTGTCTATAGCAATATAATTATTAATTATATATTCATTATAACTAAAACCTTCTTTAACCCTTAAACCAGCAATAAAATCATATGAAACAACAGCCCATCCGTTATTTGTGACAAAAAAACCAGAGGTTTTTATATTATCTTTTTTATATAAATTTTCTTCATTTTTATTAGCAATATAAACTATATATTCTTTAGAATTCAAAACATTATTTTGCATAGCAATATTTTCATTAATACTATATTCTTCAGTTTTTTCAACAATAACAGAACTATAAAAAGAATCATCTGCAAAAACTAAAGATTTAGAAAAATCAGAAGTTAAAATAATAATAGAACCAAAAACACCAGAAATGATACTTAAAAGTATTATAATAAAAATATTTAAAAATTTACTATTCATAATTTTATTTTTAAAATCTTTTAACTAAAAAAAGTGAAATAATAATTATAATAAAAGAAATATAAAATAATTTCTTTAAGTCTTTTGATGAAAATCTATCAGAAATTTCTGAAATAAACAAATTAAAAACAAAAAATATAAATAATGTATATATTAAAGACAAAATAGGAACTATATAAGGTAAAAAAGACAAGACTAAAAATGCTTCAAAAGATATTATTGTTATAAATAAAGAAAATTTTAAAATCTCTTTTTTTGTTTTTAAAATATAAGAAAAATACAAAAAAGTATAAGAAAAAACAAAGAAAGATATTAAAAATAAAATTAAAAATAAATTCCAAGATAAAAAAATGAATAAATAAAATAATACAGAAGAAGAAAAAAACAAAGAAATTATAAATAAATAATAATTCATTTGATCTAAAAAATAATTTTCTCTTGTATTAAAATAAATATTTTTAATATGTAAAAGAGAAAAGAATCCTATTAAATAAGCTAGTGGATAATAAAAATTCCTAATTTCAGGATTTTTTATAAAAATAAAAAATAAGGAAGAAAAAATAACAAAAAAATAATACATTATTACACTTCCTAAAATTTCTTTCTTTTTATATTTTAAAAAGAAAAGAAAAAATAATAAAAAATAAAATCCTATAAAAAAATAGGAATACAAAAACAAGGAAGCAGGATTATTAGCTATTAAATATAAATAAATAATATTTATAAAAGGTAAAATAAGTATGAAAAAATTTACTAAAAACATAGCTTAATTATAATATATTTTTATAGGATCTCCTAAAACAACATCTCTTTTAATAAAATTAATATTAAACCAAGAATCAATAAAAGCAAAAATTTCTCTAAAACTAAATTTAAATTGTAAAATATATTTTCGTAAATCAGAATCAACACCAATAGAATCAACGCCTACATTATTACATAAATAAAGAGCTCTATTTAAATGATAATCTTGAGTTACTAAAATTGCTGAAGAAATATTAAAGATTTTTTTTGCTCTAACGCAAGTACTATAAGTATTAAATCCAGCAAAATCTAAAATAATATCATCTTCATCCACTCCTAAATTCACGGCATATTCTTTCATAACAAAAGATTCATTATGATAAACAGTAGAATTATCTCCAGACATAAGTATTTTTTTAACTTTTTTACTATTATATAAATCAACTGCAACTTCTACCCTATCTGCTAAAATATCAGAAGGTTCATTATTTGCTTTTATTCCTGCACCAAAAACAATAGCAATATTTTTACTTTCTACATTTTTTACATCAAATTTTCTTAAATCTTGTATTTTCCAATCAAAAAATATTAAAGATATTATATATATAATAATTATTAATAAATAAATTGGAATATTTTTTAAAATTTTCATAAATTAAGCTTTAGCAATTGCTATTATATAGATTTTTTCAAACCCATATTTTCTAAGACATATTGAACATTCAGATAATGTACTTCCTGTGGTTATAACATCATCTAACAATAAAACAACAGAATTTTTTATATCTATATTAGATAAATTTTTTAAATTACAATCAAAAACTCCTTTTAAATTTTCTTTTCTTTCTTTTTCAGAAAGAGTTGCTTGTTTTATTGTGTTTTTTGTTCTAAACAGTATTTTATCATAAATATTAATTTTTGTTTTATAAGAAAAAGATTCAGAAATTTTAAAAGTTTGATTATAACCCCTTTTTCTTAATCTTTTTCTATGCATAGGAACAGGTATTAATAAAATATTAGAAGATTCAAAATAAGAATTTATATTATATTTTATATAAAAATCCGCTAAAATTTCTCCAAAAAATCTACAGATATCATAAAATCCATTATATTTCATATCTTTTATAAGATTTTTTATATCTTTATAATTAAAAATACAAAATACACCATCAAAATACTTATTTAAAAAACATTTTTCACATATTCCAAAATTACATTTTTCCTTACAAAACAGACATTTACCTAAATCTAGCTTGTTAATAACATTTAAACAGTTTTTACATAAAAAATCACCAGTTTTTCCACAGTTTATACACTTATTTGGAAATAAAGTATCCAATAAAAAATATTTAATTTTATAAAAAAAATTAGCCATTACAATATAATGACTAAAATAAATTAATATTTTATTAAAAAAAAATTAATTATTAATAAATTTCTAATTTTTTATTATTAACATGAATTTTTAATTCTTTTTTTGAAGAATCAGAAATGATAGAATTTACTATAATATCTTCAACAAAATCTGATATAACCGTTAAAACGGATCTACCACCTTTATTCAAAGATAAAGCTTTTTTTGTTAAAAAATCAATAACTTTTACACTATAATCAAGTTTTATTTCTTTTTCTTTATATATTTTTTCTTTTAATTTTTCTAAATTTAATTTAACGATAGTTTTAATATCAGAAGCAGAAAGTTCATTAAAAATAGATATTTTATCAATTCTATTCAAAAATTCTGGAGAAAAATAATCCTTTAATAAATCATTAATTAATTCAATTTTTTTATTTTTTTCATTATTTTTTTCATCCCCTACAGGAAATCCTATATCAGAAATTTCTGAAACATCATCAATACCAAGGCTTGATGTCATTATTATAATATTGTTTTTAAAACTAATTTTTTTACCTAAAGAATCAATTATATAACCGTCATCTAAAACTTGAAGTAATAAATTAAGAATTTTAGGATGTGCTTTTTCTATTTCATCAAATAAAACAACACTATAAGGATTCCTTTTAACAGAATCTGTAAGTTTTCCGCCCTCCCTAAAACCAACATAACCAGCAGGAGCACCAATTAAAGAAGTTATTCCGATGGCTTCAGAATATTCTCCCATATCAAATCTTATAAAATTACTATTTTTTCCAAAAAAACTTTCAGCTAGTATTTTAGCCGTTTCTGTTTTACCTGAACCAGATGGACCAACAAATAAAAACGAAGATAATGGTTTATTTTTATTATTAATACCAACTATACCTCTTTTTATACCTAAAATAACATCATCTAAAACCTTATCTTGACCTATTATATTAGATTTTAATTCTTTTTCTAATAATTTTATTCTAGATCCAAAATCCATAAGTAATATATTTTCAATAGGAACTCCAGAAATACTAGAAACTATTTCAGCTATATCTTCAACTTTTACTTCTCCCAAAACTTTTTTAGATTTAGAAGAATTAATTAATGAATCTATCTTAGATTTTAAAGAATCTTCTTCATATTTTATATTCAAAACACTATTAAAATCTTCTTTATCTATTAAAAAAGCTCTTTCATCTCTTAAATTATCAAGTTTTTTATATAATGTAGCAATTTCCCTATTTATAGATTTTTTTGAATTTTTTACTCTCACTCGAGAAGAAGCTTCATCTAATAAATCTAAAGCTTTATCAGGAAAATTTTTATTATTAATATATCTAGCAGATAAATCAACAGAAGCTTTTAAAGCCTCATCTGAAATTTTAATATTATGAAAAGATTCATAATAAGTTTTTAAATTTTTTACTAAATCTAAGGTTTCTTTTTCTGTTGGTTCATTAATAAAAACAGGTTGAAATCTTCTTTCTAAAGCAGAATCCTTTTCTATAAATTGTCTATATTCATCATAAGTTGTAGCACCTATAAATCTTACATCCCCTTTAGATAATGCTGGTTTTAATATATTAGCAGTATCCTGACTTCCAGAATTAGACCCTGATCCTACTATAGAATGAATTTCATCTATAAAAAGTATAACGGAAGAATCAATAGCCTCATCAATTATATCTTTTAATCTATTTTCAAATTCACCCCTAAAAGATGCTCCCGCTATCATAGAATTTATATCTAAAGAAAGTATTCTAGTTCCAAAAAGTACATCAGGAACATCTCCTTTCATAATTTTTTTAGCAAGTCCTTCAACAATAGCAGTTTTACCAACACCTGCCTCACCTAATAAAATTGGATTATTCTTATATCTTCTAGATAAGATATATATTAATCTTTCAATCTCTTTATCTCTATTAATAACAGGATCTATATTTTCTTGGACTTCTGGATCAGTTAAATCTAAAGAAAAATAATCTATAGTATTAGTTTCTCTTTTATAATAATCTTGAATATCAATATCAGAAGTTTCTAAAAAATTTGAAACACTTTTAAAAACACCAATTAAACTTTTTGATATTTCATTATAATTTATATTATTTTTTCCAAAAAAATCTTTTAATTCTTTATTTTTATTTTTTAAAACAGAATAAAGCAAATGCTCTGTACCAACATAATAATGCTCATAACAAGTAGCAATTAAAAGAGAATTATCAATTATACTTTTTGCATCCATATCAAAATGTTTTTTATCCAAAAGGAATTTAGAAGCAGTTGGAATTTTTATATTTTCAATATTTAAAATTTTTTCATCTATATTAAAATTTTTTAATATGCTATTTGCTAAAGTGTCTTTTGTTAGAATTAAAGAAATAAAAAGATCTAAAGAAGTTATATATTCTCTTCCATTATTTTTTGCATAAAAATAAGCAAAAAAACAGATTCTATTAAAATTAGAACTAAATTTAGATGAATTTTCTTTAATTTCTTTTATCATAAATTATAAATCTAAAGCTTTATCCATAGCGATATTAGCAAGTTCATCAGCTCTACTATTAAATTCCCTTCTAACATCTTGAAAAGATATACTATCAAAATTAGGTAAAATTTCAAGTATTTCTTTATAAATTATCTTTAAATCACTATTTTTTACTTTATATTCACCATTTAATTGCCTAACAATTAATTGAGAATCTAAATAACAATCAACAACTTTTAAATTAAGTTCAGACGCTCTTTTTATAGCCCATAAAATAGCTTGATATTCTGCTTGATTATTAGTAGCAGTTCCAATATATTCATTATATTCTTCAATTAATTCAAGTTCACCGCTTGGAAGTTTTTTTTCAATAACAACCCCTATTCCTGAATGCCCAGGATTTCCCCGAGAACCTCCATCTGTATGAATTATATATTTAGCCATATTTTTTAATTTAATTTTTTATAATCAATAAATTTTAATCTAATTTCAGAAACTCCTCTCCAAATATTTTCTTCTATTTCATAAACTAAATCAATTTCATCTCCTATGGAAATATCTGAGGAAAGTTTTGCATTAGAAAATGCTATAACATTAAAATAATTATTATCTTGAGAAACTGTAAATTTAAAGTGATCAAAAGTTTTACCAAAAATTTTAGCATCAGTTATTTTAAGTTTTTTTGAAGAAAAAATTGGATTTTCATTATCTTTTCCAAAAGGTTCTAATTTAGAAATATCTTCTAGTAAATTTCTATTTATATCAGACAATTTTATATCAAGATCAATAATAATCTTTTTAAAAATAGATTCAGGAATATTAAATTCATTAAAATCAGAAATAACAGCTTTTCTAAAATCTTCATAATTTTCTTCTTTCAAAGAACAACCACAAGCCATTTTATGACCACCAAATTTTACAAGATATTTTTCATTATTTTTTAAAGATTTTGTAATATCATAACCATCTAAACTTCTACCAGAACCAACCAATAAACCATCAGTTAGGGTAAATACAAAACAAGGTAAATTATAATATTCTTTAATTTTTGAAGCAGCAAGACCAACAATACCAACAGGTAAATCATCATCCCTTATAATAATTATTGAATCCATTTTTTTATTTTCAGAAACAAATTTTGAAATAAAAGAAGCAACGATTTTCTGTCTATTAGTGTTTAATCTAGAAAGACTTCTGATATAAGAAGATATAGATTCTTTATCTTTTTCTTTTAATAAATAAAAAGCAGTATTAGCATGATCCATCCTACCTGCTGCATTAAGCCTAGGACCAATAACAAAACCAATATCAGAAGAAGTTATATTATCTTTTTTTATGCTAGTTTTTATAAGCTCTTTTAAACCTGCATTTCTAGTTTTATTTAAAACAATAAGACCATATTTTAAAAATACCCTATTTTCAGATACAGCTGGCATAATATCAGTAATAATAGATATAGCAACTAAATCTAAATTCCATTTTAACCAAGCAGATAAATCATCTTTCTTTTTTTTATCTTTATAAGATAGAGCCACAGCCTGGCACAATTTAAAAGCAACACCACAACCTGATAATTCAGGAAAAGGATAATTAGAATTTTTCATTTTAGGATCAATTATAGCAACAGCACATTTTGGAGTTCTTTTTGGATCTTCTTCATGATGATCTGTAACAATAACATCAATTCCTAAATCTTTTGAATGATTAATACAATCATAATTAACAATACCAGTATCAACAGTTATTATAAGTGAAACATTATTATTTTTTATATAATTATTTAATGCATCTTTATTAAGTCCATAACCTTCCGTTTCCCTATTTGGAATATAATGAATAACATTACCTCCTATTTTTCTAATAAAACTATAAAGTAAAAAACAAGAAGTAACTCCATCAGCGTCATAATCACCATAAATACAAATTTTTTCTTTCTTTAAAACAGCTTTTTTTATTCTATCAACTGCCAATTTAATGGAATTAAATTTATAAGGATCCATAACATCCCTTTCATAAGAAGGATTTAAAAAAGCCTCCATTTCTTCTTTTGTGTATAATTTTTTTCTTATTAAAATATCAAAAAGAGCCCTGGAAATCCCTAAATCTTCAGGAGAAAAATCAACTTTTTTATTTTTTTTATATTCCCATTTTGTATTCATCAAAAAAATCACTAAAAAATATTCAGAGTTTCATTATAACATAAAATATTTAAATTATTAGTTATAATAACTTAGATATTTCACTTTTAGAAGATGAGAAATAATTAAAGACCACTTTTCTATCATAAAAAAGATAGTCTATATCATCTGAGAAACCATTTTTTAAAATAAAGTCACATGTTCTATTACCTATAGAAGCTCCAAAAACAGAGGTTTTAGATCTATTTACAAAAACATCCATGATCATCTTACTTCCATTAGTAAATCTAGCATTTTCTGTAAATCCTAAAAGCCCAGACCATAAAATAATTTCTCCACATCTAAAAAAAGAAGTATAAACTTTTATAGTTTCAGGGCCAATATCGCAAACATAACCAGTTTTGCCTATATCTTCTATTTTTTTTCTAACAACATTTTTTTCTTTTGTTTTATTATCAGAAACAATTAAATCAACAGGAAAAACTATCTTTTTATCATACTTTTTAATTAGATAATTTATTTTTTCTCTATCAACTCTAGAAAATTCAGTAATTCCAACCCTAAAGCCAGAAACTTTTATAAAAGCAAGTGCTATTTCTCCACCTAAAAGAATTATATAATCTTTTTTTAATAAATTTTCAATAAATAAAATACGATTTTCTTCATACAAACCAGAGACTAAAGCAATTTTATTTTTATTTCCTGTTTTATATATTTTATTTAAATTATTAAAATCTTCTTCAAAACTATACCCTATATAATTTTTTGTATTTTTAAGTAAAGATAAATAAATTTTATTATCTGAATAAAAACTAGAAAAATCATCAAAAACTGATATAGAAATAAAAGATTTTAAAAATTTAGATAAATCATTTTTATTTAAAGTTCTATTTATATAAGAATTAAGGTTTTTTAAAATTAAAATATCACCATCTTTCATAATATCTATAACTTCAAATATTTTTCTTATATCAGAATTATCATAAAAAATAACTTGAGAATTAAATTTTGGATTTAATTTTAATAATTTTTCAAAGTTTCTAGATATAAGACCAATTTCTTTATCTGAACTTGGCGCAATTATAACTTTTGATCCTAAAAAAGATAATTTTTCTATAGTTTCAAGATGTTTTCTATATTTAGTATCATTATCAACTTTTGTAAATTTTGTATCAGATCTAAAATTAACACCAAAATCACAAAAAACTAAAGAATTTTTACCTTTTAAATTTCTAAGTCTATTTATGCTAGAATAAGACATAATATAATGTAAACCTTTTTATTTATAAATATATTATAACATTAAATAAACAAAAAAACACCCTCTTTTAAAAAAATAAAGAACGAACATTGTTCGCCCTTTAATTTTTATATTAAAATATTTTACAAAAATATTTAAACACCAAGTTCATAAAACTTAAAATATGAAAGAGATGCGTCTTTCTCAGAATTAGAAATAAGATTTTCTATAGTTTTACTATCATCTTTTACAAAAAGTTGTTTTACTAAACAATTTTCAGAATAAAATTTATTTATTCTTCCTATTATTATTTTTTCAACAATTTCTTTAGGTTTAGAAGCCATATCAGGTTGAGAAGATAAAACTTCTTTTTCTTTTTCTATAATAGAATTTGGAATATCTTCAACTTTTAAATATGATGGCTTCATGGCAACTGTATGCATAGCAACATCATTTGCAATATTTTTCATTTTAGCAACATCAGAAATATTTTCTATTTCACAAATAGAACCAGCAGAGCCATCGAAATGAACATACGAACCAATAACTCCATTTTTTGATTCTTTTCTATCAAATCTTTTAATTTCAACTTTTTCTTTAAATTTTAAAACTAAATCATCATATAAAGATTTTATTTTATTCCCAGAAAATTCAGCTTCCATAAGCTCTTCTACAGATGAAACAGTATTTTTACAAATAGTTTCTGCAATAATATTAGAAAACTTTACAAATTCTTCATTTTCAGAAACAAAATCAGTTTCACAATTTATTTCAACTATAGATCCTATTTTTCCATCTTCTGAAACAAAAGAAGCTATTTGCCCTTCTTTAGTTTCTTTATCAGCTCTTTTTCCGGCAATTTGTTGACCCCTTTTTCTTAAAAAAGTAACCGCATCTTCAAAATTATTATTTGATTCAGATAAGGCTTTTTTACAATCCATCATACCAGCTCCCGTGATATCTCTTAATTTTTTAATAAGTTCAATAGACATAAAAATTTTATTTATTATTTATAAAATATTTTTATTCTTTTTTAGAATCTTTTTTTTCTTTTAATTCTTTTTTTGATTCGTTTATTTGTTTTGAGACAACATCAAGCATTAATTCTATTGATGAAGTAGCTTCATCATTTGCAGGAATAGGATAATCAATGGGAGTAGGATTTGTATTAGTATCACAAACACCAATAATAGGAATATCTCTTAATTTAGACTCTAAAACAGCAGTTTTTTGATTTTTTACAGAAATCATAAATACAGCACCAGGGAGTTCCTTCATTTCTTTAATACCACCAATTAATTTATTCATTTTTGAAATCTCTCTAGTTAAAACTATAGATTCTTTTTTTGTATATTTAGAAAAATTAGAAGTTTCTTTTTCTTCTTCTAATTTATTTAATTTTTTTATAGAATTTAAAACAGTTTTAAAATTAGTAAACATACCACCAACCCATCTAAGATTTACATATGGCATAGAACAAGCTTCAGCATACTTTTTAACAAGATCTCTGGATTGTTTTCTAGTTCCAACAAAAAGAACTGTTTTACCAGATTTTATAACCTCATCTACTTTTTTAAGACTAGACTCTAAAGCTTCTTGAGTCTTTTCCAAATTTATTATGTGCACGTTATTCTTGATTGTATATATATAGCTTTCCGCTTTAGGGTGCCATTTAGATACAACATGCCCAAAATGTACACCAGCCTTGAGCATTTCATCCAATGAAGGAATTTTAGAAGACATAAAAATATCTACATTAATTAATTAAAATAAAAAAATACAATTGCAAGTATATTAGCATTAAATTAAGCATTCTGCAAGATTAAAATAAAATTATTCTTCTATTTCTTTTCTTATCATTATAATTCTACCATCAAAAAAAGATCTGATTTTATATTTCTTCCCAAATAATTCTTGAATTTTATCATAATGACCTTTGCCAATTTCTAAAAAAAACGTTCCAGAATTTTTTAATTTAGGTAAATACTTTTTTATAGCTTTTTTTACAACAGAAAAACCATCATAATTAGCATACAAAGAAGAATTAGGCTCATATTTTAAATCTAAAACTGAATCATCATCAAAATCTAAGCTACCTTTTTTAATATAAGGAAGATTAGCAACTATTATATCAAATTTTGTAATTCCAAAAGTTGGTAAATTTCCTTTTTTTATTTTTACATTTCCCAATCCAAATTTTTCAAAATTATACTTAGCTATATTTAAAGCAGAAGAAGAAATATCAACAGCATAGGGATTAATAGAAACGGTAGAACAACATTTTTTTAATTCTTTACATAAAGTAACTAAAATACAACCTGAACCAGTACCTATATCTAATATATTTATCTTTTTATTATATAAATTACCAGCGCTCCCTAAAACTAATTCTATAAGTTCTTCAGTAAGGGGTCTTGGAACCATAACTCCTTTTTCAACTCTAAATTTTCTATTATAAAATTCTTTTTCTTTTATTATATAAGCTATTGGTTCGTGTTTTAATCTTCTTTTAAAAAGCTTATTAAATTCTTTCATCTCATTTTTGTCAAGATTTCTATTATGCTGAATAAAAAGTTGAGCTTTATCTATTTTTAATAAATAACAAAGAACTAATTCAACATCTAAATTAGGAGAACTAAAACCTTTTTGAGAAAGAATATTAGAATATTTATATAATATATCTTCAATTTTCATAAACCTTTTTATTGTTATAACAGTATTTTAACATATTTTAATAAAAAAAGCCCACTCCTAAGGTGGGCATGGTAGAATGTAGTCCTTTCGGCCTCTATTTCCGAAAAGCAACCGCATTATTAAATGCCAAAAATTAAATTCCTGTATATTAATAATGGCATTTTGATGAAGTGTGATGCAGACGTGGGTAGAAAATTTAATAGTAATGCATTTCATTACTATCCTCCTCTAAAATAATCCCCTTTGGAAATAAGTTTTTTTGTCAAACTTTACCTCCTATAAAAATAGGATAACATAATTATATTTTAATATCAATAGCCCCCTCTCTTAAAATCTTTAAATTACCATTAGAAACATCAATTATAGTGGATGGTTTTAAATTATTTTTTATAATACCAGCATCTATTGCAATATCTACTTGATTTAATAAATCTTTATTAATTTTAGAAAAATCAGAAACAGGAGCTTCTCCTTCAAAATTAGCAGAAGGTGCGATAATAGGAGCGCCTAATTTATCTATAATATCAGAAATTATTTTACAAGAAGTTTGCCTTATAGCAATAGTATCTAAATTTGATATTAAAGGACTAATTAAAAAACTTTTCTTAAAAATTATAGATAATGGTCCAGGCCAATATTTATCTATAAGCTTTTCCGAAATTTCATTTACAGAAGAAACTAGAGGATATAAATCCTTCTTTTTTGATATTAAAACTATAAAAGCTTTTTTTTCATTTCTATTTTTTAAATTATATATTTTAGAAACAGCACTAGTATTTAAAATAGAACAACCAATACCATATAAGGTTTCTGTAGGAAATATAAAAGTTCCATTATTTCTTAATACATCAATTATAGAGCTTAAATCAGAAGTATTTAAACCATTTTTTACATTAATAATTTTCATATTTAATAATCAATTATTAATTTACCTAGTAAATGGTCAACTTCATGTTGTATAATTCTAGCAAAATATCCATCAATATTTAAATTTAAATTATTCCCTTTCTCATCTTTTGCTTTTAAAGATATAGTTTTTGCTCTATCTATTTTAAGAAAAACATGAGGCACACTAAGACAGCCCTCTTCTTCTATAATTTTTTCTGGAGAAAAATAAGTAATTACAGGATTAATGAAAACATATATTTTATTTTCAGGTTTTACTAAAATTAAATTTTTATTTATACCAACTTGAGGAGCAGCAAGACCAACTCCACCAGATTTATTTAAAGTACTCTTCATTTTTTTTATCAAATTTTTTACACTTTTATCAATATCTAAAATATCTTCAGATTTTTTTCTCAAGATTGTATTACCTAAATCAGTATTATTTTTTATAATATCCATTTTCATAAAAAATTATTAATCTTATTAATTTAAGATAAACTATTCAAAGATTATAATACCGCCAATATTGCTTTTATTGAAGATATAAAGATAAATATTGTTATTGCTCCCAATAAGAATAAAATTATATATGCTTTTATATCATCTTTCATATAATTTTATCTAATAAATAAATCATGGATTAAATATTAAGTAAGGTTTCAAAAATAATATATTCTTCATCAGCTTCAATAACTTCAATATTAACATTTTTTAATATTTCTAAATCTTCTAATATTAAATTTCTTATAATAAAACTTCTTTCACCTATTCCCGCTGTAAATATAATAGCATCAACTCTACCTAAAATAGCAAAATATGCTCCAATATATTTCTTTATTCTATAAACCATAATATCAATAGCAAGTTTACATCTATTTTTTAATTTAGACAAATCTTCGCTAGAATAAGAGCTAAATTTTTCAGAAATTTTAGAAATATCATAATCAGAAACTTCAAAATCAGCAAGATATAAAACATCTCTCATGTCTATATCAGAAAGTCCTGTAATTCCAGCAAGCCCTGATTTTTTATTTAAAATATTATCAACTTCAGATGGAGAATAATTTAAAGTATTAATTAAATGTATTAAAATCCCAGGATCAATATCTCCAGATCTTGTACCCATAACAAGACCATCCATAGGAGTAAGCCCCATAGAGGTATCAATTGATTTTCCATTTTTTATAGCACAAATACTAGAACCACTACCTAAATGACAAATAATTAAATTTAATTCATTTTTTGGAATATTAGTTTTTTGTGAATATTTTTCTAAAGAATATTGATAAGATAAACCATGAAAACCATATTTTCTAATTTTATTTTCTTCAAAAAACTCATAAGGAATAGCGTACCTATAAGCTTTTTCAGGTATAGTTGAATGAAAAGAAGTATCAAAACATAAAACTTGTTTAATATTTTTTAAATTATTAAAACAATATTCAACAACTTCTATTTGAACTTTATTATGAAGAGGTGCTAATAGTTTTGTTTTTTCTAATTTTAAAATAACAGAAGAATCACAAATAACACTATCTTCAAATTCACCTCCACCATGAACTATTCTATGACCAATAGAATCTATATCAGAAATATTTATAGAAAAATCAGAAAATAAATTAAAAAGGTTTTTTAATACTTCAATATGATTTTCTAATTTAGAAAATTCTATTTTTTTTGTTTCATTTAAATATTTATATTTAAGAAAAGAATTAGAAATTCCTATCTTTTCAAAATTTCCATAAAATATTTTATCACCATTATTTTTATACAAAGCGAATTTTAAAGAAGAAGATCCACAATTTAAAACTAATTTATATTTTTCCATTTTTTTATATTTAAGAAGTTTTATTTATTTCAATTTTTTCTATTTTACCACCCTTTTCAGAAACTCTATAAATATCTTTGTCAATTTTTTTAAATTCTTGTGAGGCTTGATTATAAGAATTAACTGTTGTATCTAAATTATTACCTAATTTTTTCATATAAAGATCATATGAATTTAAATGAGATGATAATTTTTCAATATTTTTCAATATTTTTTTAACTGATTCTTCCATTTTCAAAGCTTTTAATCCTTGAAGGACTGTTTGTAAATATGCAAAAAAAGACGTAGGAGAAACTATAATTATTTTTTTAGCAAAAGCATATTCTAATAAATTTCTAGCATTAAGATTTCCTATTTTATTAACTATTAAGTCATTATAAATACCCTCAGATGGTATAAACATAAAAGCAAAATCTAAAGTATTTTCATTTGGTTTTATATATTTAGTGGTTTCATCTATTCTCTTTTTTATATCTTCTTTTACATTTTTTTCTAAAATATTTTTTTGATTTGGATCTTTTTCTGAAACAAATCTATTATAATTTTCAAGTGAAAATTTGGAATCAATAGGAATTATATTCTCACCTACAAAAACAACAGCATCAACTAAAGTTCCATCTTTAAATTTATATTGCATTTTATACTGATTTTCTGGAAAAACATTTTTTAATAAATTTTCTAAAAAATATTCACCTAAAATTCCCCTTTGTTTTGGATTTTTTAAAATATTTTCGAGACCTTCTATTTGAGAAGATAAATTTAATATCTGTTTATTAGTTCCTTCAATAGTATTCATTTGCTTAGTAATATCTCTTATTGCATTTATAGATTGAGATAAATGAATATTTATATTTTTATTACTGTCTTCTAATTTTTTATCAAAAACATTTCTTAAAGAATTTATTTGTTCTTGTATCATTAAAAGAGAAGAATCTTTTTCATTATTTTTTTTAAGTATAGATATTTTTTTAAAAATAATAAAAATACCTACAACTAAAGTTATAAAAAATAATACAAAAACTCCCAAAATAAAATAAATATCCATTTTATTTTAATTAATAATAATTTTTCCAAAAACATCTTCTTTTATACCACAAGCATTTCCTTCGTCAGTGTCTATATGTATTCTATCTACAGCATCATCAGTAATTCTTACTAAAACATTATCAAAAATTAATCCCCTTTCACCTTCTATTTTAATCATAACATAAGAATTATCTTCTAAATTTAATTCTTTAGCAGTTTCTTTAGTGCAATGAAAATGCCTTTTAGCAACAATCATTCCAGAATTAAGATACACTTCTCCTTTTGGACCTGCTAATTTTATAGGAGCAGATCCTATTAAATCACCAGATTGTCTTACGGGGACATCTTCCTTTAAAAAATAAGAATCTGTTAAAGATATTTCAATCTGTGTTTCTTCTCTTTCTGGACCTAAAATTCTAACATTATCAATAACTTTTCCACTTTTAGAAATTATACTAACAGTTTCTTCTGCAGCAAATTCACCTAATTGAGACAAATCTTTTATTTTAGTTAAAGAAAAATTTTCACCAAATAAAATATTTAGATCTTTTCTAGAAATATGAATATGTCTAGCAGAAACTTCAATTAATATTTTTTTAGACATTAAACATTATGTTAAAATTAATATATACTTTACTTATAAAGTTTAGCAAAAATATATAAAATTTAAAAATAAAATGATAAAAAAAGAAATAATAATAGGAATAGATCCAGGATTTGCAAGAACTGGATATGGAATTATAGAAAAAACAGGAAATAAACTCCAATATATATCTCATGGATTAATAGAAACATTTAAAGAAGATGTTTTTTGTTTAAGATTAGAAAAAAATAATAAAGAATTAGATAAAATTATAAAAAAATATAAACCCGATTGTATGGCTATTGAAAAATTATTTTTTGCAAAAAATACAAAAACAGCACTTCAAGTAGCAGAATCAAGGGGAGTTCTATTATTAACAGCTATACAAAACAATTTAAAAATATATGAATTTTCACCAATAGAAATAAAATTAGCTCTTACAGGATATGGAAGAGCTAGTAAAGATCAAATACAAGAAATGGTAAAAATTATATTAAATATGCAGAATAAACCAAAACAAGACGACGCAGCAGATGCTTTAGCTATAGCAATAACAAAAGCTAATACAAATATATACTAAGAAGAAATTGCTATTAAATTATTTATAATAAATTCAACTATAGTATAAGAAAAAGCTACTATAGCTAAACCTATAGCTGCATTTTTCATTAAATTTATAGAACTTCTTATTTTAGTTGAATCACCAGCAGAAAACATCCATTTAATACCAGCATAAACTATAATAACAAGAAAAATTGTTCCAGTGATCCCTATTAATATTTGTATGACAGATAAAATAACTTCCGTCACAGAAGCTTCAGAAAGACCAGAATCTCCTCCAACCTTTCTTATGCCAATCATAAAACTATTATAAGCATTAGGTGGAGTAGTGGAAGCAGCAATAACAACATTAAAACTAAATAAAAAAACAAATAAACTTGATAAAAACAGTGTACCTAATTTTTTCATATATTTTTATAAAAATTAATATAATTTTATTATAACAAAAAAAGTGCAATATATAAATTGCACTTTTTAAATCATATATAATTATTAAGCAACAGCAGCTCCTAATAAATTATTCAATAAGTAACTTGTTATAGCATAAGCAGAAACTATAATAATCATACCAATTATACCTGAGATCATAAGTTTTTTAGCTTTTTTAACTTTTTCTTCTTCTCCACCAGAAGTCATCCATAAAATTCCACCATAAACTATA
>JAIPGT010000004.1 GCA_021735565.1 Patescibacteria group bacterium
ATATGTCATCATAAAAAAAAGATAAATATTATAAATAAAAAGCCAATAATTCCAAAAGATGAGGAAATAAAAAATAATATTAGATCAAGAAGTTCAAAATTAAGAATATTAGAAAAAATATAATGACAAAAACAGAAATAAAAAAAATAAAAAATAAAAAAAATTTAATAGTAGTATTATCAATACTTTGTTTAGGTCTATTTTTCGGGAAACTTTTTATAACAAATGAGGTATCAATAAAATACCTAGAAAAAGCAAATTTAGAAAATGAAATAAAAGAATTAGAAGATGTACAAAAAAGATTAACAGTAAGACTTTCTGATCTTAAAAAAATAGCAACTATAGAAGAGTATAGCGAAAAAGAAAATATGGTTGAAGTTGGTTATATAAATTACATAGTTTTAAATTCAAATATGGCAATGAAATAAGGATTTAAAACGTAAGATTTAAAAAATTTAGGTTTTACGCTTTAAACTCTTAAGTGCCCAGGGTTTAAAGGTTGTCGTGCCCATTTTATCAACTAAAAAAGAGAGCGTAGAGCAAATTCTACGCTTTTTTATATAGTTTTTGTATATGGTATAATTATAAAATAAATGTATAAAAGAAAAATAAAAAATAAAATTAAAAAAGGCCGCAAAACATATTTAGATTATTATCTAGATAAGTTAGATTTTGGTATAAAAATAGATAGAATTTCTATTTTGCAAATTGGATTTTCTATTTTATTTTTACTTGTTATATTAAGGCTTTTTTCAATGCAAGTTATTGAATATAAAGTTTATGAAGCTCAAGCAGAAAATATACAAAATAACACAGAAATTTTAAAAGCAGAAAGAGGTGAAATATATATTGTATCAAGAAATAATGATTTTAATTTTATAACAGAAAATAATAATATTGATTATATAGGGTTAGATGAAGTTGCGGTGAATATAAATAAATATGATATATCTATTTCTCCAAAAAATATTTATGATTTAACAGAAGTTGTAGAAAGAATCCATTATAATATTTTAGAAGATACACCAAAAGAAATTATAGAATCAGTTTTGAAAGAAAAAATATTAAATAAAGAAATTATTTTAAATAAAATAATAGAAATATTTGGAGATAAAGTTGATGAAGAAATTATATCTAGCAGGCTAGATAAAGTTGATGATCCTTATGAAATAATATATAGAGATGCATCAGAAGAAGCTGCTGATAATTTAAAAAAATGGGTCTCAGATAAATTTATAGAAGCAATTATTCCTTTATTAAAAGAGGATGTTTCTGATTATATATTATCTCAAATCACATATACATCTCAAGGTCTTTTTAATTTTGAAAAAAAACAATCTAGATATTATCCAGATGATAATCTTTTTAGTTCTATAACTGGATTTACAAGAGTAGAAGATGAAATTTTAATAGGTCAATATGGATTAGAAGGAACATACAATAAAGAATTACAAGGAAAAGATGGAAAAATTAAAGGTAAAAAAGATACAAAAGGAAGAATGATAAATTCTGATGAAGTAATATTAGAAAAAGAAGATGGGATAGATTTAATATTAACTTTAGATAAGGCAATACAATATAATATATGCAAAATATTAGAAGAAGAATCAGAAAAATATAAACCAGAAGAAGCTAGTATAACTATAATGAATCCATATACAGGAGAAATTTTAGGTATGTGTAATTATCCAAATTATAATCCTAATAAATATAATGAAGTAGAAGATATAAGAACTTATATGAATCCTGTTGTTATGGATCAATATGAACCAGGTTCTATATTTAAAGTTATAACAGTAGCAAGTGGAATAAATGAAGGTATAATAGATGCTTATTCCACATACATAGATCCAGGATGTATGGAATTAGACGATTGGCCATATCCAATTTGTAATTCTGATTATAAAACAATAGGTCCTAGAGGAAAACAAACCATGATAGATATTTTAGATAAATCTTTAAATACTGGAAGTTGGTATATTTCTGATACAATAGGTAAGAATAAAGCTGAAAATTATATAAAAAACTTTGGATTTGGAGAAAAAACAGGTATAGAACTAGGTGGTGAAGTTTCTGGTAATATAAATAATTTAAAAACTAAAAACGATATATATTATGCAACAGCATCTTTCGGACAAGGTATAGCAATAACGCAAATTCAATTTTTATCAGCATTTTCAGCCATAGTTAGCGACGGTTATTTAAGAAAACCATATATTATAAAAGCTACTTATAATAAAAGTAATAATGAATTAAAAATAAATGAACCTGAAAAAATTAGAAAAGTTATTGAAGAATCTTCAGCAATAACAGTAAGAGGAATGCTAGTTTCTGTTGTAGAGAAAGGGCATGCTAAATTAGCTCAAGTTCCTGGATATTATGCAGGAGGTAAAACAGGGACAGCTCAAATTGCAGAAGGTGGGGTATATACTGCAGATAGAACTATGCAATCTTTTGTTGGTTTTGGACCCATAGATAATCCTAATTTTGCAATTCTTATAACTTTAAAAAATCCAGAAACAAAATATTCATCAGATTCTGCTGCACCAATATTTAGTAGAGTTGCTAGTTTTTTATTTGATTATTACGAAATTCCACTTCAAAAAGATCCATATTCTTCTAATTAAGTAATAAAAGTAAATATGTTATTAAATAAAGAAGTTTTTAAAAATTATGATATAAGAGGTATATATAACGAAGAATTAACAGTAAATGAAGTAATAATGACCGCAAAGGCATATTATTTTAAATTAAAACCAAAAAAAGTTGCAATAGGATATGATGCTAGAGTTTCCTCAGAAGAAATTTGTGATTTATTCTCAAAAACACTAGAAGAATTAGGAGTGGAAGTTGATATATTAGGATTAATCCCAACAGGAATGTTATATGGTATAGCAAATTTAGGAGAATATGATGGTGGAATTATGATAACAGCATCTCATAATCCTAAAGAATATAATGGTATAAAAATGATTGGAGTAAAAGATAATATAGTTATTTCAGGAAAAGAGATATATGAAATTACCCAAAAGATAAAAGAAAAAACCTTAGAATCTTTAAATAAAGAGGGATTAATAATAAAAAAAGATTTATTTAATTTATATATAGATCATTGTTTTTCAAAAGTAAAAGAAGAAGAAATAAAAGAAATAAATATAGCAATTGATGCAAGTTCTGGAACCTTTGGTAAAATGATAGAAAAAATAGAAAATAAAATACCTCAGGTTAAAATAACTAAATTAAATTTCGTTCCAGATGGAAATTTCCCAAATCATGGTCCAAATCCATTAGAAGAAGGTTCTTGTGATATTTTATCAAAAACAATTATAGATAATAAATTAGATGGAGGATTTATATTTGATGGAGATGGTGACAGAATATTTTTAATGGATGAAAAAGGTGAAAGAATAGAAGGAGGTTTGACTTTATTACTTATTGCAAAAGAAATTTTAGAAAATAAAAAAAGCTCTGGCATTGTTTATAATTGGGCTCCAAAAACCGTCCCAGAACATATTGAAAAATGGGGAGGTAGAGCTTTAAGAAGTAAAGTTGGATATATAAATATTAAAGATACTATGTTAAATAATAATGGAGAAATGGGCGGAGAATATTCTTGTCATTATTGTTTTTCAGAAAATTTTTATAGTGATTCAGGATTATTAGCTCTCCTTAAAATATTAAAAACAATATCAAATTCTGATAAAAAAATAAGTGAACAAATAAAAGAATTAGGAGCAGGGTTTACAGTTCAAGATAATATAAAAGTTGATAGCGTAGAAGAGGCTATTTTAAAAATAAAAAATGTTTATAATCAAAATAAATTTGATGAGTTTGATGGTTTAACTATATATTCAGAAGATTTTTGGTTTGGAATAAGAGGATCAAGCACAGAACCATTACTTAGAATATATTTAGAAGCGGAAGATAAAGAGAAGGCTTATTTAAAATTAAATGAAATAAAAAATATTTTAAAATAATTTAATAAAATAAATAAAAAAAGGTGTATTACGATTTTTCAATTGAAAAAACTTTAGATATTCTAAAAACTACAAAAAATGGATTAACTTCTAAAGAGGCAGATATAAGGCAAAAAGAATTTGGTAAAAATGAATTAGATGAAATAAAAAAAACTACTGCTTTTGAAATTTTTATAAGACAAGTAAAAAATCCATTAATAGTTGTTTTAATTATTGCAGCAGTAATAAGCGTATTATTACATGAATATATAGATGTGATAGTTATTTTATTTGCTATTTTAGTAAATGCAATAATAGGCTTTGTTCAAGAAATAAAAGCAGAAAAAACGATGGAATCTCTTAAAAAAATGGTAAAGTTTGAAGCAATTGTATTAAGAGATGGAAAAAAAGTTAAATTAGATATAAAAGAATTAGTTCCAGGAGATATAGTTTTTTTAGAAAATGGGGATAGAGTTCCAGCTGATGGTAGAATTATAGAATTTACAGAATTTTCAACAGATGAATCTATATTAACAGGTGAATCAATACATATTCAAAAAAACAATCATAAATTAACAAAAAATATAGAGCTTTCAGGAAGAAAAAATATGGTTTATATGGCAACAAATTCAGTTTCTGGAAGAGCTATTGTCGTTATAACAAACACAGGAAATAAAACAGAAGTAGGAAAAATAAATGATTTAATAAAATTTAAAGAAGATAAAACTCCAATAGAAAAAAAACAAGCAAAACTTGCTATGCAAATAACAAAAATTATAATAGGAGCTTGTTTTATTATGTTTGCAATTGGAATAATTTTCGGAAGAGATATATTTGAAATGTTTATAACAAGTGTTGCTATAGCAGTTTCAGCAATGCCAGAAGGCCTTGTAATTGGTGTAACAGTTATTTTAGCAATAGGAATGATAGCTATTTTAAAGAAAAATGCATTAGTTAGAAATTTAAATGCAGCACAAACACTAGGTTCTGTTGGGGTTATATGTACAGATAAAACAGGAACAATAACTCAAGGAAAAATGTATGTTACCGAAATATATACAGAAGATCAGGAGGTAAAGGTTTTAAATGTTGATAAAAAATTAGATGTAAAAATAACTGATTCAGTAGAATTAACTGCAAAAATATTTTCAAAATGTAATAATGCTTATTTTTCAAAACATATAAAAGATATAAAAAACATCAATGAAATTTTAGGAAGCCCTACAGAAAAAGCTCTACTTTATTTTTCATTAAAAAATAATATAAAAAGTATAAGTATAAATGATAGATTAGACGAAATTCCTTTTAGTTCAGATAAAAAAGTTATGTTTACAATGAATAAAAATAATTCAAAAAGAAATATAATCTATACAAAAGGCGCTCCAGAAAAAATATTAGAAATATCTAATTTTATTTATAGAGATGGAAAAATAACAAAATTAGATAAAAAAACAAAAGAAAAAGTAGAAAACAAATTTAAAGAAATAGCTGCTTTAGGTTTAAGAATATTAGGATGTGCATTTCAAGAATGCCCACATAAAGAAATAAATCTTAAAAATATAGACATAAATAAAAATTTTATATTTACAGGATTTGTAGGAATTAGTGACCCAGTAAGAACTGATGCAAAGAAAGTTATTAAAAAATGTAGAGAAGCAGGAATTAGGCTTTGTATGATAACTGGAGATAATAAAATAATAGCAAAAACAATAGGAGATCAGACTGGTTTAATAAATAAAAAAAATCAAATCATAGAAGGTTGGCAAATAGATGAATTAACAGATAATGAATTAGAAAAAACCATTAAAAAGGTTAATATATTTGCAAGAACAACACCTTCTCATAAATTAAGAATAATAAATGCATTTAAAAATAATGGAGAAATAGTATCAATGACAGGAGATGGTGTAAATGATGCTCCAGCATTAAAGCTAGCAGATATTGGAGTTGCATTAGGCTCTGGAACAGATATAGCAAAAGAATCTTCTGATATTATATTATTAGACGATAGTTTAAAAAATATAGTAGCATCAGTTGAGCAAGGAAGAGTGGTTTATAGGAATATTCAAAAAATGACATTCTTTTTATTATCAGACTCTTTTTCTAGAATGTTTTTGATAATAGGAGGTATATTTTTAGGATTTCCAATACCAATATTAGCTTCTCAAATATTAGTTAGTAATTTAATAGAGGATACTTTTCCTGCAATGGCATTATCTAAAGAACCAGCAGATGATGATATTATGAAAGAATCTCCAGTTGGTCAAGATGAAAATATATTAAATTTTGAAATGAAATTTTTAATAGGATTTATAAGTATATTTTTAGCATTTTTTATGCTTCTAGTATTTTATTTTCTATATTATTTTAAAGGAATAGATTTAAAAGAAGCAAGAACTGTTGTTTTTGCTATATCTTCAGTTGATTCTATGCTTTATGTATTTTCTGCTAAAAATTTACATAAAAGAATAACTTTAAACTCAATTACAAATAACAAATACTTATTATATGCAGTTTTAATATCATTTTTCAGTCTTATATTTATAATATATAATCCATTAATGAATAGAATTTTTACAACTGTTCCTTTAAATTTTATTGACTGGGTTTTAATATTTTTGGTAAGCTTAACAACAATATTTTTAATAGAGATTATAAAACATTTATTTAACAAAAAATACTTAAAAAATAAATAATATGGAATGTATAAAAGATATACAAAAATATAAAGATAAAGAAATAAAATTATCTGGCTGGGTATATAATTATAGATCATCAGGTAAAATAGCATTTTTACAATTAAGAGATGGAACAGGATTTATTCAATGTGTTGCTATAAAGAATAATTTATCAGAAGAAGAATGGCAAAAAGTAGAAAAAATTACTCAAGAAACATCAGTAGAAATAGAAGGCTTAGTTAAAGAAGATTCAAGAAGTGATATTGGTTTTGAAATAGAAATTACAAAAATTAATATATTACAAATACCAGAAGAGGAATATCCAATAGGGAATAAAGAACATGGAGCTGATTTTTTATTAAATAATAGACATTTATGGCTAAGATCTAGAAGACAATGGGCTATACAAAAGATTAGAAATACTATTATAAATGCAACATATAAATATTTTGAAGAAAATAATTTTACTAAAATAGATTCACCAATATTAACTCCAAGTTCATGTGAAGATACTACAGAATTATTTGAAGTTGATTATTTTGATAGAAAAGCTTATTTATCACAATCAGGCCAATTATATTTAGAAGCTGCTATATTTAGCTTAGGAAAAGTATTTGATTTTGGTCCTGTGTTTAGAGCAGAAAAATCTAAAACAAGAAGACATCTAACAGAATTTTGGATGATGGATGCTGAAATGGCTTTTCATGACTATAAAGATAATATGAAAGTTCAAGAAGAATTAATATGCTATATTTTGGAACAAGTATTAAAAGAAAATAAAAATGAACTTTTAATTTTAGAAAGAAATATAGAAACTTTAGAGAAAATTAAAGCACCTTTTATATATAAAACACATAAAGAAGTAGTGGAAGAATTACAAGAAATGGGATCAGATATAAAACAAGGAGAAGATTTAGGAGCAGATGATGAAACAATATTAACAAAGAAATATGATAATCCTATATTCGTTTCTAAATATCCTAAAAATGTAAAAGCTTTCTATATGAAAGAAGACCCAGAAGATAAAGATGTTGTTTTATGTTCAGATTTATTAGCTCCAGAAGGATATGGCGAAATAATAGGAGGAAGTGAAAGGGAAACTGATTATAATATTCTAATGCAAAAAATTAAAGAAAAGAATCTAGATCCAAAAGTATTTTCTTGGTATTTGGATTTAAGAAAATATGGAAGTGTAAAACATTCAGGATTCGGTTATGGTTTAGAAAGAATAGTAGCTTGGATTTGTGGCTTAAAACATGTTAGAGAAACTATACCATTCCCAAGGACAATACACAGATTAGATCCATAATCATATAAAAATATTGATAAAAATAATGTGGGAACGCGCCGTGGCGCGTTCCTCATGAATTTCAAAATAAAACATTTTTACGCATCCCTCATGAATTTCAAAAATTAGACCTGGCATTATAAAAATGTTTCTTAAGATGATTTTATTTGGTATAATAACACCATAATAAATAAATAAGAAACTTATAATTATGATTTTTAAAAAAGAAATATTACCACTTCTGATAATTATTTTTTTATTATCAAATACAGTAAATGCAAAATCAATATTTTTATCAGACGATAAAGATGCAAAAAATAATATTTATACAAATTCAAATTTAATAGAAAATGATGTTAAAATAGAGCTAGAAGCTGATACATCAGAAAACACATTTTTTACAGTATTAAATGATCTAAAAGTTAAACCTGAAGCGAAAGAAGGAATGAAAATTATATCTAATTTATATGAATTAAAATTATTTAGTACAAATGGAGTAGATTTACAAAAACCTTATTTATTAAAATTTAAATATAATACAGAAAATAAAAGTGCAAAAAGATATATTTATTTTTATAATGAATATAATCAAACTTGGAATAAAGTAAATTTTTCAGAAGACACAGGAGAAGAAATAAGAGTGAATTTAATACATCAAAAATATGCAAAATTTGCTATTTTAGAAGAAATACACACAGTAGAAAAGCAATTTATAGGAGAGGCTACTTATTACGGAGGGCATGGATTCTTTGATGGTAGGCCAACAAAATCAGGAGAGATTTTTGATTCTACTTTAATGACAGCAGCAATGAATTTAGGTGTTAAAATGGGAACTATGGCAAAAGTAACTAATTTAGAAAATAATAAAGAAATAATTGTCAAAATAAATGACACAGGAGGATTTTCTGGCAAAACAGTTATAGATTTATCAAAAGGAGCATTTTCTGAACTTGCTAACCCATCACAAGGAAGAATAAATGTAAAAGTTGAAATATTAAAAAATTATTAAAAATAAAAAATAAAAAAGGTGATAAAATTTAAAAATATAAATAAAACTTATCAATATAAAGATCTTGTTTTAAAAGATATTAATTTAGTTATAGAAAGTGGTGAATATATTTGTATAATAGGGAGGAGTGGTGCTGGAAAAACAACCCTAGTAAAATTATTAACAGCAGAAGAAAAACCAAATTCAGGACAAATTATTATTGATGGATGGGATATAACTAAAATAAAAAAAAGAGAAATACCTTCTTTAAGAAGACAAGTTGGAGTTATATTTCAAGATTTTAGGTTATTATCCAGAAAAACAGCCAGAGAAAATATTTCATTTGCTTGTGAAATTTGTGGAGATTATGGATCAAATATGAAAGACAAGGTTGATAAATTATTAAAAATTGTTGGATTATCAGATAAGGGGAATAATTACCCAGATGAATTATCAGGTGGTGAAAAACAAAGAGTAGCAATAGCTAGAGCCCTAGCTTTTAATCCTACAATATTAGTTGCAGATGAACCTACTGGAAATTTAGATTCTATAAATACAACAGGAATATTAATGTTATTAGACGATATAAATAAAATGGGAACAACAGTTATTTTAATAACTCATGATGAAAGTGTTGTTTCTAAAATAGATAAAAGAACAATTTTAATGGAAAAAGGTCAAATAATAAGAGAAGAAGAAAAAGGTAAATATATAATATAATGATTACATTTATTAGGTTAATAAAATATGCAATTCAAGGATTTATTAGAAATTTCTGGCTTTCTTTTATTTGTATAACGACGATTTCCTTAGCTTTTATTTCTATAGATCTTTTTTATAGTTTAGGAATTATATCAGATAATTTTGTTTCATCTATGAAAGATAAGGTTGATATTAGTATTTATTTAAAACCAGAAGAATCTAGAACAAAAGTAGAATCAATAAAAGATAATTTATTGAGTTTAAACGAAGTTTTAGAGGTTAGATTATTAACAAAAGAAGAAGCATTAACTAAATTTAAAGAAAGACATAGCGAAAATGCTGTTTTATTAGAATCAATAGACGATTTATCAGAAAATCCACTAGGTGATACTTTAATAGTAAAAGCAGAAAATCCAGATGATTATCAAAAAATATTAGAATATATAGACAGTTTTGGATATGTAAATTCAATATTAGAAACTGATTATACTAATAATCAGTTAATAATGGATAAAATAAATTCATTTAATGACTCATTAAAAAATCTTTTAATATTTATTAGTATATTTTTTGCATTAATATCTTCTATTACTGTTTTAAATACTATAAGAATGACTATTTATAGTAGGAGAAAAGAAATACAAATAATGAGATTTTTAGGCGCATCAAATTCTTTTATAAAGGTTCCATTTTTAATTGAAGGATCTTTTTATATGATTTTAGGATGGATCACATCATATATAGCTTTTTATGGAATTAATATATTAATTAAATCTTATGCTCAAAATATTTTTGCCGTATATGATTTTGATATAGCAAAAATAATTTTATCTAATTCTCAAACATTTTTAATATCAGAACTTGTGATAGGAATTATTCTTTCAATATTAGCAAGTCTATTCACTATAAGAAGATATGCAAAAGTTTAAAAATAAAACTCTAAACAAAGAATTTATATACAAAATATTATTTTTTATTTGGTTAATTTTTATATTTTTTCTATCTTCATTAGAAGAAACGAGGCCTGCAGGGATTCCTGATAACCTTCAATTTGTTTTAAGAAAAGTATTCCATATATTTGAATTTTTTATTTTAAATTTATTTTTATTAAAAGGATTTTCAAAAAATAAAAAAGATAATATATTATTTACATTAATTTCAATTTTATTTGCAATATTAGACGAAATTCATCAGTTTTTTGTTTTAAATAGAGTAGCGTCAATTTTTGATGTTTTAATAGATACAATAGGTATTTTATTTAGTTATATTATTTATAATTTATCAAAATTAAAACATTCATAATTATATAAAATTGCACGTGATTTTAATGTGCATTTTATTTGAAAATAATATTTTATTTTATAATTCATGTGGGAACGCGCCACGGCGAGTTCTTACGTATTTTACCAAAATGCATTGACATTTTATATAAAAAATGTTATAAATTAATATCAAAAATAAAAGGAGGATAATTATGTATATAGCAGATAGAACTTTGATATTTGTTTTAAAGGCTATTTTTATAATATTAATTATAATATTAATTATAACAATGTTATTTAAAATAACAGAAGTTCCATCTTCTGAGAAAATTTTCTTAAATCTTCTTGAAAGATTAGTAGATTTTATCAGAAGTTTATTTGTTGTTTCTCATGATGCATCAAGGGAAATAATAAATAATTTCAAGCTACCATAATAAATAGGAAGCATAAAACTTCCTATTTTTTTTATAATATTATACAATGTCTTTATGGAAAACAATAAAATGATATTTTTTTCAGGTGGTGGAACCTTAGGATCAGTTACTCCATTATTAGGACTTTATGAAGAATTAAAATCTAATAATAAAGATTATAATTTTGTATGGATTGGAACTAAAAATGGCCCAGAAAAAGATATTATAGAAAAAGAAAATATAAAATTTATAACAATAAGATCAGATAAATTAAGAAGATATTTTGATATTAGAAATTTTTTTATTCCTATAAATTTAATTATTGCTTATTTTCAATCAATTAAATTAATAAATAAATATAAACCAGAAATTATATTAACAGCAGGGGGTTTTGTTTGCGTTCCTTTAGTTTATGCAGGATGTAGATTAAAAGTAAAAACTGTTATTCATCAACAAGACTTAAAAGCAGGTCTTGCTAATAAATTAATGTCTAAAAAATCTGATTTAATAACAATTACTTTTGATAAATCCAAAGAGGATTACAAAAAATATGAAAATAAGGTTATAAAAACAGGAAATTTAGTCAGAAATTCAATATTTAAGTATAAAAATACAGATTTAAAGAAACTTTTTAATATAGAAACAGAAAAACCGATTTTACTAATTACAGGTGGGGGAACTGGTTCAGTTTTTATAAATAATTTAATATTAAAAAATATAGATTTTATATTAAATTATTATTTTGTAATACACCTATTTGGAAAAGGAAAATTACCAGAGAATACAATAGAAAAAAAAGATTATATAATAACAGAATTTTCAAAAGAAACTGATAAATTATTTAATTTAGCAGATGTAGTAGTAACTAGAGCTGGTCTTGGAACTCTTACTGAATTATCAGCTATTTCAAAAGCATGTATAATAATTCCTTTACCTGGTCATCAAGAAGAAAATGTTAAGATTTTAGAAAATAGTATTCCTGTATTTTATCAAAATAATTTTTTAGAAAAAGATTTTTTAAATAAATTAAAAGAATTATCAGAAGATAAAAAATTAAGATTAGAAATTGGGAAAAACTTAAATAAAATAATAGAAATTGGAAATGAAAAATATATAAAAATATTAAATAATTTATAATAAATGCCATTGTAGCTCAGTTGGTAGAGCGCATCCATGGTAAGGATGAGGTCTGCGGTTCAAACCCGCACAATGGCTCCAAAAAATACATAAAAGTATTAAGAAAACCTTAAATATATGCTAAAATAGTATTAATAAATTATTTAATAAATTATTATTTTTTTTATGAAAAAAGGGTTTATAAAGAAAACGAGTCCAGCAAGTAAAATATTATTATCATCTATAATATTTGCAACTACTGGATTTATAGGAGTATCTCTAGCTTCAGTATCATCTCCAATATATAGTCCAGGAGAAACATTATCACCAACATGTTCTCCAGGTGAAGAAAATTGTGGAGTATCTATGAATTTAGATTCTCTAACGAATGTAAAAGATATAACAGAACAAGATAATGATCTATTATTTTATGATACTAATGGATGGAATAGATTAGGACATGGAACAGATGGACAAGTATTAAAATATACAACGGATAGTGGATTAGGATGGGGCAACTCTGGTTTGGATGGTATAGATATTTTAGAAAATGGTAATGTAGGTATTGGAATAAGTACGCCTTCTAAAAAACTCGACATTTCTGGTGATGGTATTAACTTAGAGAATACTACTTTTGCTTTTCAAAATGGTATTATTTATAAAAATGGAACTCCTTTTATTCATAACTTTAATTATGGAAATAATGGAACTGTTACTACTGATGGTTATAATATTTTTGTAGGAGAAAATTCTGGTAATTTAACTATGGGTTCTGATGCTTCTTGGAGTTCTGATGCTTCTTATAATATTGGAATTGGAACAGAAAGTTTGAATAGTAATACAACTGGTTCTGATAATGTAGCCATAGGTTATCAATCACTTTATTCTAATACTATTGGTATTTTTAATACAGCTATAGGTAATTATGTCTTGTATGATAATACAGAAGGAGATGGAAATGTAGGTTTAGGAGATTCTTCTCTCCGTAATAACACAACTGGTAATTATAATATAGGCATAGGATTTTCTTCCTTACAATTAAATACAACAGGATATGGAAATATGGGTATAGGAAATGGAGCTTTAAATCTTAATGAAACTGGTATTGGAAATGCATCTTTAGGGTCTTTGGCTTTAGCAGGTAACATATCAGGAAATTTTAATATAGCAATTGGTACATATGCAGGAAAGGAAATTGCGGGAACAACTGGAGACCCTATGTATCAAGAAACTTTTACAAATAATTTAGTAAATAGTTCGATATATTTAGGAGCTTTAACAAAAGCATCAGCTAATGGAAATAATAATGAAATAGTAATAGGATACGATGCTACAGGATTAGGAAGTAATACAGTAGTATTAGGAAATGATAGTATAATAACAACAGCTTTAAGGGGAAATGTAGGAATTGGAACAACTACCCCAACATATAAATTAGAAGTAGCAGGTAATGCTAAATTTGATTCTACTGTAGAATTTAGTGCTACAAATGAAACTCCATTTGCAAAATTTCCATATTCTTCAGGTCATACTCCTGAACAATATTTAGAATGGGGAACATTAAAATTATATCAAACACACAATAATGCTTTATTCATAAAACCAAAAGAATTAAATCAAGTAGTTGGACTTAGTCTTACTCCAACAGGAAATGGAAGAGGTGCATATCAAATATATTCTAGTGCAAATATACATTATGGAAATCCAGGATTTGCTGTTTTAAATAGTGGTTTATCCCCAGCAAATTGGTATGGAGGAAATACATCTGAATCTTATGCAACTTTTTCCACAGAACAACATGCAGACCCAGATTATCCTATAACTAAGATGTTTATTGGAGAAACAGAAGGTAATATTTTAAACGAAATTTCATTTGTTTATAATAATATGAGCGTAACAGCTATGACTATAAAAGAAGATAGGATTGATGTAAATGTTGATTTATATACTGATACATTAAATGTTACAGAATTATTAAATGCACCTAGATTAGAATCAGATCCTACTGAAGGAATTATTGGAGGGTCAATATATTTTAATACAGGAGATAATAAATTAAAAGTATATAATGGTTCTATTTGGCAAGATTTAAATTAAATTTTATGAAAAATAAATATTTATTAATATTAATATTATCTTTAATATTTCCTGTGAATATTTTAGCATCTGCATCAGAAGGGGAAATAGATGATGAATATAAATATGCATGGTCTGAAAATATAGGCTGGATAAATTTTGATACCACAAATGGAAATATAATTATTAAAGATGATGAAATTACAGGATATGCATGGTCTGAAAATCTAGGATGGATAAATTTAAATCCAAACACCTCTGGTGTTCAAAATGATAATGAAGGTAATTTATCAGGATATGCTTGGGGAGAAAATACTGGTTGGATAAATTTTTCAGAAGTAACAATAGATAACGATGGCTATTTTAATGGATACGCAACAGGAGATATAACTGGAAGAATAAGTTTTAATTGTGAAAATACAGATTCTTGTGATTCTTCTAATTTTAAAGTTAGAACAGATTGGAGACATTTATCTTTAAGAGTAAAACCAATAAATCCACCTAAACCATCATTTAAATGTAGTGATGGTATAGATAATGATGGAGATGGTTTAATTGATTATCCAAATGATCCAGGATGTTCTTCATTAAATGATAATAGTGAAGCCAGTGATAATAATGTAAATAAAGAAAATAACAGCAATAATGGCGATGATGATAATAAAAATGGAAACAATAATAATGATAAAGTAAATGACGAAAACAATAACAATAACGTAAATAACGGAAATGATAATTCAGGAAATGCAAATAATAATGCCGTTGAAAATAATAATTCTCAAAATCAATATAAATTTACAAAACCTTTAGATATAGGAGAAATAAGTGAAGATGTTAAAAATTTACAAATATTTTTAAATAATAATGGCTTTTTAATATCAGAAGATGGTCCAGGATCAAAAGGAAATGAAACAAATTATTTTGGGCCCAAAACTAAGGAGGCACTTATAAAATTCCAAAATGAATATAAAAAAGAAATTCTAGAGCCATTAGGTATAGATAATGGAACGGGATATCTTGGTAGATCAACAATAAATTTTATAGAAAAATTAAGCAGTTCTAGTAATACAAATAATTCTTCAAATAACACTTCATCTAATTCAAACCAAAGTTCAAATACAGGAAGTTCTAAACCCCAAGAATTAAAAAATCAAGCAATAAAAATTCTATTCCAGTAGTTTTAGCTAACGATGCTTATATAAATGCTTTATATCAAGAAAGATATAATAGAAATGCTACTTCTACTGAAATTAATATATTTAATAAAAAAACAGTAAAAGATTCAGCTAATATAATATTAGGTGCAGAATTATCTCCATTTTTTAATGAAAAATAAAATAACACAGTTTTTACTTGTATGGATGTATTATTGCAAATAAACAATTTATGTAAAATGTACGGAACTAGCGTTATACTTGATAGCGCTAGTTTTAATGTTAATGAAAAACAAAAAATAGGAGTAATAGGAAGAAATGGTGCAGGTAAATCAACATTATTTAAAATAATAACAGGAAAAGAAGAAAAAGATTCAGGAATAGTAAATATACCAAGCTATACAAAAATAGGATATTTAGAACAATATGATCCATTCAAACAGGATGAAGTAGTTATAGAATTTTTACAAAGATATACAAAACAAGAAAAATGGAAATGTGAAAAACAAGCAGGAGAATTTAATATAAAAAAAGATAAATTAGAAAAAGAGATAAAGGAATTATCTGGAGGATATCAAATGAGAGTAAAATTAATAGCTATGTTATTATTTGAACCAAATTTATTATTATTAGATGAACCTACAAATTATTTAGATTTAAATACATTAATATTATTAGAAAAATTTTTAAAAAATTATAGAGGTTCATATTTAATAATATCTCATGATAGAGAATTTTTAAAAAATACCTGTAATATAACATTAGAAGTAGATAGAGGTGAAA
This sequence comes from Patescibacteria group bacterium, assembly GCA_021735565.1. The sequence continues at coordinate 16,417 of JAIPGT010000004.1, forward strand.
CAATAATATACAAAGGAAATATAGAAGAATATTTAGAATATAAAAATAAAAAAATAGATACAGAAACAAAGCAAAATATAAAAATAGAACAAAAACAGAAACATTTACAAAAGTTTGTGTATAGATTTGGAGCTAAAGCAACTTTAGCTAAAAGTGCAAAATCAAAAGAAAAAGAGATAAATAAGTTAGAAAAAGAAATAAAAAAAATAAAAAGTGATTTTAAAAAAGTAAAAATTCATATACCAAATATTGAAGAAAAAAAAGGAGTAATATTAAGGACTTTTGATTTAGAAATAGGATATAAAGATATAGAAGTAGCAAATAACATTAATTTAGAATTTAATTCAGGAGAAAAAATAGCAATATTAGGTGAAAATGGGGAAGGGAAGTCGACTTTTTTAAAAACTATATCAAATAGAATAGAAAATTTAAATGGAAGATATAGATGGAAAAACAATATAGAGATAGATTATTATTCAGAAGATATATTAAAAGATTTAAATGAAAAAGAAACTGTAGAAAGTTATTTAAAATTAGTTTCAGAAGCTATAAATAAAGGTGAAATTTATAAAATGGCTAGTAATTTTTTATTTGAAGAAGATGATTTAACTAAGCCAATATCTGTATTATCAGGAGGTGAAAGAGCAAGGCTTTGTTTAGCTGGATTATTACTTACAAAAAACGAAGTTTTATTATTAGATGAACCAACAAATCATCTAGATTTTGAAACAGAAGATGTATTGAGTAGTGCTTTAAAAAAATGCAATAAAACAGTATTTTTTATAAGTCATGATAGATATTTTATAAATCAATTAGCAACAAATATAGTAGAAATAAAAAATAAAAAAATTATTCATCATAAAAGAAATTATGAAGATTTTCTTTATTTTTTAAAACTAAATTCATTAAAAGATGAAAATAATAATATAGAAGAAATTGAAATAAAAAATGAAAATAATAATAATCAAAAAATAAGAGAATATACAAAAGAAAGATCAAAAATAGAAAATGAAAATAAAAAACTACAAGAAGAAAAAGCTAAAATATTAATGGAATTTTCAAAAAATATAGATAAAGAAAAAACGATAAAATTATCCAAAAGATTAAAAGAATTAGAAGAAAAATCATACAAAAATGAAGAAAAATGGCTAAAAATAGAAGAAAAAATAGAAATATTAAAAAATAATAATATTGACAATTAAATTTATAAGTTTATTATAAATTAAAGTTATAAATAATAAATAATTTTATGAAAGGAATAATACTTGCTGGTGGTAGAGGAACCAGACTTAACCCACTTACTAAAATAACCAGTAAACAATTACTACCAGTTTACAATAAACCAATGGTATTTTTTCCATTAGAAACTTTATTAAAAAGTGGAATAAAAGAGATACTAATAATAGTATCAAACGATAGGCCTGGTGATTTTATGAGATTATTAGGATCAGGTAAAGAATTTGGAGCAAAATTTACATATGAAATACAAGATGAGCCAAAAGGTTTACCTGAAGCATTTATTATAGGAGAAGATTTTATAGGAGATGACAATGTTACTTTAATATTAGGTGATAATATTTTTGAAGAAGATTTTTCAGAAGAAATAAAAAATTTTAAAAATGGTGGTAAAATTTTTGTAAAAGAGGTCTCTGATCCAGAAAGATTTGGTGTAGCAGAAGTTGATGAAAATAATAAGGCTATTTCAATAGAAGAAAAGCCAAATAATCCAAAAAGTAATTTAGCAATTACTGGTTTATATATCTATGATAATAGAGTTTCAGAATTTGCTAAAAATGTTAGACCATTATTTAGAGATGAAACAGACATAACAGAAATTCATAAACAATATATGAATTTAAATGAATTAGAAGTAAAAAAAGTAAATGGAGAATGGATAGATGCAGGTACTTTTGAGTCTTTATATAAAGCAAATTCATTTATCAGACAAAAAGAACTTAATAAATAAAATTAAAGCTTTACTCTAAATAATATATTTTTTCCATCAATTTTTTTAATAATATAAATATTATTATTTATATTTATAATATCATTTAAATTATCTAAATCATTTATTAAATAAATATTATTATTATATTTAATATTTTTTAATATTAAATTATTTTCAATATAATATAATATATATTCATCTTTATAAAAATTAGCATCTAAAATACTATTTCCATATCTTGATAATAATATTTCTGAATTAGAGTTAATATTAAATAATTTTATTTCATTATTATTAAAAATCAAAAAATGATTTTTATTATATTTATATTTATTTGCATAAGTCTTAAAAAATTCCTGAAAATCTTGATTTAAAAAGTGTAAATTATTTCTATAATCTAAAATTACATAAAAATCATTAATAAAATTAATAGTTTTTAAACCTTGTATAGAAAATTCATTTATTAAATTTAAATTTTCTTTATTAAAAATTTTGATTGAATTCTCATTTATAATTAATATATTATTTCCATGAAATAATAATTTAGAATAAGGTTCTTTTAATTCTATTTTTTTTAAATTATAAGAATATAAATCCAATATAAAAATATTATCGCTTGATTCTAAAATTATTTCATTTTTGTTAGTTAAATTAGGATAAATATTTTTTATATTTATAGATATTTTATCGTAAATATTAGTTATATCTATAAAATCATAATAAAAAAAGTTATTTTTATTATCTTTTAAAAATAAAATTTCAGAAGCAGCACCCCAAATAACATCTTCTAATTCATTTTTTAATTCATATATTTTAGTATTTACATTATTTTCAAAATCATATAAATAAACATTATAAAAAGAGCTTTCTAAATCTAAAAAAGAATATATAATATATTGTTCCGAGTCAGAAATAAAATAATTATCAGATAAATTTTGTAAATAAGTTAAATTTATATCATCTCTTATCATTTCATATTCAAAAAAAGAAACTTCTCCTGAGTTTATTTCTATTTCATCCTCCCAAGTTTTATATCCAGCTTTTTCTATTCTAATATTATATTTATTAGGAGATAAATGATTAATAATAAGAGGCGTAGTTTCTTTAAATTTTTTATTATTTAAATAAAGATTAGAAGATTTGGGAAGAGTTTCTATATATAAACTACCAGTTCTAACAAATTTAATTTTTTTTAAATCAAACTCGTAACCATTAAAGAATGTTAAAACAAAAAAAATAGTAAATAAAAAAAGAGCAGATAGAAAGCATATAAAAAGTCTTTTAAAAACGATATTCATTTTATTAAAAAGATAAAAATGATATAATAAACAAAGATTTTAGTTAGTTAAATTATATCTAAAAAACAGATTTATGTCTAAATTTATTATAAACAATAGCTATAAATTAAATGGCAGAATAGAAGTTTCAGGAATGAAAAATGCAGCTCTGCCAATACTATCTGCATGCCTTTTAATTAAAGAAGATGTAGAAATATCTAATATTCCAGATATAAAAGATATAGAAAAAATGTTTTTAATAATGGAAAGTATTGGTGTTGTTGTAAAAAAAACCTCTAATAACTCTTTTGTTATAAATGCAAAAAATATTAATCCAGAAAATATCGATAAACAAACAATGAAAAAATTTAGAGGATCTATCCTATTACTAGGATCTTTATTAAATAGATTCAAAGAAGTAAGTTTACCAGAACCAGGGGGATGTATTATTGGAAATAGACCAATAGACAATCACTTAGAAGCATTGAGAAAATTAGGGGTAAAATTAGAAGAAGGAAGAGGTGAATATAAATTTAAAGCAGAAAGATTAATAGGAAATGAAATAATAATCCCAGATTTTTCAGTAACTGGAACAGAAAACACTATACTAGCTGCAGTTATGGCAGAAGGCAAAACACTAATTAAATTAGCGGCTTGTGAACCTCATGTTTATGATTTGTGTTCTTTTTTAAATAAATGTGGAGCAAAAATAAAATTTGGAGAAAGTTGTCATTTAATAGAAATAGAAGGAGTTAAAGAACTACACGGCGCATCATACGAAATTATTCCTGATCAAATAGAAGCAGGAACATATTTAGTTTTAGGAGCTATTACAAGAGGAGATCTTTTAGTAGATAATTTAAACCCAAATCATTTAGACTCACTTATTTGTAGAGCAAGACAAATGGGTATCAGATTAGAAATTAATAAAAATAGTATTTTAGTAAAAGATAATCCAGATTTAAAAGCTATTAGAGAAATTAAAACTTATCCCTACCCAGGATTTCCTACAGACTTACAATCTCCTATGGGTGTTCTTGCTACTCAATGTGCGGGAACTACAATTATTCATGATTCAGTATATGAAGGTAGAATGGGATATATAAATGAATTAATAAAAATGGGCGCAAGTGCTATTATAGCTGACCCACATAGATCAATAATCTCAGGAATAACTAAATTATACGGAACTGAAATAAATAGTTTGGATTTAAGAGCAGGAGCCGCAGTAATACTTGCAGGAATTATAGCTGAAGGCCAAACAATAATACATAATGCAGAAATAATAGACAGAGGATATGAAAAAATAGAAAATAAATTACAAAAAATTGGAGTAGATATTAAAAAGATAGATGATTAAAAGATATAAAAAAATAATTAAAGATATAAAAAAATCTGATTTTAGAGAAAAATTAGAAGATATTTTTGATGATCCTATTTATTTTTTGAAAGAAAATATAAATTATTTTAAGAAAGAAATAGGGGATGAAAAGGACTTTAAATTATATATTAATAATCAAAAATTTAGTTTGAGTTATTTTTTAAAAAAAATAAAAAGAAAAATAATGAAATTAAAAAATTATTTTTTAAAAAAAATAAAAAATTTAAAAAATATTAAAATAAAAAAATTACCCGAATATTACTGGAAAAATAATGTAAAAAATTTTATTCTTATTTTATCTATAATATTATTTTTAATATTTTCTTTAGATACTTTTTTAAGAATTTCTAAAGATGCTAAAAAATTAAAAATATCAATAGCATATGCAGAAGAAATGGCTAAAAATGGAGTTTCAGACATTATTAATTCAGATATAATTAATGCTAATAAAAAAATATATCTTGCAGTTAATTCTATATATAATTTAAAATATGAACTCGAAATATTACCTAAGATATTAAATTCAACAAAATTTATAACAAATATTAATACAGGAGATATAGAAAAAATAGCTAGAAATGGAGAGGATTTATCAAATAGAATATTTTCTTTACTAAAAAATTTAAATAAAGAATCTAAATTACAAGATAAATTTTTTATTATTAATAATGAATTTAAATATATTAAAGATGATATAAATTCAATTAATAATATAATAAATTCGGTAAATATAAAATTTATCCCTAAAAAATATAAGGAAGATATTTTAAAATTAAAAAATAGTATTTACAATCTTAATAAAAATATAGATAAAATAAATGAAGCTTCAGAAGTTTTATCCAACATATTAGGTGAGGACGATAAAAAAAGATATTTAATTATATTCCAAAATTCTAATGAAATAAGAGCAACAGGAGGTTTTATGGGGAGTTATGCATTGGTAGATTTTTATAAAGGAGAAATTATTAAATATGAAGTACCAGAAGGCGGAATATATGATTTAAAGGCTGGTTTTTATAAAAATATAAGACCACCAAAACCTTTTGATATAATGATTCCAAAATGGGAAATACAAGATTCAAATTGGTTTTTTGACTTTGAAGAAAGTGCTAAAACAATAGATTATTTTTTTGAAAATTCATCTAGAACCAGTGTAGATGGTATTATTGCAATAAATTCAAATATTTTAAAAGATTTATTCTCTTTTATAGGGGATATAGAATTAAATGAATATAATATAATTTTAGATTCAGAAAATCCAACTGGAAAAATACAAAATATAGTAAGTTTAAATAAAAATACGAATAAACCAAAAGAAATTATTAATTCTTTATTTAAAGAGGTTTCAGAAGGAATTTTTAATATAGATGAAAGTAAAATTTTTGAATTATTAAATTTTTTAAATGATTCTATAAACAAAAAAAATATAGTAATTTATAGTAAAGACCAAATAACACAGGAAAAGATTATTAAATTAGGATTTTCTGGAAAAATATCAAATATTAGCCAAAAAGATGATAAAATAGAAGATTATTTAGCAATTGTGGATACGAATATAGGTGGGGGAAAGACAAGTGAATTTATAAATAGGGAAGTAAAACATAATATAAAAATATATACTAATGGAGACATAATCTCAGAAATTAAGATAAATAGGGAATTTAAAGAAAATGAAGAATTAAAAGATCAGGAAATTAAGATAAATAGGGAATTTATAAGAATTTATACACCTTATGGTAGTGAATTAATAGAAAATAGTGGATTTACTAAAATAAATACAGAAAAAATTTCAGATATAAAACAAGAAGATTATTATAAATTAGATAATTTAAATAAATATTCATATATTGAAACAGATACAGGTACTTTTATTTATAATGATGAAGGAAAAACTATTTTTGGTAATTTTTCATTATTAAAACCAGGAGAATCTCAGGAAATAAGATTAAAATACAAATTGCCTTTTAAAATAAGCTATAATTCAAATTTTTTGAATAATTATATAAGTTATTATCTTAATTTACAAAAACAAGCAGGAATAGATAATATGAAATATTCTTTTTCTATTGAATATCCGGAAAATAAATTAAAAAAATTGACAGAAATTAAAAATAATTTTAGTATTTTAGAAAAAGATGAGCTTATAGGAATAGTATTTACATCTGATTAAGAAAAAATTCTTTTATATTAAAAATCTATTTTTAATATATGACTAATATATATATAATAAAATCTATATTCCAAAATATTTGGCTTAACCTTATTTCGCTTATAAAAGGGGATTTTTTATTACAAGATTTAATAAAAAGTTTATCTAATTTTTATGAAGGCTTCATGAATGGGCCATTTGATTTATATATAATACTTTTATTTTTTATATTTTTTACTATTATTTTTAAGAAAATATTAACAAAATTACGCGATAGTTAAAGCTCTTTTAAGGCTTTGTATAGGATTATATAAATATGTAGTCGTAAAAGGTATATTGTGCGACATTATCATAACTTCCACCCTGCCACCCTATTTTTTAAAATCTAAGAAAATAAGAAAATCTATTTTTTAGGTTTCTTTTTTGTTTAATAAAATAAAATAAAAAATCGCTGATTTTTTGATAGGTCAGCGATTTTATTCCATTATTTTTGGAATTTAATTAATTATCTTCTTTTTGTTTTAGATAATTAATTTTTTTAAATATCTCTTCTTTTAAGCTTTTTTCAAAAAAATAAGCTCTTTTCTTAAAAATTCCCCAAAAAACTTCCATTTTCACTATAAT
>JAIPGT010000005.1 GCA_021735565.1 Patescibacteria group bacterium
TATTAAAAATTGATATAAAAATAAACCTAAACTTTCAAAAAATATTTTTTGTTTCCCCCTTAATATTGAATAAAATGTTGTAGTAAACCCATCAATAAAAACTAAAATAAAACCTAATAATACTGTTTGTAATTTTAAAGGATCATAATTAGAAAAGTATGCTATTGTAGCACCTACAAGGCAGAATAAAATACCTGAAAATAATTTAAATAAAATCGCATAAGAAGCATATTTATTAATATTTTTTTCATCTCTTGCTGTTTCTTTAATAAGTAAACTATTAAATCCAAAATCTATAAAAACAGCAAAAATAAAACAAAAACTCAAAGCAAAAGTGTATATTCCAACAGTTTCAGTTGGTAGATTTCTAGTTAATACAACAAAATAAAAAAATGCTAGTATTTTTTGAAAAATAGAGGCTGTTATTAGATAAATTGAATTTTTAGCAATAGCTTTACCAGACATAGTAATATTATAGCAATCTTAATTTTTAATTACTAGATTAATAGGAAATTTATAATAAAAAATAGGAATTATATAATTCCCATTTTTATAACATTTTATTTATTTTGATATTTTTTCTATTAGAACTTCTGTATAAGGTTGTTTATGACCATATACCTTACTATATCTTACTTTATTTTTATATTTAGCAACTCTGATTTTATCTTTTTTTCCTTGTTGTAATATTTTAGCTTCTACTTTTACACCTTTTAACGTAGGATTTCCTATTTCTATATTACTTCCATCTTCTTCTGATAATAATAAAACTTCTTCAAAATTATATTTTGATTCTGGTTCAAGGTTGATTTTTTCTATTTTTAATTTATCACCTTCTTTAACTTTATATTGTTTTCCACCAGTCTTTATAACAGCAATCATTGTAGTTCTTTAAAAATTATATAAGAGAATTATAACAAAAAAAATATTTTTGGTCAATTATTAAATATCGGTTCTTTTTGATATAGCATCTTGTAAGGTTATTATATCTGTATAATCAATATCTAAACCTACTTGTATCCCTCTTGCAAATCTCGTTATTTTAATATTATATTTTTTTAATTTATTAGAAATATATATCATCGTAGCTTCACCTTCTATAGTAGGGGATAGCCCTAAAATTATTTCTTTTATTTTATCTTTATTTTTCTCAATTCTATTAAAAAATTCTTTTAATTTAATATCATCTTCAGAAATTCCATTAATTGTATCTAAAACACCATGTAATACATGATATTTTCCATTAAATTTAGACGATGCTTCTATTGTTTGTATGTTTTTTGGATATGCAACAACACAAATTATAGAAGGATCTCTTTTTTTATCTAAGCATATATCACAATAATCTTTTTCACAAAAATTAAAACACGCTTTACATAATTTTATATCCTTTAATTCATTTATACTTTTTATAAGTTTATCTTTTTGATCTTGATTTTGAGATAAAAGATAGAGTGTTATTTTTTCAGCGGTTTTAATTCCTATTGTAGGTAATTTATGAATTTCTTTTATTAAATTTTGTAATTTATTTGGAAACACTTTTTATTTTAATAAGGACTTAAATTCATCCATTCCTCTCATTTTTTCTGACATTATTTTTTGAACTTTTTTAATACCATCATTTATAGAATCTTTTATTCCATTTTCTAATTTTTCTTTTTTTCCTATAAGCTCATCTGATATTTCAATTTTTTCTACAACTTGATTACCATTCATAGTTATTTTGATACCACCTTTATCTATAATTATAGATTCATTTTTTAATTGGTCTTGTAATTTTTTAGCTTGTCCAGCTAAATCTTTTACTTCTTTTAATTTTGAAAACATTGATCCCATATCCTTTTATTAATAATTAATTATTCGTTATTTTTTAATTCTTCAAGAGTTATTGGTTGTATTTCTTTATTATTTTCTCCATTTTTTATAATATTTTCAACACCAGCCCAAAAACTATTGCTATCTTTTGGTGTTAAAATTATTACTTCATCTCCAATTTCTCCTTTGTAATAAGTTATGCTTGCTTTTTGGACTTTATATGTTTTTCCTTCGGATAAAACCTCAAAACTGCCATCATTTGCTTTTGATAATATACCTTTAGTCCTTTTTCTTGGAATAAGTTCTATTTGTTTATATACAAAAGTTCCATCCGGTTTTATAGTAAGTTTTAATTTATCACCCTCTATTATTTTAGATTTAGAGATATAATTTGATGGAATGCTATATTGCTTCTCATCTGGACCTATCATAATTTCTCCATTAAATATTCCTTCAACTATTTTATCATCATTTTCTTCATATTCTTTAATACTTTTCAACTTATTTTTTATAGATGAAGAATCTTTTTTATTTAAATTATATTCTGATAAGGCAATATCAACCTCATTTCTTATTTTAATTAAATGTTCTATTAGTTGTTGAATTTTTTCTTCTTGCATATTTTTATTTTTATTTTTATTTTTATTTTAAAATCCCTTTAATTTAAAAACTAAAGGGATTTTTTATTATTTCATTACTTTTTCTACTATATTTTTAAACACTTCTGGATTATTTTCTGCTAAATCAGCTAATATTTTTCTATCTATTTCTATATTATTTTTCTTTAAATTTCCTATAAATCTACTATAACTGTATTTTTCATTTATATCCCTTAAAGCAGCATTTAATTTTATAGACCATAATCTTCTAAAATCTCCCTTTTTGTCTTTTCTTCCAACATAAGCATGAACTCCAGCATGTTTAACGGCTTCTGTTGCTTTTTTGATTAGATTTTTTCTACCAAGTCTATAACCTTTAGCAAGTTTAAGTAACTTTTTTCTCTTTTTAGTGTGATTAACACCTCTTTTAACTCTACTCATATTACTTCTTAATCTTAATAAATTATTGAATTGTTTTTTTAGCTAAATTAAAAATCCCACCTTTTTTAGATATTGGATTTCTTTTTCTTTTATTTCTTTTAGCATTTCCATTATCTCTAGAATTAAAATGATCTTGGCCACATGTTTCATGCTCCATTTTTCCAGATTTTTTAATTTTTATTCTTTTTGCTATTTTTTTGTTTGTTTTTATCTTTGGCATTTTATTTCTTTTTTAAAGCTATTATACAATTTATTTTTCCGTGCTTAAAATTTAATTGGTCTTCGATGATAATATCAAATTTTCCTAATTCTTTCAAGTTTTCTATATATTTATATATAACATCTTTACCAATATCAGCATATTTTTTTTCTCTTCCTTTAAGTTGTAATTCTATTTTTATTTTATTTCCTTTAGATAAAAATCTTTCTCCTTGTTTTAATTTTGTTTCAAAATCGTGTTTTCCTATGTTTTGAGATAGTTTTATACCTTTTACAACTACTTTTATATTTTTTTTCTGATTAGCTTTTATTTTTTTCTTTTGTTCGTATAAAAATTGTCCTAAATTTAAAACTTTACAAACAGGAGGCTCTGCTTTAGGTGAAACTTCTACAAGATCAAGATTGAATTCTTTAGCATATGAAATAGCATAATTTAAATCTACTTCACCTTTTGCTTCACCTTCTGGACCAATTAAAATAACTCTATCAGCTCTAATTTCTTCGTTTTTTCTGTATTTTGGTATTCCTATTGATTTTTTTTTATAATTTTTGTTATAAATAAATTTTTTATTTAATTATTAGATTTGGTGGAGATGACGGGAATTGCACCCGTGTGTAAAACTCTACTTATAAGAATGCAAATATTTTTTGAAAAGAAATATTAAAAACTTTTGTTGTTTATTCTAAAAAGAATAGTTTTTCTTCGAAATATCGAAAGGCGTGATTTCTCCTAAATATTAAATTTAGGCCATCACTGGTTGCATTCTAAAAGCGTTAGACACTTGTTGGAATGCGTTTGCAATTTTGTTTTTTGCAACTAACTTTAAAACTTCTTCGTTATAAGTTTTTTGAATTTTAGCGACTCTAAAATTCATCCCCTGTATTTGATATTATATATTATTTTTTGAAAAAATCAAGGGAATATGCTATTTTTTATTTATGAAAAAAGAATTTTTAAATAAAATTTATTGTGTAAATAGCAAGGCTGGGCTAGATTATGAAATTATAGATAAATATGAAGCTGGAATTAAACTATTAGGAAGTGAAGTTAAATCTATAAGAAGCGGTGGAATGACTATTAAATCATCTTATATTAAAATTATGTCTGATTTTTCTATTGTTTTATTAAATTCTAGAATAAGACCTTATGAAATGTCTAAAAAAGATGAAAATTATGATCCTACAAGAACTATAAAATTACTTTTAAATAAGAATGAAATATTAAAAATTTACCAAAAAGTAAAAACTAAAGGTTATTCCATTATACCTATTAAAGTTTATAACAAAAATAATTTTATTAAAATAGAAATTGCTCTTGCTAGAGGTAAAAAATCTTATGATAAAAAAGAAGATTTAAAAAAGAAAGATGAATTAAATAAAGCAAAAAGAGCTGTAAAATTTCAACAATACTAAATTTTTTGATTATTATTATTAAATAATCATTTAGAGTTTACATTTTTAAAAACATTTGTTATTATTAGCTTAAATAATTTGCATTATTTGTATTTTATGTTAGATAATAATTTTAACGATATAACTGAACAGCTTATGAAGTCTGCAGCCGTATGTCCTCTTTGTAATAATAAAAATAAAAAGAGCTCTATGACTGTTAATCTTATTGATAGGCAAAAAGATAGAAATATTTTTTATGCTAAATGTAATTACTGTGGAGCTTCAGTAATATCTGTTTTAGATATGGCTTCTTCCGGTATAGGTAATGCTGTTGTCTTTTTAACAGATTTAACTCCGGCTGAAATTTTAAATTTAAAAGATAAGAAGCCTATAAGTATAGATGATATAAAAAACATGAAAATAAAAACTAATATTAATTAATAATTTTACAGAAATGATAAAAGAAAAAATTGAATTAAAGTCAAAAATAAGAGACTCAAAAAGATCAGTAAATAAATCTTTAAGAAAGGAAAGTAAAATTCCTGCTGTTATTTATAGCCATTCTTTAAAAGAAAATATTTATATTTCAGTTGATAAAGCAGAATTTTTAAAAGTTGCTCAAATCGCTGAAAAAAGCTCTATTATAGATCTTGATGTTGATGGAAAAACTCATAAAGTTCTTATAAATGATGCTGCTTGGAATTATAAAGGAGATTTAATACATATTGATTTTTATGAAGTTAAAAAGGGTGAAAAATTAACTACTGAAATTCCTATAGAATCTATTGGGGAAGCTCCTGCTTCTAAAAAAGGCTTATTACTAGAACAACATTTAGAATCTATAAAAGTTAAATGTACTCCTGAAGATTTAATAAAATCTTTTGAAGTTGATATTTCTTCATTATCTGAAGATGGAGATGTTATTAGAATATCTGATATTAAAATTTCTGAAAAATTTGAATTATTACAAGATTTAGAAGAAGTTATATTTATTGTTCAAACAACAAGAGAAGTTGTAGAAGAAAAACCTGAAGAAGAAGTAGAAGAAGAAGCCGCTCCTGAATCTGAAGAAAATAAAGAATCTGAAAAGAAATAATTTTGTTTTTTATAATGAATAAAGTAAAAAAAGAAAAAAAGAAAACTATAAACAAAGGATCTTCTTGGGTCCTTTGTTTATTAATTTTTATAGTAATAGACGCTTTTGCTATATTTTTATTTTATATTTATAGATATATGCAAAAATATGATGAATCTGTTTCTTTATATATGTATAAAAATGAAATTACTAATGAAAATGATTTAGAATTAATAGGAGATAGCATATCTGATAATAAAAACATAAGTAAATTAAATGGTGTAGAATTAGAAAAGGGAATTGATAATGATTTAAGACCTTACGCGGTTATGGTTGAAAATAGCTCTGATGCTAGGCCTGTATCTGGAATAAATGAAGCTTCTATAGTTTATGAAGCTCTTGCTGAGGCTAAAATTACTAGATTTTTATTTATATATGATGGTTCTACTAATGTTCCAAAAATTGGTCCAATAAGATCAGCAAGACCATATTTTGTAAAAATTGCTGAAGAATATTCTCCTTTATATGTTCATTTTGGAGGGAGTGATCAAGCTTTACATGAAATTAATAATAATTATTATAATATTATTAGCTTGAATGGTATGGTGTATGAAAATGATTATTTTTGGAGAAATATTTATCAATTAGCACCTCATAATGCTTATAGTTCTACTGATTTGATAAAAGATTATATTTCTGATTTTAATATTGAAAATGAAAATTTAATAGAATCTTATAAATTTAATGATGGTAAAGATTATTTATTAGATTTTGAAAATACTTCTGTAGCTAGTTCTGTTTTTATTGAATATGGAGCTTCTAGTTATAATGTTTTATGGAAATATAATGAAAAAACTAATAATTATGAAAGATTTTATTCTAAAAATAATCCTTATCATGATTTAGATTCAGAAAAAAATATAATAGAAACTAAAAATATAGTTATTCAATTTGTAGAAACATCTATTATAGATAATATTGGTAGAAAAAAAATGGAATTAGATTCTGATTTAGAAGGTGATGTTATTTTAATAAGAGATGGAAAATATATTTATGGAAAATGGTTTAGAGAAAATAAAAAAACTAGATTTTTTATTGATGATTTAGAATATGAGTTTACAAATGGAAAAATTTGGGTTAATATAGTACCTATAAATACAAATATAGAAATTAAATAAATAAATATGAAAAAAGATATACAACCAGAATTCTATAATGATGCTACTGTAACTTGCTCTTCTTGTGGTAAGGTTTTTAAATCTGGAGGAACAGTAAAAGAACTTACTACAGATGTATGTTCTAATTGTCATTCATTTTATACAGGAAAAGCTAATTTAGTTGATACTTCAGGTAGGGTAGATAAATTTAAGAAAAGATCTAATGCAAAAGTTGAAAATTATCAAGAATTAAAATCAAAGAAAAAAAATAAAAGAAGAGATAATAAAATAAAAAAAGTTAATACTATAGAATCTGAATCTTAATTTATTAAAAAATAGCTAGCATTAAAGCTGGTTATTTTTTTTATTTTTTGATTTAATATAAATATATATTTGATTAAAAAAAATATGAAAAAAATAGTAATATTAGGAAAAAATGGAATGCTAGGGAATAGGATATTCAATTTTTTTTCAGAAAATTTAAATTATACTGTATTTTCTTTTGATAAAGATGAATTAGATATAACTAATTTTTTAAAAGTTCAAAATACATTAAAAAAAATAAAACCTGATCTTCTTATTAATTGTACAGCTTATACAAATGTAGATGAAGCTGAAAATAATAAGGAATTAGCTTTTTTAATAAATTCTGAATCTGTTTTAAATTTAGCCAAAATTTGTTCTAAATTGAATATAAAATTTGTTCATTTTTCTACAGATTATGTCTTTTCCGGTAAAAATCAAGACGGATATTGTGAAGATTATAAAGATTTAAAACCTTTAAACATTTATGGAGAGAGTAAATTAAAGGGTGAACAATATATTAAAGAAATTTCTGAAAAATCTAATTTAGAATATTATATTATTAGAACTTCTTGGTTATTTGATAAAATTGGTAAAAACTTTGTAAATACTGTTTTAGAAATATCAAAAAATAAAAAAGAATTAAATATTGTAAAGGATCAATTTGGTTCACCAACTTATACATTAGATTTAGTTGATTTTACAAATTATTTAATATTAAAAAAATATCCTTCAGGTGTTTATCATTTTTCTAATTCTGGTTGCGTTTCTTGGTATAATTTTGCAAAAAAAATATGTGAAATTAATAATATAAGTATTAAAATAAATCCCGTATCTTCTGATTTTTTTCAAACTATTGCAAAAAGGCCTAAATATTCTTATTTAATAGATACTAAAACTAATTTTATTCATAAATCTTGGGAAGAGGCTTTATATAAAAGATTTAACTCTTAAAAAAATCCGTCTAATATTATTTTAGACGGATTAGATTAAAAGAAATTTAGAATCTAAATCCTATAAATATTTCTAGGTTATTAAAATCTAATTTTGTTTTTGATGAATTTGTTATATTAATTGTATTTAAAACACCACAATTAAAATAACCACTTTGGACTCCTATTTTATTTTGAATAGAGATACTTATTTCAGTATTGATAAATTCATTATAATTTTGATTTTTTATATAAGAATTTATTTCTGAAAATTTTAATTTTTCTTGTATAAAAAAACTAAAATTCTGATCATTTTTTAAAAATTGATCTTCTATTATTAGTATGATGGATTTATTTTCTTTTAAATATACTGAATTATCTTCATAATAATAATGATTATATGGAAGTAAAAATTCTATTCCCATTTTTTTATATTGAGAATATTTTTTTTGTAATCCAATTATTTTTGAATATTCTTTTATATCTTTTTTAAAATAAAAAAGAATATCTTTATAAGATATACTTCCAGTAAATTGAAAATTTTTATCTAAAGTAATTTCAGAACTAGATAGAAATATTGGATTAAAATTTATTACAAAACCTACTCCAAAATTTTCACTAATTGAAATACTCTGATCAATTTCAATACTTAAAACTCCTCTTTCTTTTTCATTTTCTAATAGCTTAAAGTCTTTATACTCTACATCAAGCCCAAAAGCGAATAATGACACATCCAGTAAAATAAATACTGATAAAATTATCATTATTTTTTTCATTTTTCCTCCTCGTACTGTTTTCAGTACATTTGCAATAAATTTTTAAAGATAAAGATATTATATCATATTATTTTTTTATTTACCAAATTCAAATGTACATTAAATTATGTATAATTTTATATAAAAATATTAATATATGAATATTGTGGGAACGCGCCATGTATAAATGTAAATAAAACATGAATTTTAAAAATAAAAACCCCTTTTAATTAAAGGGGTTGGGACAAAACAAGTGTATTGTTTTGCCAATAAATTTCCTTCCGGAAATTTTTACTTGTTGTGGTACTACTACCACAATATAATCTCCTTCTTCAATCTCATCCGGCGGTTCTATTATCTTGCCATTTCTGACAAAATAATCCATTCTGAAGGGGAAACCTTCGTTTATTTTTGGGGAGATATCTATTTCTCCTTCAAAATTCATCTCCTCCTGTAATTTTATTTCCTTCAGGAAAGGAAAATTTTCTAGAATTTTCTGATTTTTCATTTTTTCCTCCATGACTCAAAATCTTTTGAGCTTAATTTTTATTTAAACTATCTCTATATCTAACATTTGTCAATACCTGTGAGTAATATACATGAATATATGGCGAATTTTATATAAAATAATATAAATAAATATTGTGGGAACGCGCCGTGGCGCGTTCCCATATGAATTATAAAATAAAACAATATTATTAAAATTAAACGCATATAAAATTAAATAATTATAACCAATATTATACAAATTATTGAAAAACAAGCTAATTAGTTATATAATTGAGACAAATTTTTAAAATATTTATATATGTCTGTAAAAGTTAGATTTTGTCCTTCTCCAACCGGATTATTACATATAGGAACAGTAAGAACATGTTTATATAATTTTTTATTTGCAAAACAAAATAATGGTAAAATAGTTTTTAGAATGGAAGACACTGATAAAAATAGATCCACAAAAGAATATGCCGAAAATATAATTTCTGGTTTAAAAAATTTAGGAATTTATTCAGATGAAGGTGTTGGAACTGGGAAAGACGAAGCTTCATATTACCAAAGTAATAGGGGAGAAATTTATAAAAAATATTTATTAGATTTATTATATTCAGGAAATGCATATTTTTGTTTTTGTACCAAAGAAGAATTAGATATAAAAAAAGAAAATAATAAAAATAATGGAATTGCTTATAAATATGATGGGAAATGTAGACCTTCTAATAATCAAGATAGCTCTGAAATTAAAAAATATATAGAAGAATCTGAAGAAAGAATAAAAAACGGAGAAAATGCCACTATTAGATTAAAAATAAATAAAAATGAAATAATAAAATTTAATGATTTAGTAAGAGGTAAAATTTCTTTTAATACTAACGATTTTGATGATTTTATTATAGCTAAATCGATTAATGAGCCTTTATATAATTTTACTGTTGTTATTGATGATTACGAGATGAAAATATCTCATATAATAAGAGGGGAAGATCATATAACTAATACGCCTAAGCAAATTTTAATTTATAAAGCTTTTAATTTTTCTATTCCTGAATTTGCTCATTTGCCTTTAATTTTAAATGAAGATAAAACAAAATTATCTAAAAGAAAAAATAAAGTTTCAATTGATGATTATTTATCTGAAGGTTATTTAAAAGAAGTTATTTTAAATTTTTTGTTTTTATTGGGTTTTAATACATCAGATGAAAAAGAAATATTTTCTCTTTCTGAAATGATAGAAGTTTTTAATTTATCAAAAGTCCATAAAGGTGGAGCTATTTTTGATATAAAAAAATTAAATTGGATCAATGGTAAATATATAAGAGATATGGAATTTTCTAAATTTTTGGAATATTTTAAAAAAGAAATTACTTTTAATAATATAGATAAAGATTTCTTAAAAAGAATTGCTATATTAGAAAAAGAAAGAATCAATAAATTTTCAGACATAAAAGATGATTTATTTTTATTTGAGATTTTTGAATATAATATTGAAGATATATTAAATGAAAAAATGGGTGTTGATTTAAATATTATAAAAATATCTTTAGAAAATTCTTTAAATTTTATTAATAATTTTGATATAGATTATAATTTAGATAAAAATATTATTGAAAATAATCTAAAAGAGGGATTTATAAAAATTATAACTGATCTAAATTTAAAAAATGGTCAACTTTTATGGCCTTTGAGATATGCCTTATCTGGAGTTGATAAAAGCCCTGGGGTTTTTGAACTTATTTGGGTTTTAGGAAAAGAAGAATCTATAAAAAGAATAAATTTTGCTTTAAATTTGCTTTATAAATAATTGATTTTGTTTGATTTATATTTTTAATACGCATGCGAGGAATCATGTGCGTTTTTATATTTTATATATATTACACATAATTTAATGTGCGTTTGATAAATAATAATTTTTTATGCAATCCCTTGATTTTTATTATTATTCATGAGATAATAGCCATTAAACAATTTTTTTTGGAGGAAAATATGAATAGTTTTTCAAGAGAAGACTTTATTCTCATGATTTCGGAAGCGGGTTCTATTAAAAATAAGAATTTCACAGGAATTGATCTTTCTGGCCTTGCTATATCAAATCTAAAGTTTGATAATTGTATTTTTGATGATGCTAGTTTTAAAGAAACTGAGCTTATTTCTGTTTATTTCAAATCTTGTTCTTTTAAAAGATGTAAGTTTATTTCTTCTACACTAGAAGATGTTTATTTCTTTTCTCACTGTACATTGGATGGTTCTATTGTGGAAAATTCTTATTTTGAGCATTTAGTTTCTCATTTAAGTATTGCTTCTGGAATAAAAGTTGTTGATTCTGAGTTTAGGAATTCAACTTTTATACATGCTTCTCATCAGGGATCTTTTTTGAAAAATGTAAAATTTAATAAATGTTTTTTTCAAATGGTTTTTCTTTGCTCTTCTGAATTAGATAATATAAAAATATCTAATTCAGTTATAGAAAATATTGATATTAATGGGTCTGAAATAAAAAATGATTTTTTAATTGAATCCTGCTTGTATACAGGATTTGATGTGAAGGTTTTCAGAAGTATGGGAATAAAAATTAAGAAAATTTATAAGGAGTAAATTTTTTTAATTTAATATTTAATGCACATGAATAATACATGTGCATTTTTTATTTTGATAAAATGTTTTTTAAAAAAATAAAATATAAAATGTTTTGTTTTTCGGGTGCACAATCCTTATGGGAAAGCGCCGTGGAGCGTTCCTACGATATTATTGAACAGGACGACAATAGGCCAGAGATCTCTGGCCCCTACATTTTTATTGAACAGGACGACTTTGTCGTCCTGTTCCTACTTTATTTTTTATTATATTTTACGTATAATGATTGTATTAATAATGATTGAAATGGATTTTTTAAAAAAATATAAAAAAATATATATATCTGGAATAGCAGGCTCTGGAACTTCAGCTCTTGCTGGTTTTTTATTTGAAAATGGAATTGAAGTTATAGGAAGTGATACAGGTAATTTAAATATGTTATCAGAACTTGAAATAAAATTTTATAATACTCAAGAAGCTTCTAATATAGATGATAATATAGATTTATTAATATATTCTAGTGCTGTATTAGAGGATAATCCAGAAAGAATTAGGGCTAAAGAGCTAAAAATTCCTGAAATGACTTATTTTCAAGCTTTAGGAGAAATATCTGAAAATTTTTACACAATAGCAGTAGCAGGAACAAATGGCAAAACCACAACAACGAGCATATCTTCTATACTCCTATCTAATACAACTCTTGATCCTAGTGTTATTGTTGGTGCAAAAGTTTTAGAACTTGATAATAAAAACTATAAAAAAGGAACATCTAATATTCTAATTGTTGAAGCATGTGAATATATGGAGCATTTTTTATATCTAAATCCTAATGTTTTAACAATAACTAATATAGAAGCTGAACATTTAGATTATTATAAAACTTTAGAAAATGTAATTTTAGCCTTTGAAAAAATGATAAATAAAATTCCTGATGGGGGAGTTATTATTTATAATAAAGATGATGAAAATACTAGAGAATTAATAAAAAAAGTTTCTCAAAAAAGGCATGATTTAATATTTATTTCATATGGTATAAATGAAGATTCTGATTTTATAGCTAAATTTAGCGATACAAAAGATGGTGTTCAAATTTTTGAAACTTATTATAATAGAGAATTTTTAGCTGAATTTAGATTAAGTATTCCTGGAAAATTTAATATATATAATACTCTAGCTTCTCTTTCAACATGTTTTACAATATCTAAAATTAATAAATTAAGACACAATATATTAGATTGGCAATATAAAATATTAAATTTCAGAGGATCTAATAGAAGATTTGAAATTATAAAAAAAGATATAAAAAAAGATATAATATATGTTTTAGATTATGCACATCATCCTACAAGTATAAACCAAATAATTATAGGCGCTAAAAGAATGTATGATTTAAGAAGAATTTTTGTCATATTTCAACCTCATACATTTAATCGAACAAAAAATTTGTTCTCTGATTTTATTAAATGCTTTGATTATGCAGATTTTTGTTTAATATCAGATATTTATGAGCCAACTGGTAGAGATATAGAAACTAAAAATATAATAACATCAAAAGAATTAGTAAAATCTATAAAAAAAAGAAATCCTAAATTAAAAGTAAAATATTCAGGAGATCTTGTTAAAACTTCTAAAAAAATGAAAAAGAATCTAAAAAATAAAGATCTTGTATTAATATTGGGGGCAGGGGATATTTTTACTTTGAATATTGATTAAAATTTTTTATTTTTTAAAATCCTATTTATTTCTAAAATTTCATCTCTTAAAATACCAGCACTTTCAAAATTCATATCTTTGGCTTCTTTTAACATTGTTTTCTCTAAATTTTCTTTAATATAAGTAAGATCTTTTTTACTTAATTTTTTATATATTTTATAATCCTTTTCTTCTTTTATAGATCTACCAGGAATTTCCGCCTCTTCTATATTCTTTTTAATTGATGTAGGGGTTATATTATTCTTTTTATTATATTCTTCTTGTATTTTTCTTCTTCTTTTTGTTTCAGAAATAGCGTAATCCAAAGAATCTGTTATTTTGTCAGCATACATAATTACTTTTCCTTCATTATGTCTTGCGGCTCTTCCTATTATTTGAATAAGTGAAGTTTTAGACCTTAAAAAACCTTCTTTATCTGCATCTAATATTCCTATTAAGGAAACTTCTGGCAAGTCTAATCCTTCTCTTAATAAGTTTACTCCAACTAAAACATCATATTTCCCCTTCCTTAAATCTCTCAATATATCAACTCTATCCATTGTTTTTACATCTGAATGTATATAATTAACTTTTATATTAAGATCTATTAAATAATCGGTTAAATCTTCTGCTTGTTTTTTTGTTAAAGTTATTACTAAAATTCTTTGATTTTTTTTAATATTTTTTTGTATTTCTAAAACTAAATCTTTTATTTGATTCTCCGTTTTTCTAACTTCGATAATAGGATCTAATAGTCCAGTTGGCCTTATGATTTGTTCTACTACATTATCTTCACTTTTTATAATTTCTTCGTTTGATGGTGTAGCTGACATGTATAATATTTGTTTCATTTTATCTTCAAATTCTTCGTATCTAAGCGGTCTATTATCATATGCTGAAGGTAATCTAAAACCATATTCTATTAAATTTTTCTTCCTGGCTCTATCTCCATTATACATTCCTCTAACTTGAGGTAATGTTACATGAGATTCATCTATGATTGTTAAAAAATCATCACCAAAATAATCAATCAAAGTATATGGGGTTTCCCCTTCATTTCTTCCAT
The DNA here is from genome assembly GCA_021735565.1 of Patescibacteria group bacterium. Next base: position 14,516 of record JAIPGT010000005.1, read on the forward strand.
CTAAATATCTAGAATAATTTTCTATACCATTACAATACCCAATTTCTTTTATCATCTCTAAATCATAAGAAATCCTTTCTTTTATTCTTTGAGCTTCTATTAATTTACCATTTTTTTTAAAATATTCTTCTTGTATTTCTAATTCTTTTTCAATTTCTTTTACAATAGAATAGATTTCCTCATTTTTAGTTAAATAATGACTTGCAGGAGGTATAGAAATTTCTTTTAATACTCTTACAGTATTTCTATTCAATAAATCAATTTGAGAGATTTTTTCTATATCCTTACCAAAAAACTCTATTCTATATACTAAATTCTTCATATTTGCAGGGTGTATTTCTATTATATCTCCAAGAATTCTAAATTTTCCTCTTGATAATTCTATATCATTTCTTTCATATTGTATTTCGGTTAGATATAAAGCTATTTCTGATATGCTTATTTTATCTTTTTTAGATATTTTTAAAAATCTACTTTTTATATCATCAGGTTTTCCTAAACCATAAATACAAGAAACAGATGCAACAATAATCACGTCCTTCCTTGATAATAGGGAAGTTGTAGCCTCAAATCTTAATCTATCTATCTCCTCATTTACACTAGTTTCTTTATTGATAAAAGTGTCTGAAGTCGGTATGTAGCTTTCTGGTTGATAATAATCATAGTAAGACACAAAATAATGAACAGCATTATCTGGAAAAAAATTTTTAAATTCAGACGCAAGTTGAGCTGCTAATGTTTTATTGTGAGAAATTACTAAAGTTGGTTTTTGTATTTTTTCTATTACAGAAGAAGCGGTAAATGTTTTACCGCTTCCTGTAACTCCTAATAAGGTAGAATATTTATCTCCTTTTTGTATTTTAGATACTATAAAATCTCTAGCTTTTTCTTGATCTCTATTAGGTTTAAATTTTGATACTAATTTAAAATCCATTTACATAAGTAATATAACAGGTAGAACCATAGGACTTCTATGAGTTCTTTTATATATAAATTTTGTTATATCTTCTCTTACTTTATCTTTTATATATGTTTGATTTGCAGGAGTTAAAGGATCAGAATCTTTTAGCGTTTCTTTTACTTTTAATCTAATATCTTCAACTAATTTTTTATTAGCATTCATATATATAAAACCTCTTGAAATTATATCAGGATTACCTACAAGCTCTCCTGTTGACATTTTTATTGTAGATATTATAACTATCATTCCATGTTCAGACATTTGTTTTCTATCTCTTAAGACTATACCAGAAACATCTCCAATACCTAAACCGTCGACTAAAATATTATTTAAATATAATTTATTTTCTGCAGTTTTAGCTTCTCTTTTTTTATTAAATTCTAAAAGTTGACCATTAAATGGTGTAAATATATTTTCTTTTGGAATACCAGTTTCTTCTGCAACTTCAGCATTTAATTTAAGATGGGTATGCGTTCCATAAATTGGAATATAAAATTTTGGATTTATTAATTTAATCAAAAGTTTAATATCTTCTTGTTTAGCATGTCCTCCAGCATGTATATCCATCATTGTATAGTTTATTACATTTGCATGATGTTTATATAAAGAATCTCTCAATTTTTGAACAGATCTTTCATTACCAGGAATAACTGATGAACTAAAAACTACTGTATCTCCTTTTTGAATTCTAATTTGTCTGTGTTCATTATTAGCAATTCTCATAAGAACAGCTCTATCTTCACCTTGAGCTCCTGTACAAGCTACTACGATCTTATTATCGGGGTATCTTCCCATATCTTTATATTCTATGATTGTTCCTCTCTTATATTTTAAATATCCTAATTCATGAGCTATTGCAACATTATTTTTCATACTTCTACCGTCTATAACTACTTTCTTACCTAAATCTTCAGAAACTTTTATAATTTGTTGTATACGAGATAATAGGGAAGCAAAGGTTCCAATAATTATCCTTCCTTCAGCTTGAGTAAAAAGCTCTCTAATACTTTTTTCAACTTTAAGCTCTGAAATTTGATGCCCAGGTTGATCCGCATTTGTACTATCTGCATATAATGCTAATACATTTTGATTATGTAGAGCTGCTATTTTATGAATCTCAGTTTCATTAAAATCAACTGGAGTCATATCAAATTTATAATCTCCCGTGTGAATAACTTTTCCTACAGGACTATCTATTATAACCATTGAACTATCAGGAATATTATGAGAAGCTCTTATAAAATTTAGTTTAAAAACTCCTAATTTTAGAGTATCATCAATACCAACTTCAATAAAATTAGGTTTTGATCTAACTCTAAATTCTTCTTGTCTTTTTTTAATCATTCCTATAGTAAGCTTTAATCCGTATATTTTTGGATTTCCAAGCTTATCTATTAAATGAGGAATTGCTCCTATGTGGTCATAATGACCATGAGTTATATAAATACCTTTTATATTTTTTTCTAAACCTCTTAGAGGAGTAATATCAGGTATTATGTAATCAACTCCAAGCATTTCTTCATCTGGGAATTCTAATCCCATATCTATAAATATAATATCATCATTATATTTATACCCAACCATATTTATACCAACTTCTTCTTGTCCACCAAGTGAAAAAGAAACTAGAGTATCTTTTGGTGTATTTCTTAGATCATATATTTTTCTTTTGTAAGAAGTTTTACCTATTGTAGGCCTTCTTAATATTTTTTTATCTTCATTTCCAGAAATATTATTTTGATTTCTGTTTTGAGAACTATTTGTGTCCATTATTCTTATTTAATTTATTAACTAATTAATTATTTATATTTAATTTAGATATTATAAATAATACCTATTGTTTTTAATTTATTTTTTTATATTTAAGAGTTTAAAGTCTTTTTTTAGTTCTAACATACCATTCTTCAACATTATTAAATCTATCATGAGGATATGTTATATTTTGATTTAAATTTATACCATAAACTTCGTTTGATACAGTATATATATAACTATTATTATATAAAAATATTGCAGGTATATCATTTTTGAATATTTCTTTTATAGTTTTATATTCTTTTAAAATATCTTCTTCCTCCATTGCTTGTCTTGCTTTTTCTATAGCTTCATCTACAGAACTACTTCCATAAACTGAAAGATTTAAACCAGGATTTTTACTTTGTGATGAATGCCAAAAAGCATATGGATCAGAATTAGCACCTACAACTTCTCCATATAATAATAAATCGTAATTACGTGGTTTTATTGTTTCTTCTTTTATAAAATTACTATCTATTAATTGTATATTGAGTTTTATACCTAAATTTTCCCATTGTTTTTTAATAATATTAGCAACTTTTTCATTGTCTTCATTATTTACTGTTGTTAATATAAATTCTAATTTTTCTCCATCTTTTTCCATAATTCCATCATTTAAACTTCTTTCCCAGCCATTCTTTTCTATTATTGATACGGCTCTACTTGGATCAAATTCACATAAAGTATAATCAGGATCATATCCCAACATATCTTCTGGAAATAAACTATCTGATTTTTTTGCATCATTTTCAAAAACAGTTTCTATAATTTCATATTTATCTGTACCAAGACATATACTTTGTCTTATATAGTCTTCTTTTAATAATGCATTAGTTTCGGAATTTATAAAAATTGCATCATATTTAGGAAGATAAAGATTATAAAAGTTTACATTTTTTTCATTTAAAAGCTCTTTTTCAGAATGTTCTATATAATTTATACCTGTCACTTTTTTTTCTTTAAATTTTTCTATTAAATCAGTCTTATCATTAAAAAATTTAAAAGTGAATTCTTCTATGTATGGTTTTTTTCTAAAATATAAATCATTAACTTCTAATGTGTATGATTTTATAAATCCTTCTTTACTTTTAGTTAATGATTCGAATTTATAAGGGCCTGTTCCTATTGGTTTTAAATTATATTCAGATAAGGCAAAATTATATGAATTAATATTAGACCAAATATGTTTAGGAATAATTCCAAATGTTAATGTGGAAATAAGGGGATTGTATGATTTTTCTAAATTTATATCAAAAGTAAAAGTTCCTGTTTTTTCTATTATTATATCTTTTAGAGATAGATATAAAGGACTTCTGTATTTTATATCTTGGATTGTTTTTATTGTATAAACAACATCTTCTGAAGTTAATGGTTTGTTATCATGCCAAAATACATTATTTTTCAAAATAAAAGAATATTTTTTACCATCCTCTGATATTTCATAAGATTCTATTAAATCTGGTACTATTTCTCTATTTTTAGTCTTAAATAGGGAATTATAAATTAATTTATTTATATCAACATCAACACTATTAGTATCAGCTAAAACTGGATTTAGATATTGCATTTGACCTATGACACCTTCAACATAAGAACCACCGTAATCTGGTATATTTTCTATTTTTGAATATGAATTATAAATAAAATAACCAAAACTTATTAAAAATATTAAAAGTGCTATTTTTAATATAATTTTTTCAGTTTTGTTTAAATATTTTTTTAAATATTTAAGTTGTTTGAAACTAGGTAAACCTTTTTTCCTTTTAGAAATAATCCTAAGATTAAATCTCTTATGATTGTTCATAAAAAAAATTATAATAGTATGAGATCTATTAATATGCTACCTGAAAATATAAATGCTAAGACTATTGTAAAAATAAATAAAAATCTTTCAGCACCTCTTCTAGTTGCATAAAAACTTCCATCTCCTCCGAATAAATTTGATAAACTTGAATGTTTACCTTGTAATAATACTGCTATTATAAGCAATATAGAAGATGTAATTTGTAAAATTTTAATAATGCTATTCCAATCCATATTTTTATTATATCATCTAATTTTTAAATAAACTAATTTGGTATTTTATTAGACGTTCGGTAGGCCCTGCGGGACTCGAACCCGCGACCATCAGCTTAAAAGGCTGTTGCTCTACCAACTGAGCTAAGGACCTATTTTTATAACTATTTAATTTCAAAAAAAATATATTTATTCTTTTTTCATAATAAATATAGGATATATGGTATAACTTTTTTATGTAAATGTCAAATATATTTTTATGATATTTTATTTTACAATATTTAACCATTAAATTAATATTTTGTTTTGAAACAAAGTAGGAACGCGCCGCGGCGCGTTCCTACAATAATTTATGTAATAATGTTTTGTTTTGAAATAAAAAAGGAACGCGCCGAGGCGCGTTCCCATATATTTTATATAATAATGTTTTGTATTATCCAACAACAGCTAACATTTGGTTCATAACGAAAGATGTAATAGCATATGCTGCTGCTATTATTACTATTCCTATTGCTCCTGATACCATGAGCTTTCTAGCACTAGTAATTTTAGCTTCAGCTCCTCCTGAAGTCATCCATTTTATTCCACCTACTACTACTATGATAAGAGCTGCAGTTCCTGAAATACCTAATATTATTCTGATAGTATTTCCTACCATTGCAGGGACAGAAGTATCTGTAGCAAGGCCAGCATCACTAGCTGTAGATTGAGTACTACTTAAAACATCAGAAAAACCATCTATTGCTACACAATAAGGAGGCCCATCAGAATCCCATTTACATCCTGGAACAGATCCACAGTCAGCTTGAGAAAATGTACCACAATTTAAAGCACTAGCTACTAAACTAAAGTTTAGTACCAAAGCTATAGTTAATGCTAAAGTTGAAAATATCTTAACTTTTTTATTTTTCATACCCTTTTTATTTATTATTTAATTAAGGTTTTATTTTTTATATATTAATATTATA
>JAIPGT010000006.1 GCA_021735565.1 Patescibacteria group bacterium
TTCAGTCCTCTGCTCTACCACTGAGCTACCTCGGCAAAAACTGGTGGGCAGAGAGGGATTCGAACCCCCGTAGGCATAAAGCCGGCAGATTTACAGTCTGCTGCGATTGACCGCTCCGCCATCTACCCAAGTTTTATGAAGATATAATATCAAAAAACAAAGAATAAGGCAAGGCAAAATTTTTATTACCATTTTTATTAATATAAAATAAAGAATATATATGATAAAATTAAATAATTTGAAAATAAATATAATTAATGTCTGATACAAAAAAAGTAGCCGAAAATTCAGTAATACAAATGCTAGGAAAGATATTTTCTATGATTTTTGGAGTTGTAGGAATAGGTATAATGACTAGATATTTAGGACAAGAAGGATTTGGAAAATATACAACAATAATAACATTTACTCAAATATTTACAGTATTTTTAGATTTAGGATTATCAAATGTCACATTAAAAATGATATCTCATGAAAATGATGAAAATACTGAAAATATAATATCAAAAATATTTACACTCAGATTTTTTCTAAACTTTCTAATATTTTTAGCCCCAGTTGTAGTATTTTTATTCCCATACAGTAGCGATATAAAACAAGGAATATTAATATCATCATTTGCTTTTTTCTTTACAAATTTAATACAAATATTAGTAGTATTATTACAAAAAAAGTTAAATACGATTTCTTATGTTATAGGCGAGGTGTTTTCAAAATTAATATTTCTTTTATCAGTAATATACGTAGCAACAAATTCTCTAGAATTAAAACATATTTTAATATTTTCTATATTAAGTAATTTTATTTATTTCATAAACGTTTTTATAGGAGCCAGAAAATATTCAAAAATAAAATTAAAAATAGATTTAAAATTTTGGAAAAAAGCTTTAATAATGTGTTGGCCATTTGCAATATCTATAATATTGAATTTAATTTATTTCAGAGGAGATACATTCATACTTTCATTACTAAAACCACAAGCAGATGTAGGAATATATGGAGCAGCATACAAAGTCTTGGAAATATATGATATGTTTCCGATACTTTTTGTAAATTTAGTATTACCAATATTAGATAGGAGCTATAAACAAGGAGATTTTGAAAGATTTAAAAGAATTATACAAAAAATATTTGATTTTTTCTTAATGATAGCAATACCACTAGTTTTTGGGGGATTATTATTATCAAAAGATATTATTATTCTTGTTGCAGGGGAAGATTTTGTAAAAGCAGGAAGTGTTCTTCAGATATTAATATTGGCAATGTCTATAATAACTTTTGGAGCTTTATTTTGCAGTTTAGTAATAGCAGTAAATAAACAAAAAAAGATGACGATAGGCTATATAACAGCAGCAATATTATCTATAATAGGATATTTAATATTAATACCTAGATATTCATATTTTGGAGCAGCAATAACAACGGTTGTAGTTGAATTAATAGTTACAATATTTGCAGTAATAATTTTTAAGAAAGAAACAAAATTTTTGCCAAATATAAAATCAGTATATAAAATATTATTTTCATCTATAATAATGTTTATCTTTATATATTTATTGAAATATAAACTTAATTTAGATATATTTATAACGCTTCCATCAGGAGTAATAATATATTTCATATCTTTATACCTAACAGGTGGAATAAATAGAGAGATATTAAATGAATTAAAAGCTAAAAATATAAAATGATTTCAAATAAAGAAGAAGAAACATATAAAATAGCAAAAAAATATTGTGAAGATTTAAATGGTGGGGAAGTAATATTGCTTAAAGGAGATTTAGGATCAGGAAAAACAACATTTGTTAAAGGTGTTGCAGAATTTTTTAATATAAAAAAAGAAGAAATTATATCTCCAACATTCACAATTTTTAATAATTACAAAGTAGAAAATAATAAAAACATAAAAAATATAATACATATAGATGCATACAGGATAGAAAATGAAGAGGAGTTTTTAGAAACAGGAGCATTAGAATATTTTTATGATAAAAACACAATAGTTTTTATAGAATGGCCGGAAAATATAAAAAGTTTTTTAGGGGATACTGAGAGAAATATTAATTTAAAAGCTCTAGATGAAAATAAAAGAGAAATAATAATTTAATTTTTCCTAAAATTATAAAAATATTAGCACTCTTGACTTGAAAGTGCTAATATATTAACATATATTTATCAATAAATAACTAATTAAATAAAATAAAAATATGGCTAAATTAAAACCTTTATATGACAATATAGTCATTTTACCAATTGAAAAAGAAGAAAAAACAAAATCAGGAATACTACTCCCTGAAAAAGATAAAAATGAAAAACCAGAACAAGGAGAAGTTATAGCTGTAGGAGAAGGGAGAATAAAAGAAAATGGTGAAATACAAAAATTATCAGTTAAAGTAGGTGATAAAGTTTTATTTAAAAGCTATATACCATCTGAAATAGAAGTAGAAGAAAAAAAATATTTAATTTTAAGAGAATCAGATATATTAGCAATCTTAGAATAAATAAAATTAACTAATATTTAAAGGAATAATATGGTAAAACAAATTATATATAAAGATGAAGCAAGAGATAAATTAAAAGCTGGAGTAGATAAGCTTGCAAACGCTGTAAAAATTACTTTAGGTCCAAAAGGAAAAAATGTAGCTATAGATAAAGGTTATGGATCACCATCAATAATAAATGATGGAGTTTCAATAGCAAAAGAAATAGAATTAAAAGATAAATTTGAAAATTTAGGAGCTGAACTTGTTAAAGAAGTTGCTAACAAAACAAATGATTTAGCAGGTGATGGAACTACAACAGCTACAGTTTTAACTCAAGCTATAGTTGGTGAAGGAATAAAAAATGTAGCAGCAGGATCTAACCCAATGGCAATAAGAAGAGGAATACAAAAAGGTGTTGATGAGGTTTGTAAACACCTAAAAGAAATGTCAAAAGAAGTTTCAACAAAAGAAGAAATAGCTCAAGTAGCTTCAATATCAGCAAATGATAATGAAATAGGAAAGATAATTGCAGAAGCTATAGAAACTGTCGGTAAAGATGGAGTTATAACAGTAGAAGAATCTCAATCTTTTGAAATATCAAAAGAAATAGTAGAAGGAATGCAGTTTGATAAGGGTTATATATCTCCTTATATGGTTACAAATTCAGAAAAAATGACTTCTCAAATGGAAAATGTTCCAATATTAATAACAGACAAAAAAATATCAGCAATAAAAGATATTTTAAAACTTTTAGAAGATCTTGCATCTTCTGGTAAAAAAGATTTAGTAATTATTTGTGAAGATTTAGATGGAGAGGCTCTTACAACTCTTGTTATAAATAAATTAAGAGGTGTTTTTAATGTTTTAGCTATAAAAGCTCCTGGATTTGGAGATAATAAAAAAGCTATTTTAGAAGATATAGCAATTTTAACTGGAACTGAAGTTATTTCAGAAGAAAAAGGTGAGAAATTAGAAAATGTTAATTTAGAAGATTTAGGATCAGCAGGTAGAGTAATTTCAGAAAAAGATAATACAACAATAGTAAATGGAAATGGAAGAAAAGAAAATATAGAAGAAAGAATCTCTGTATTAAAAACAACTTTAGAAAATACAGAAAGTAAGTATGATAAAGAAAAAATAGAAGAAAGAATAGCTAAATTATCTGGAGGAGTAGCAGTTATAAAAGTAGGAGCATCATCAGAAACAGAAATGAAAGAAAAGAAGCTTAGAATAGAAGATGCAATTAATTCTACAAAAGCAGCTACAAGAGAAGGAATAATAGCTGGTGGGGGAGTAGCGTTATTAAAATGTGAGAAAATTTTAGAAAATATAAAAATAGATGATCCAGAAGAAAGAATAGGAGTTGATATATTAAAAAGAGCGCTTGTTTCTCCAATAAAACAAATAGCAGAAAATGCAGGAAAAGAAGGGTCTGTTATAGCAGAAGAAGTTAGAAAAAATACTAGTGATTATTATGGATATAATGCAGCAACAGATACATTTGAAGATTTATTCAAATCTGGAATAGTTGATCCAACAGAAGTGACAAGAACAGCATTACAAAATGCAGCATCAATATCTGCAATGTTTCTAACAACAGAGGTTGCAATTGCTGAATTACCAGAAGAACATAATCATGATGATATGCCAATGAATCCAGGAATGGGTGGAATGATGGGAATGTAATTAAAATAAAATAAAAAAGACGGGGTTTTTAAAATCTCGTCTTTTTTTTATATAGATCTTAATGGATCAGATTTTATATCTTTCCAATTATCAATTTTTCTTTTTTTTATCAAAAAATATGCATTAATATTAACCATAAGAGCATTATCAGTGGTTAATAATTTATCTGGATAATAAAAACAAATTTTTTGTTCAATATTATCTAATCTTTCTTTCATTAATTCTTTTAATCTAATATTAGCACTAACTCCACCTGCAATAATTAAGCTTTTGGGTTTATATTTTTTAACAGCTTTTATAGCTTTATAAGTTAAAACATCACAAACTGCTTCTTGAAAAGAACAACAAACATCTTCTATATTATAATTTTTATTATCTCTTAAATAATACAAAACAGAAGTTTTAAGACCAGAAAAACTAAAATCAAAATCAGAAGAATTCATCATTGGTCTAGGGAAATCAATAATATTTTTACCATTTTTAGCATATTTAGATATTATGGGTCCTCCTGGATATCCAAGATTAAGCATTTTAGCAACTTTATCAAAAGCTTCTCCTGAGGCATCATCTATAGTTCTCCCAATTACTTTAAAATTATCAAAATCTTTAATTAAAACAATAAAAGTGTGCCCACCTGAGGCAGTTAAACTGATAATAGGAAACTTTATATCTCTTATTTTATTATTTTCAGTATCCATAAAAACAGCAAGACTGTGTGACTTGATATGATTTACTTGAACAATATTTTTATTCAATATAAAGCTTATAGTTTTAGCCATTTCTACTCCAACAATTTGAGAACCAATAAGCCCTCCACCTTTATTTGTGATAGCTATATAATCAATATCTTTTTGAGAAATTTTAGCAGAAGTTAAGGCTTTATCTAATACTGGTATAGAATTTTGAATATGACATCTACTAGCAAGTTCAGGAACTACACCCCCAAAAGCGTTATGTTCTTTAACCTGTGAAGATAAAATATTTGAAAGAATTTCAAAATTGTTATTACTATATTTTACAATAGCAATAGCTGTATCATCACAAGTTGTTTCAATAGATAAAATAACCATTTCTATATTATACACTAATCATCTATAGCTAACCAATAAAAATATTAAAATTCTAATACAATTTAAGTTGATAAAAAGATTAAAATAAATTACAATATACGAATATACTATGTTAAACAGTTAATTTTTTTTTATGATTTCAACATCAGATTTCAAAAACGGACTTGCTTTTTATTATAACAATGAACCATACATAATAACTTGGTTTCAACATCATAAACCAGGAAAAGGTGTTACTAAAATGCTTGCTAAAATAAAAAATTTAAAAAATGGTAAAAATATAGATGTAGCATTCAACACAGGGGAAAGATTTGAATCTGTCAATTTAGAAAGGAAAACTATGCAATATTTATATGAAGATGGAAATTTTGCATATTTTATGGATCCTATTAGTTATGAACAAATAGACATTCATCTTGAAAATTTAGGAGAAGATATAAAATTTTTAAAACCAGAACAAAAAGTAACTATTTTATTAATAGATAATTTTGCATCAAATGTAGAATTACCTAAAAAAGTTACTTTACAGGTAACTGAATGTGTAGATTCAGTAGATAAAGGAAATACAACAGGAAATGTTATGAAAGAAGCAACATTAGAAACAGGTTTAATTATTAAAGTCCCTGGATTTATAAAAAAAGGAGAATTTGTAAATATAAACACAGAAACAAAAGAATATGTAGAAAGATCAACTAATTAACAAACAAATTTTTTATAAAAAATGAAGGCAAACATAACAAAAAGGGTTCCAAAAAAAAGATTTAAATTTTCTATTTTTAAGAATACTCAAGAAGAGTTAATATTAACATTCAGAAGAATAGCTTTTTATACAATATCAAATGCAATTTTAGGATTTGTTTTATCATCTTATTTAAGTGAATATTTAACACCAGAAAAAGTTAGTTTAGTATTTTTAATACCAAACTTAATATCCTGCTTAATAATTTTATTTTTAGGGGAATTCGTAAGAAAAAGATCTCTTTTTAAAATTACAATAATAAATACAACTATAATTTTTTTCTCTTTAATAACTCAGATCCCACAAAATAAAAATGTGTTACTTATTGTAATTCCTATAATAATATACCAAATAGCTTTAATGGTAGGGAATATATTATTTGATTATTATATAGAAAATTATTCAAACGATGATACAACTGGTGATACAAAAGGAAAACAATGGACAATAGTAAATTTTATGATTCTTTTAGGTCCTGTTTTATCTGGTATATTAATAAATAGTTTTGGTTTTAATATAACATTCGGAATATCCGCATTATTTTTAATAGGGGATTTTTTAATTTTATATAGATACTTTAGAAAAATATCAGTTAATATAAATATTGATGCTATTGCAAAAATAAATTTAAAAAGGATTATAAAAAATAAATCAATAACAAAAATGAGTGTAACTCATTTAATACTTTCATTTTTTTATTCATGGATGACTATATATACACCAATATATATGAACACAGTATTAAATTTAAGTTGGGATAAAATAGGTTTGATATTAGGTATAATATTAATTCCATTTGTTATAATACAATATCCAGCAGGACAAATAGCCGATAAATTTTTAGGTGAAAAAGAATTATTAATAACAGGGGGAATTATAATGACTATATCAACAATATCATTGTTTTGGGCACAAGATGTACTCACATTTACTATTTTATTATTTATGACAAGAGTAGGAGCTAGCTTAGTTGAAATTATGAGAGATGTTCATTTTTATAAAAATGTATCATGTAAAGATTTAGATATGATAAGTTTTTTTAAACTACAACATCCATTGGGATATGTTTTAGGGCCTTTGGTAGGGATGATTGTTTTGACTTATTTAAATATGAATTATCTATTTTTAATATTAGGAATAATAACCTCATTATTTGTATTTATAAATATAAATTTAAAAGATAGTAAATAATAATGGATAAAAAAGGTAGAAAAATTTCTGTAATTTGTGAAAATTTAAGATCTATATATAATGTTGGATCAATTTTTAGAACATCAGATTGTTCTGGGCTTGTAGATTATATTTATTTAACAGGATATACACCAACCCCAGAGGATAAAAGAATGTCAAAAACTTCACTAGGGGCAGAAAAAGAAATAAAATGGAAAAAATATAAAAATCCAATAACTATAATAAATAAACTCAAAAAAGAAGGTTATAAAATTATTTGTATAGAAAAAATAAATAATGAAAAAACAGCAGAAGAATTATTATCAAAAAATAAAAATACTCTATACGAGATAAATAAAAGGAATAAAGAAAATAAAAAATTCCAAAAATTACAAAAAAATATTTTTGAATATACACCCAAAAAAAAATGTGCTATAATTTTAGGTAATGAAGTTTTAGGAATAAGTAAAAAAGTTTTAGAAAAAGCTGATGAAATATTATTTATACCTATTTTAGGGATTAAAGAATCTTTAAATGTTTCAGTAGCTTTTGGAATTTCGGTGTATAAATTAGGAGGTTTTTAAAAGAGAATTATTATGTTAATATTATAATTACAAAAGACTAAAAAATAACCATAAAAATATGAAAATAAAAAATTTTATAATATCATTTTTCTCTATGATATTTATATTTACTTCGGCTAATATAGCCTTAGGAACAGAAATTTCTGATGATAATATTGTAAATCCTAGAGTAATAGAACCTAGAACAGTTGAGCCAGTTAATATGAATATAGAAGAAGAAAATTTAATAAAAATAAATCCAGAAGAAGAAGTAATAGCACCTTCTAGATTTAGATTATTTTTTCAAAACATCATAGAAAATGTTGATATAGCTTTTACTTTTTCAGAAGAAAAAAAGATAGAAAAAAGATTAGATTATGCTGAAAATAAAATTGAAATTGCTAATAAAATATTAAGTTCAAGTAATGCAGAAAATTCAGAAAAAAGATCTGAAATTGCTCTTTCTATGATAGAAAATGCAGAAAGACATATAAATAGAGTTCAAAATAAAAACAAAATATTAGAAATGAATAAAGAGGAAAATAAAGAACAAAACCAAGAACAAAATAATACTGAAAGTGAAGAAAATAGAAGGGAAGCTGATTCAAATAAAATAGAAGCAGTTATGAATAGAATTATGAATATTCAAAGTAATAAAGATAGGGTATATGCTCAAATTGAAAACACTGCAGTAAGTGAAGACAAACTAGAAAAAATCATAAAACAAAAACAAGAAAATTATGAAAAACAAGAAATATTTTTAAATAGTTTAGAAAAAGAAGAAATAGATTATAGAGTAAAAAATATAATTCAAAATAGAGCTATAGAAATTGATAGTAATAGGCAAATAGATAATATTAAATTAGAAAATATAATAAGAGAAAGAAATAAAATAGAAGAACAAAACCAAAACCAAGAACAAAATCAAAATTCAGATTTAGAAAGAGATCAAACAAGAGAAAGAAATAGAGAGATAATAAATGAAGGCTTAACAGAAAAACCGGAAGGTGTTGTTATGTGTACTATGGAATATGCTCCAGTTTGTGGAGAAGATGGAAAAACTTATCCAAATAGATGTGTAGCTGAACATCAAAATAAAATAAAAGTAGCCTATGAAGGTGAATGTAGAAATAATGGTAATATAAAAGATAATGAAACAACAGAAGATGAAGATATATCAAACCCAGAAATAACAAATAGCACATTAAATAAAATTACAAGAGAAGAATTAGAAAGAGGTTGGTATTGGGGATCTGTAAATCAGAAAAAATTAGGAACACCAGATAATTGGGTACATAAATCAGCAGGTAGTCGTAATGCAATGTGGGTTTCTCCTAATGGTAATAATTTAGAAGAAAAAATAGCTGATGATTTATTAGAAATAAATACTGAAAATTCAGAAAACGGTTCTGCTCTTCAAGATGAAAGACAAATAAATAGAATAGAAAATAGATCTAATACTGGATCTAATTCTGATAATAATTAATTAAAAAAATATGGCAAAAGTAATACATGATAGAAATAAATGTGTACATTGTGGTATATGTACAGCCGTTTCTCCAGACTTATTTGATGATGACGGAAAAATTACTTTAAAAAATGCAGAATATAAAGATGGAATAGGATCTATAGAAGTAGAAGATGAGACATCCGCAAATACAGCAGCTGATGCTTGTCCTGTTCTTGCAATAGAAGTGATATAAATTTTTAATAAAAAAGGTTAAATGTTACAAATAAGAATACATGGTAGAGGTGGCCAAGGAGCTAAATCTACTTCACAATTTATAGCTGAAACAGCTATAAAAAAAGGAAAAGAAATACAAGCTTTTCCAGAATATGGTCCAGAAAGATCTGGGGCACCTGTTGCTTCTTTTGTTAGAATTGATGATAAAAAAATCAGAACTCATGAATCTATAATAAATCCAGATATCGTTATTGTATTAGATGAAACTCTAATACAAAATGTAAATGTCACTTTAGGTTTAAAAAGTAATGGTATTTTAATGATAAATACAGAAAAAACAAAAGAAGAAATACAAAAACAAGTTTTAGATTTTGATGGAGATATATATACTATTCCTGCAAGTAAAATATCTATAGAACAAATGGGTCAAAATAAACCAAATACAGCAATGTTAGGTGCTCTTTGTAGGCTTACTAATCTTATAGATATAGAAGCAATGAAAGAAGTTGTAAAAGAAAAATTTGAAAAGAAAATAGGAATAGAAAATACAAAAGCTAATTTAAAGGCCATAGAAATAGGTCATAAATCAATGATATAAATTATGGATAAAAAAACATCAAAACAAATTCCAATTGGTGGAATAATAGATAAACCAAAAACCTCTCTTCTTAATAAAACGGGTGATTGGAAAAAAATGAGGCCTGTAATAGATGAGAGTAAATGTATACATTGTGCAAGATGTGTTCTTTCTTGCCCTGAAAATTGTATTGCAATAAAAAAGGATGGAAAAAGAGGGGATGTAAATTTAGATTTTTGTAAGGGTTGTGGTATTTGTGCTAAAGAATGTCCAGTAGGAGCAATAACAATGGTTGAAGATAAATAAAATATGTAAGAACGCAGCCGAGGCGCGTTCGTACAGAAAATTAAAATAATATTATGGCTAAAATTAATAAAAAAATATTACCACTTACAGGATCACAGGCAGTTGCTGAAGCAATGAGGCAGATAAATCCTGGAGTAGTAGCGATGTATCCAATAACACCACAAACTCCAATTGTAGAAACTTTTGCAAAATATCATGCAGATGGTTTAGTGGATACAGAAATAATAAGAGTAGAATCAGAGCATTCAGCTATGAGTGCAGTTTTAGGAGCTAGTGCTTCAGGAGTTAGAGCTATGACGGCAACTTCTTCAAATGGATTAGAACTTATGCATGAAGTAGTTGCAGCAACTCCAGGAATGAGACTTCCTATTGTAATGCCTATTGTTAACAGAGCTGTTTCATCTCCTATAAATATACACTGTGACCACTCAGACTCTATGGCTTGTCGTGATCTTGGATGGATACAAATTTTTTCAGAAACGGCACAAGAAGCTTACGAAAATACATTACTTGCTCTTAGATTATCAGAAAAATGTTTATTTCCTTCTATGGTAATGCAAGATGGTTTTATAACATCACATTCAGTTGAAAATGTTGAAATATTTAGTGATTCAAAAATCAGAAAATTTATAGGCCAATATAACCCAAAAAATCCTTTATTAAATATAGATAAACCTGTAACTTATGGTCCTTTAGAACTTACAGATTATTATTTTGAAACTAAATATCAAGAAGCTGAAGGATTTGAATGTATTATTGATGAATATACAAAAATAGGTAAGGAGTTATCAGAAATTACAGGAAATACGTATCCTTTATTTGAAGGCTATAAAATTAAAGACGCTGAAGTTATTTTAATTGTTCTTAGCTCATCAGCTGGGACAGCAAAAGAAGTTGTTGAACAATATAGAAAAGAAGGAAAAAAAGTTGGAATTTTAAAACCAAAAATATTTAGACCATTTCCTTATAAAGAAATATATAAAGCAATTTCCCACGCAAAGGTTATTGGAGTAATGGATAGATCAATGTCTAGAGGAGCTTTTCCTCCGCTTGCCAGTGATATAAAAATAGCAATAAATACATATAAAGAAGGTAAAAATATTCCAGATGTAGCTTCTCATATATTTGGATTAGGAGGTAGAGATTTATTCAAAAAAGATATAGAAATCATTTTTGATAATTTACTTAATAATAAATACAATATAACAAAAATTGATTATATTGGAGTAAGAAAATAAATATGATTACACCAAAAGAATTAGCAAAAAAAATTCAAAAGCAAGAAGCTTTTGCCTCAGGGGGTAGGTGGTGTGCTGGATGTGCTTTTCCTATGATTGTCAGAACTATATTAGCAGCAGCTGGAGAAAATGTAGTAGTTTCTAATGCAACAGGATGTCTAGAAGTAACATCCACTATTTATCCTTATACTTCATGGGGAGTACCTTGGATTCATAATACTTTCGAAAATGCTGCAGCTACATTAAGTGGAGTAGAGGCTGCTTATGATTTTATTCAAAAACAAGATGAAAAGAGTCTACCTAAATTTGGAAAAGAATTAAAAAATAAAAAAGTAAAATTTGTAGCTTTTGGTGGAGATGGTGGAACTTATGATATAGGATTACAATCATTATCAGGAGCTTTAGAAAGAGGGGATGATTTTGTTTATGTTTGTTATGATAATGGGGCATATATGAATACAGGAAATCAAAGATCATCAGCTAGTCCATTAGGATCTAGCACAACAACAGCACCTGCAGGTAAAGAGCATTTAGGTAAAGAAGAACTTAGAAAGGATTTATTAAAAATAGCATTAGCTCATAATATTCCTTATGTAGCACAAGCTGCTGTTCATGATTTAATAGATTTATATAATAAAGCAGAAAAAGCTTTTTCTAAAAAAGGTCCTGCAGTAATAGATGTTTTGTCTCCTTGTGTAAATTGGAAAATAGCTCCAGGAACAACAATGGAAATATCTAGAATAGCTGCAAATACATGTTTTTGGCCTTTATATGAAGTTGATGAAGGAAAATATAAAATAACATACAAGCCTTCTAAAAAATTAAAAGTAGAAGAATTTTTAAAACCACAAGGAAGATTTAAACATTTATTTAATAATCCTAAAGGTAAAAAAATAATAGAAAAAGCACAAGAAGAAGTTGATAGAAGATGGGAAGAATTACAAGAATTAGAAATTTTTACAAATAGAAAATAAAATCTATGGGAACACGCTTTGGCGTGTTCCTTTTTTATTTATAAAATAATTTTAAAAATTTGAAAAAGTCTATATTTGATGGTATTCTTAGAAAAAAGTAATATAAAAAAATGAAAGAATACAAACATAAAGAAATTGAAAAAAAATGGCAAAAAATTTGGGAAGATAATAATGTTTATAGAACAAAAGAAGAAAAAAATAAGGAAAAATTTTATATTTTAGATATGTTTCCTTATCCTTCCGGATCAGGTCTTCATATCGGACATCCTAAAGGTTATACTGCAACAGATATTTATTCAAGATATAAAAATTTACAAGGATATAACGTTCTACATCCTATGGGTTGGGATGCTTTTGGACTTCCAGCAGAAAATTATGCTATAAAAAATAAAGTTCATCCAGAAAAAGCAACTCTAGAAAATATTGAAAAATTTAAAAACCAATTAAAAAATATAGGCTTTAGTTATGATTGGGATAAAGAATTAACAACAATATCCCCAGAATATTATAAATGGACTCAATGGATATTTATCAAATTATACAATTCTTATTACGACGAAAAAATAGATAAAGCCCGAGATATTAAAGAATTAATAAAAGAAAAATTTCAAACAGAAAATTATTATTCTTTAAAACAGGAAGAAAAAAAATATATAGATTCAAAAAGATTAGCTTTTGAGAGTTTTGAGCCTATAAATTGGTGTCCTTCTTGTAAAACTGGTCTAGCAAATGAAGATTTAGAAAATGGAAAATGCGAAAGATGTGGGTCTGAAATAGAATTAAAACCTATGAGACAATGGGTTTTGAGAATTACAGAATATGCAGATAGAATGCTAGAAGATTTAAATCTTCTAGATTGGGAAGACATGATAATTGAAATGCAAAAAAATTGGATAGGGAAGAGTGAAGGTTCAGAAATAGATTTCAATATAGTAAAAGAAGATAAAAATTTAAATAAAATATCAGTATTCACAACTAGATTAGATACTATTTTTGGTTGTACATATATTGTTATCGCTCCAGAGAATAAAATAATTCATGAAATAGAAGACAAAATAGAAAATATAGAAGAAGTTGAAGAATATATAAAAAATATAAAAAATAAAAGCGATTTAGAAAGAACTGATCTAAATAAAGATAAAACAGGAATAAAACTAGAAGGTATATATGCTATAAATCCTTTTAATAATGAAAAAATAGAAGTATGGATAGCTGATTATGTATTAAATTCATACGGAACAGGTTGTGTTATGGCTGTTCCTGCTCATGATTTTAGAGATTTTGAATTTGCTAAAAAATATAATTTAGAGATAAGAGAATCTATAATTTCTGAAAAGGAAGATAAAGAAATAAATACAGATTATGGAATAACTATAAATTCAGGAGAATTTTCTGATTTAGACTCAAAAACAGCAATAGAAAAAATGATGAAATTTGCAGAAAATAAAGGATTTGGTAGAAAAAAAATTAATTATAAATTAAAAGATTGGGTTTTCTCTAGACAAAGATATTGGGGAGAGCCTATTCCAATAATACATTGTCCAAAATGTGGAGTAGTTCCATTAGCAGAAAAAGATTTACCACTAGAATTACCGAATGTAGAAAATTATGAACCATCAGGAACAGGGGAGTCTCCTCTTGCAAAAATTGATTCTTGGGTAAATATAAAATGTCCAATATGTGGAGAAAATGCTAAAAGAGAAACTAATACAATGCCTCAATGGGCAGGTTCTTGTTGGTATTATTTGAGATATATAGATACAAAAAATAATGAATTAATAATTGATCCAGAAAAAGAAAAATACTGGATGAACGTTGATTTATATGTTGGAGGAGCTGAACATGCAACAAGGCATTTGATATATGCTAGATTTTGGCATAAATTTTTATATGATATTGGAGTAGTTTCAACAAAAGAACCTTTTAAAAAATTATTACACGTTGGTCTAGTGATGGCAGAAGATGGAACAAAAATTTCTAAAAGAAAGGGGAATGGTATAGATCCAAACGATGTAGTAGAAGAATTTGGAGCAGATTCTTTAAGATTATTTGAAATGTTTATGGGGCCATTTTCACAAAGTGCATCATGGAGTCAGGGTGGAGTTTTAGGAATGAGAAAGTTTTTAGAAAGAGTTTATCAATTAAAAAGTAAGGTTGTAGAACACAATGTAGAACAAAAAAATATAGAAAAACTAGCCAATAAAACAATAAAAAAAGTTAGTGAGGATTTAGATAATTTTTCATTTAATACAGCTATTTCTGCTTTAATGATCCTTTCAAATAATTTTAAAAAAGAAAAAGAAATATCAAAAAAGTTATTTGAAAAATTTTTAATAATATTAAATCCATTTGCTCCACATATAACAGAAGAATTATGGAGTCAAATAGGCAATAAAGATATTATTGTAAAAAATGTAAATTGGCCTTCTTATGATGAGAATTTAATAAAAGATGATATTATAAAGTTCGTTATATCAATAAATGGAAAGCCAAGAGAAATTATAGAAATGAATACAGAAAGTACTGAAGAAGAGGTATTAAAGATTGCTAAAGAACAAGAAAAAATAAAAAAATATATTGAAAATAAAGAAATTAAAAAAACTATATTTGTAAAAAATAAATTATTAAATATTATAATATAATGAACATATTAGATCTGTTATCAGATGATGTAAAAATACTAAACGAAGAAGTCGAGGGGAAAATAAATTCAGCTCTAAACTTTAATGGATATTTTTGGTATAAAGATGAATATAATAAAAAAGATGATAAAATTGAAGGATACATATCAGAAATAAATAAAATAGCTGAAAATCTAAAAGAAAAAGTTTTTAATAAAAAAGAAGAAATAACTTGGGGAGAATTAAAAAAATTGATGAATTTAAAAGAAGAGGCTGAAAGATATATAAAAAATATTAGAAATAATAAAAAATAGGGTATTAAAATACCTTATTTTTTTAAAATCATAATACCATCATCAAAATCTATATTTATTATAGTATATTTTATATTTTCTTTTTCCAAATAATCATATAAATTTTGCATTTTATATTTATATTTAATAACATCATCAAATATAATAATAGAGCCCTTTTTCGTAATATTTATTATATTTAGATAATAATCTAAGTATTGCTTTTTCATGGCATCAATAAAAACTAAATCATATTTAGGTTTTTTTATTTTTTTATTTATATTATTTAAATATAAAATAGCATCTTCAAAAATAATATTTGTATATTTATTAAAATTTAAAGAATTAATATTTTCTTTTAGTCTTAAAACCGAATGAGGGACATATTCTATGGTATTTAATTTACCATTTCTTTTTGATAATTCGGAGAGCATATATATAGAAGACAAACCATTACATGCACCTATTTCTAAAACATTTTTTATATTTTTATTATTTTTTATAACAAAATTTAAGAAAAGGCCAACATTTTCTGTTACATTTGGTATACTGTTTTCTTTTCCAAACTTTCTAATTTCTGATATTTTATTTTCAATATTTTTATCAAACATTTATATTTTTTTATATAAACAATTATCACAAATATCACAATAATCATCATCAGATTCTTCTCCAAAATAGTTTAATATAAATTTATGTCTACACATTTTAGTTAAAATATATTCTTCCATTATATTTATTTTAGATATTGAATCTTTTTTCTTTTTATTTATTTTTTCTGTATCTATTTCTATATTTTTATCTTTATACAATATTTTTACAACTCTTCCTTTTATTGGGGGGATATATTTTATAAAACCTTTTGTATCTAAAATATTTAAAACTCTATTTATATTATTTCTTTGGATATTATAAGCAAGACAAAATTCGTCAATACTAAACTCTTGAGAATCGCCTTTTTTTTCTAAATTTAAATCCCTTTTTAATGTAAAAAGCAAATCTTTTTGAGCCCTAGCTCTCGGGCTTAATTGTTTTATTATATCATCAAAATCTTCATTTAATTTTATCTTTATATTTGAATTTGCATCCATATCTTTACTTAAAAAACCCTGTTCTTCCAAAATTTTAATTGAAGCTGATATTTGCATTTCATTTATATAAATATAGGAAGACATAATATCATAATTTGAAATTGGAACTATATCTTTATCTAAAATATTAGATTTTTCTAATACTTTTAAATATACTTTTTTTATAACATTTACTCCAGGATTTTCTGATAAAACAAAAAAATCGTGGACTTTTCTATCTTGAGGAGAATAGAATAAAACACAACTAGATTTTTTGCCATCCCTACCAGCTCTTCCTATTTCCTGATAATAAGCCTCTATAGATCCAGACATAGTATAATGGACTATTAATCTTATATCTGATTTATCTATTCCCATACCAAAAGCATTTGTTGCTACCATTGTAATAAATTTTTCATTTATAAATTTTTCTTGCATACCTTTTCTAGTCTGGCTATCTAATGCTCCGTGATAACAAAGAGCTTTTATATTATTAGATCTCAAAAATAAAGTAATTTCTTCAGCTGTTTTTCTGGTGGAAGTATAAATTAATTTGGATCCTCTTATACTTTTTATTAATTTTAATAAATTTTCTTTTTTTTCTTCATCATTTTTTGTTTTTATACAAATTAATTCTAAATTTTCTCTTTTAAAACCAGAAATAAAAACTTTTGGATCTTTAAAGTCTAATTGTTTAATAATATCTTCCTTAACATGAGGAGTAGCAGTTGCAGTAAGAGCTACAACTGCTGGATAATTTTTATTTTCAGAAATATTATTTATAGAATCTTTTATTTTAGTATAACTAGGCCTAAAATCATGACCCCATTCAGATATACAATGAGCTTCATCAATAGCTATCATAGATATATCGATTTTTTTCATTTCTTCTTGGAATTTTTTCATAGCAAGTCTCTCTGGTGCTATATATAATATTTTATAAACACCAGATTTTAAATCTTGCAAAATTCTATTAGATTCAGAAGGTGTAAGACTACTATTTAGAAAAGTAGCTTTTATATTTTTATCATTTAAATTATCAACTTGATCTTTCATTAATGCTATAAGAGGAGATATAACTATAGTCAAACCGTCAAAAATAAGTGCAGGTATTTGATAACATATAGATTTACCAGCACCAGTTGGAAGAATTCCTAAAACTTCTTGTTTTTGTAATATACTTAAAATAATATCCTCTTGCCCAGGGCGAAAGGATTCATAACCAAAATATTCTTTTAATGTTTTTTTAGCTTTATTTATCATTTATTATTTCATTTCTAACTTTTCTTCTAACGTCATTGTCATGAAATTTTAACATATCATTATTAATAATTACACCCCAAGGATTTTCTAATTTTTTTTTATGATTTATAGTTTTTTTAATAAATATTTTCTTTAATAAATATTCAAAAAAGTCAAAAAATTTATAATTTTTAATATTATTTTTATATTTTATATATATCTTATATTTATTAAAATCTTTATTTTGCTTTTCTATATTAAATAAATTTAATAATTTTTTATAAATATCATTTTTATCAACTATAGTTTTTAAATAATATATCCAAAAAAACAAATAAATATCATTTTCTATTTTTATTTTATTAAAATTAGAAATACCATTTTCTGTGCAAAAAAAAGAAAGACAAAAATTATTTTTTATTTTATTAGAAGTTCTTCTATTTCCTAAAAGCTGAAAATATAAAGTAGTTAATATTCTGACTATCCATAATCTATTATTTGATGATACAATAAATAAATCTATATCAGAGTTTTTATTTGTTGCATTCATAGATAAAGAATTACAAACAAAAATACCTTTAATAAAAGGAATTCTAGATAAAGGTTTTGTATATTTTAAAACTTTTTTATATAAAATTTCCTCATTATTTGAAGGCTCTTCCTTTATATTAAAATATTCTTTAAATTTTTCATGATATTCAAACATAATACAATTATATCACACATAAAAGACTATTTTACAAAAAATAAAATAAGTAATTTTTTATTATTATTAATAATATTTTTGATTCCATTTCAAACCAGATATATATTTGAAATAATGGGAATTAATAATCAATATTTTGAATATGGAAATATATCAATATATATAATAGATATATTAATCTTATTTTATATTTTATTTAATTTAAAAAATTTATTAGAAACAGTAAAAGATAAAAAAAATTTAAAATTTATTATTTTAACTTTAATTTTATTAATAATATTAATATTATTTAATAACAAAATTTTAAGTATATATTGGATTTTTAGAATATTTTATTTAATTTTATTTTTTACAATTTTATTTTTTGAAAAAATTAAAATTTTAGAAAAAATATATTTAGTTTTGATATGTTCATCTACAATACAAGCAATAATATCAATATACCAATTTTATAAACAAAGTATTATTCCAAATAAATATTTAGGTTTAGCTGGAAAATTTGCCTCAGATTTAGGGCCATCAATAATAGAAGGTGGGGGATTCAGAATTTTAAGAGGATATGGATTATTTACACACCCTAATATTTTGGGGCTTTATTTGATTATAGGAACCATATTTTTAATATATTTTATATTTAAAAATAATAAGTATAAGAATCTTTATTATTTTTTATTAGGATTAAATATTATAGGAATAATATATTCATTCTCTAGATTAATTTATGTTTTTTTATTTATAACTATATTTTTTACTTTGATTTTTTATAAAAAAAATATAAAAGAAAAAATAATTATATTAATTATATTTTTATCTTTAATAATAATTAATTTTAATTTTATAAAAATAAGAATAAATCCAGAAAGTAGATTAAATATTAATTCTAATAATGAGAGGGTATTAGAATATAATAATATAGATTTTAATGAGTTTAATATATTAAAAGGTGTAGGAATTAGAAATTATACATTTTACACATTAGATAAATATCCAGATATTAAAATTTGGGAATTAAATCCTATCCATAATATATATTTATTATCAATAATAGAATCAGGAATTATATTTTCTTTTATATTCATATTAATTCTATTATTTCCTTATTATTTATTTTTCAAAAATATAAAAAAGGGGAATAAAGAAAATATTATAATAATACTTATATATTCATTTTTTATAATAAATGGTTTTTTTGAACATTTTTTAATAACAGAAAACTCAGGATTATTGTTTCTAGGGCTTATATATATAATATATTTAAAAAATAATTTAACTCTTGACACATAAAAAAAAATAAGATACAATACACAACATCATAAAAATTTAGATAACCTCTAAGCTAATTTAAAGACTTAAGTTATATATCAAATATATTAAATACTGTTTTTTGTTTAGTCACGTTTTCGAGGTTGTCTTTTTTATTGCCTTTTAACAATTTACATAAGTTCTTAAAAAATAAGAATTTTTGCTAGTTGTTAAAGAAGATATTTTAAAATTAGAAAAGGAGAATAAAGTCCAAAATATTATAATTGCAATTTACTCATGTTAATTTCATTATTAATGTGATTAGGTAATCATAGTATATGGTGGATGCCTTGACATTAAAAAGCTAAGAAGGACGTAGCAATCTGCGATAAG
>JAIPGT010000007.1 GCA_021735565.1 Patescibacteria group bacterium
AAACTAAAAATGAAATTTATTAAAATTTCATTTTTTTTATTACACAAATTATATTTTCTTATGTTATAATACAAAAATAAAACTTAAAAATATTAAAATGGAAAGCAATAAATTAGATAAAATAATATCTCTTTGTAAAAGACGAGGGTTTATATACCAATCATCAGAAATATATGGTGGATTTTCCGCAGTATATGATTATGGTCCTTATGGAGTAGAATTAAAAAACAATATAAAAAAAATATGGCATAAAGAAATGGTCCAAAAGAATGAAAATATTATAGGACTAGACAGTGCAATATTTATGAACCCAAAAGTTTGGGAAGCAAGCGGACATGTAAAAGGATTTTCAGACCCATTATCAGAATGTAAAAATTGCCACACAAGAATAAGAGTAGATCATTTATTAGAGGATGCAGGAATATTTGCAGATGAAAAAATGACAGAAAAAGAAATAAATGGATTATTAGAAGAAAATAAAGACAAAATAAAATGTCCGAAATGTGGAAAAAATGATTTTACAAAAGCAAAAAGTTTTAATCTACTAGTAAAATCAAATTTAGGAGATTTTACAGATAAAAACGAAAATCCTTCATACCTAAGAGGGGAGACTTGCCAAGGAATATATGTAAATTTTAAAAATATTCTAGATTCAACAAGACAAAAAATACCATTTGGAGTAGCACAAATAGGAAAAGCATTCAGAAATGAAATTACAGCCAGACAATTCA
Source organism: Patescibacteria group bacterium (assembly GCA_021735565.1). The sequence continues at coordinate 732 of JAIPGT010000007.1, forward strand.
TATTCAGAACAAGAGAATTTGAACAAATGGAAATGCAATATTTTGTAAAACCAGATGAGAATGAAATGAAAGAATATGAAAATTGGAAAGAAAAAAGATGGAATTATTATCTAAAATTAGGTATAAATCCGAATAATTTAAAATGGCATAAACATGAAAATTTAGTGTTTTATGCAAAAGAAGCATACGATATAGAATATAATTTTCCATTCGGATTTAAAGAACTAGAAGGAATACACGCAAGATCAGATTATGATTTAAATTGTCATTCAAAAGCATCAGGAGTAAATCTAAAATATAAAGATTCAGACGGAGAAGAATACGTTCCACACATAATAGAAACATCAACAGGGGTAGGAAGAAATATATTAATGATATTGTGTGAATTTTATAAAGAAGAAGAGTTAGAAAAAGACACAAGAATAGTAATGCAATTTCCTTATGAGGTAGCACCAATAAAATTAGCAATACTTCCACTCTTTAAAAAAGATGGATTATCAGAAATTTCTAGAGAGATTTTTGAAAATGTAAAAGAAAAAGCAATGTGTGAATATGATGAATCAGGATCAATAGGGAAAAGATATAGAAGACAAGACGAAATTGGAACACCATATTGCATAACAATAGATTATCAAACAAAAGAAGATCAAACTGTAACTTTAAGAGATAGAGACACAATGGAACAAAAAAGAATAAAAATAGATGAAATTCTATCAATACTAAATAACTAAAGAATATAAAAAAATAAAAAATGGATTATAAAAAATTTGAATTAGAATCAGGATCAAAATTAATAGCAATCCCAATAGAAAATGCTAATACAGTTTCAATTGTGGTATATTTTGGAGTTGGATCAAGATTTGAAAATGAAAAAAATACAGGCGTTTCTCATTTTATAGAACATTTAATGTTCAAAGGAACAGAAAAAAGAAAAGATACTATGGAAATATCTAAAGAATTAGATAGTATGGGAGCTATATTTAACGCATATACAGGAAAAGATATTACAGCATATTGGATAAAAGTAAGTAAAAATTATTTAGATCAAGCATTAGACGTTCTTTCAGATATGGTTCAAAATTCTAAGTTTGAGGAAGAAGAAATAGAAAGAGAAAAAGGAGTTATAATACAAGAATTAAAAATGTATGAAGACAGACCAGATATGTATGTTGATGATTTGTTAGAAAAAATAATTTTTTCAGAAAAAGACGAATTAGGTAGATTAATAATTGGAACAGAAGAAGTTTTAAGAAGTATAACGAAACAAGAAATAATAGATTATAGGGAAAAATTTTATTTTCCAGAAAATAGGTTAATAACAGTTTCTGGTAATATTAATGAAGAAGATATAAAAAATAAAATAGAGAAATATTTTACAAAAGATTATTTTAAAGAAAAACAAGAAAATAAAGAAATATTAGAAAATAATTTATTAAAAATAAATAAATTAAAAGAAAAAGATACAAAAAAAGAATATTCAGATAGTGGAGTAAAAGTAAAAATATTGAACAAAAAAATTGAACAAGCAAATGTTATGCTTGGTATAGTTATAAAAGAAGATTTTTATATTAAAAAAGAAGAATTAAATTTATTATCAGTAATATTAGGTGGTAATATGAGTTCTAGATTATTTATAAATATAAGAGAAAAAAATGGTTTATGTTATTATATAAGAAGTATATTTGATAAATATCAAGATATAGGAATATTAAAAATACATTCAGGATTAGATAAAAATAGATTATTTGAAGCATTAAAATTAATAAAAGAAGAATTATTAAAAATAAAAGAAAATATAGAAGAAGAAGAATTACAAAAAGCAAAAAACTATATTATAGGAATGCTTGATATTTCATTAGAAGACACTGCAAATATATCAGAATTCTATGGTAAGCAATATTTATTTAAAGGAAATATAAAAACAAATATAGAAGAAAAAGAAATATACAGAAATATTAAATTAGAAGATATACAAAATCTAGCAAAAAAGATAATAGATTTTTCTAATTTAAATATAGCGGTGATAGGTGATTATGAAACTTCACAAGAAGAAGAAATAAAAAATATTTTCAATATATAAATATTTTATAAAATATATTGTAGGGGTCAACCATGGTTGGCCCTTTTATAATTATAATCAAAACGTTATTTTTTTAATATTTTTACGGGTCAGCCATGGCTGACCCTTTTGTGATTGTTCAATAAATAAACATTATATAAATATAAATATTGTAGGGGCGGCACAATGTGCGCCCCTACGAATTATATTATATAAACATAAAATTTACGTAAAATAATTAAATGTATTATTTAAAATTCATGATGCCAATAATTATTAAATAATATATTAATATTAAAAATAATTTGACATCAATATATTAAAGGTATAATATTTTGAATATAAAAATTTAAGGAGGAAATTATGCTGGTTCAATTTGAATGTCCATCTTGTGGGGAATTTAATGAAGCTTGCCTATGCGGAAAGTTTGAAATCAGAGATTTTAAATGTCATGGCTGTGGAACAAATTTAGATGTTTATATAACATCTAATAAAGAGGTTCCAGAAGTATATGAATCTCAACATCAAAATCAAACTTCTCAACAAGATGAAGAACAACAAGAGGTTAATTATATAACCTCAGCATCTATGTAGAAAAAATAAAAACCCTGAACAATCCAGGGTTTTTAATTTTATATAAATAAATGATATAATATAAGAAATAATTAAAATAATATAATGTTTACAGACAACAATAACAAAAAAAATGAAACAGTAACAGTAGATATATCTTTCAGTTTTTTATTTAAAATTCTAGTCATTGTAGGAATAGGATTTTTAATATTTTATTTAAGAAGTGTTTTAGGAATTTTATTTCTTTCAATATTTCTTACAATGATAATAAGTCCATTTGCAGATAAAATGCAAGAAAAAAGAGGATTTCCTAGATGGTTAAGTATATTAATTGTTTATTTATTAATATTAAGTATAGTTTCAGTTGCAATAGGAATGCTTATTCCAACATTAGCAAAAGAGATAATATTATTCTCAAATAAAATTCCAGATATGGCTAGTGGAATAGTTAGTAGTTTAAGTCCAGGAATACAAAGTGCTATAACGAGCTCTTTATCAGATCTTGCTAGTAAATTATCTTCTCAATCAACATCAATAGTATCTAAGTTTGGTGGTATTTTAGGTGGAGTTGGTCAAGCGGTAATAATATTTGTTATATCTTTCTACATGTCTATTGAAGAAAAAGGTATAGAAAAATTTGTAAAATCATTAACTCCTAAAAAACACACAGAAAAAACAATTCAATTATTAAAAAAAATACAAGACAAAGTAGGAGGATGGGTTAGGGGAGAATTAATTCTAATATTAATAATAGGAGTTTTATCTTATATTGGATTAATTATATTAGGAGTAAATTATGCGTTACTTCTTGCTTTAATAGCTGGTCTTACTGAACTTATCCCATACATAGGTCCTTGGATAGGAGCAGTGCCTGCGATTCTAATAGGATTTACTCAAAGCCCTGGAAAAGCAATTATGGTAATAATATTATATATAATAATACAACAACTAGAAAATGCTCTTATAGTACCAAAAGTTATGAATAAATCAGTAGGATTACACCCTATAATTGTAATTATAGTTATTATAATAGGAATGAATTGGTTTGGTATATTAGGGGCTTTAATAGCCGTTCCGGTTACAGCTATGATACAAATAATAGCTTCGGAATATTTAGAATTTGATCAAGAAGTTTTTATAAAAAGGCGAGGAATATCAAGAAATAATCTAGGATCAGACAAATTAACAGATTTATTCTATAAAATAAAGAATAAAATGAATATAAAATAAAATGAATTTATATATAGTAGCAACACCAATTGGAAATTTAGAAGATATTACAATAAGAGCTATTTCTATAATGAAAGAAGTTGATATTATTCTTTGTGAAGATACTAGAAATACTAGCAGATTATTACAAAAATACGATATAAAAACTAAAACTATAAGTTATCACGAGCATACCAATCAATTAAAAACTGATAGAATAATAAAAGAATTAGAAACAAAAAATATAGCATTAGTAACAGATGCAGGAACTCCATGCATATCAGATCCTGGATATAAAATAATAAATGAAATAAGAGAATTAAAAAAAGATATAAATATAATACCAATTCCTGGTGCATCAGCTTCTATATCTGCACTTTCTGTTTCAGGATTTAATTTAGCAACTTATAAATTTTTAGGTTTTATACCAAATAAAAAAGGAAGACAAAAATTTGTGAAAAATATAGCAGAAGAAAAAAAAGAGGTTTTTTGTTTTTATGAATCATGTTATAGAGTAGAAAAATTATTAAATGAAATAGAAAATATTTTTAAAGAAGAAAATCAAAAAGATAGAAAAATATTTATAGCGAGAGAACTTACAAAAAAATTCGAAACCCATTATTATGGAAATATAGAAGAAATAAAAGAACAATTTAAAGAATCAATAATTAAAGGGGAATTTACAATTATAATAGATAAATATGTATAGTTTAATTGATATTATACTTATAGTAATAATTTGTATTTTTACATTTAAAGGTTTTAATAAAGGTTTTGTAAAAACAGCTGGATATTTATTAAGTTATTTAATAGGGATAATATTATCATTTCAGTTTTTTTTACCAATATATACTTTTATACAAAGTTTTATAAATCTAGAATCTAAAATAACAGAAGCTGTAATTTTTATATTAATCCTTTTAATTTTTATAAAATTAATAAAACTTCTAATATCAGCAATTTCTAATTTCTTTAAAATACCAATAATAAATATTGTAAATAGATTATTAGGAGCTGTATTTGGATTTATAGAAGGAATTTTAATACTAGGAACAATAATATTTATATTATCAAATTACATGATATTTGCAGAATTTACTGAAAATATGTTAGCAACTTCAGAAATAGCAATTAAATTAGCAAACATTGCGTTTTTATTTTATCCATTTATACCTAAAGCATTAAAAGAATTACAAGGAATATTATGATAGACACACACTGTCATTTAGATATGCTAGACAATATCCCTGAAAAAATTAAAAGAGCAAAAGAAAACAATATTACTCACATAATAAATCCAGGAATTAGCCTAGAATCTACAAAAAAAGCCCACAAATTATCATCTGAATATGATAATGTTTATTTTTTATCAGGAATACATCCAGAAGAATTATTAGAAAAATCTTATGAAGATATATTAAAAGATTTAAAAGAAATAGAAGAAATAGCGAAAGATAAAAAATGTTTAGGTATAGGAGAAATAGGATTTGAATATCATTATGAAAATTTATTAGATAAAAAACAAAAAGAATTATTTAAAAAACAAATAGAAATAGCAGAAAAATTAAATAAACCAATAATTATACATTCAAGAGATAGTTTTACTGATACATATAATATCTTAAAAAATAATACACAAAAAACATTAATACATTGCTTTGATTATGGATTTTCTGAAATGGAAAAATTTTTAGAATTAGGTTTTTATATATCATTTACAGGAATGATAACTTTTAAAAATGCAAGGAAAGAAATTATTGAATGTGTAAAAAGAATTCCAGAAAATAAATTATTAATAGAAACTGATGCTCCTTTTTTATCACCAGAGCCAAAAAGAGGTGAAAAAAATGAACCTGCTTTTGTAAAATATATTTTAGAAAAAATTTCAGAAATAAAAAATATAGATATAAAGCATTTAGAAAATATTGTAAATCAAAATACAAAAGATTTCTTTCAAAATATATATTAGTGATATAATAATGATATGGATAAACAAAGAAAAAAATATTTAATAATACTTTTTAGTATATTATTTTTGATTTTATTCTTTTTTATAGCAAGAGCTTCCTTCCAAAGACCAAAAAATTCACCAACAGATCCTGATGCCGATAAAGGATTAATATTTTCTAGATTAAATGATCCTAATTTAATTATAAATAGAAAATATCCAGAATGTCCTCAAGGAATGAGATATATACCAGAAGGAAATTTTTGTATAGATATATACGAAGTAACTTGTGATTTAGATGGGGATGGATCTTGTTTAGATGAAGAAAAATATGGTGCAGATATAAATAATAATTCAACAATAGGAGATGTAGTTTATAAATATGATCAATATATAAATGAATCAGGGTTAGGATTAGGAGATGAAGATGGTAGTAGTATAGAAAATGCTTATGGATTTTATAGATCATATTCTTTAGAAAATAGAATTCCATACACAAACATTACAAAAGCTCAAGCTGAAGCTTCGTGTAATTCTTCTGGGAAAAGATTACCAACTCTTTATGAATGGTATTTAGCCTCACAAGGAACCCAAGATAATAATGGATCATGTAATCAAAATGGTTCGGTTATATCAAATACTGGGCAAACAAATTGCATCTCAAATAATGGAATTTATGATATGATAGGTAATGTAGAAGAATTTACAAAAGATGTTTTATATAAAGGATCAGATGAAAAATATTATAATAATGGTTATGAATTAAAAGATGGTTATGTAGATAGTATTTTAGAAAATGGTTATCCAGAAAACATAGAAACATCTCAAAATAATTTGTATGGAAATGATTATATAAATATAAATGATACAGAAGATAAATTAATAATAGTAAAAGGTGGAAAATATAATGATTCAGATAATGCAGGTATATATTCTATAAATACATATAATAATAATTACAAATCAAACACATTAGGATTTAGATGTGTAAAATAATTTAATTTTTTATGTCTATAAAAAAATACATATTCATAATGTTGATATCTACCATCATATGTTTTATGAGCAGTTTTTTCATTATGTTATCAACAGATCCTTATTTAATGGGGCTTGGAGGTTTTATTTTATTTTATATTAGTTTAGGACTTTCTTTTGTTGGAACATTTTCAATTTTAGGTTTTTTAATAAGAAGTTTATTCAAAAATAAAGAAGCTAATTTTAAAATAATTATAGACTCATTTAGACAATCAATTTGGATTTCATTTATAATAATATTTTATTTATTACTTAAAGGGCTAGATTTTTATAGAATTTGGATATTTATATTATTTATATTATTTATATTATTTTTAGAATATATATTTTCATCAAGAAGAAGAATAAATTAGCAAACTTTACATTTAATATATAAAATTGCTAAAATACAAATCAATTAAAGTTAAATAATAAAAGCATATGGAAGAAAAATTAAAAAAACTTAAAGAAAGTATTGAAAATCAAGTAAAAGAATTAAAAAATAAAGAAGATTTAGAAATATTATATAAAGAAACTCTAGGAAAAAAATCAGATTTTAATAAAATATTAAGATCTTTATCGGATTTATCAATAGAAGAAAAAAAACAGATTGGACCAATAGCAAATGAAGTAAAAAATAGTATAAATAAAATATTTGAAGATAAAAGATTGGATTTAGAAAATGAAGAGATAAATTTAAAATTAAAGAAAGATAAAATTGATTTAACATTAGACATCAATAAAGAAGAATCAGGTAGTTTAAATCCAATTACAAAAATACAATATGAATTAGAAGAGATATTCAAAGGCATGGGCTTTGCTATATATGATGGTCCTGAATTAGAATTAGATTATTATAATTTTGAAGCTTTAAATATACCAAAACACCATCCAGCAAGAGATATGCAAGATACTTTTTATATAAATAAAGAGCAAGTTTTAAGAACTCAAACATCAAACCTCCAAGTAAGGGCTATGAAAGAATTTGGGGCTCCCCTTAAAGTTATAATTCCTGGGAAAGTATATAGAAATGAAGATTTAGATGCATGTCATGAACACACATTTCATCAATTAGAAGGTGTTGTTATAGATAAGAATATAAATTTATCACACCTTATTAGTACAATGAATTTAGTTATTTCTAAGATATTTAATAAAGAAATAGAAACAAGAGTAAGGCCTGGATATTTTCCTTTTGTAGAGCCTGGTATTGAAATAGACATAAAATGTACAATATGCGGAGGATCAGGTTGCCCTTCTTGTAAAAATACAGGATGGTTAGAAATTCTTCCTGGAGGTTTGGTTCATCCTAATGTAATTAAAGCAGGAGATTTAGATCCAGAAGAATATTCAGGATTTGCATTTGGTTTAGGATTAACAAGATTAGTAATGATGAAATATGGAATTTCAGACATAAGAGAAATTATGTCGGGAGATTTGAGATTTATTAAACAATTTTAATTATAGATATGTATATTTCCTTAAATAAAATTAAACAATATATAGAAATACCAGAAAATATAACCCCATATGATATTGGAGAAAAATTAACATTACATACTGTTGAGATAGATGAAATAATAAATAAAGAAAAAGAGTTCAAAAATATAGTAATAGGAAAGATTGAAAAAGTAGAAAAACATCCAAACGCAGATAAACTTAATATTTGCCAAGTTTCAATAGAAAAAAGTAAAGGTATTTTTAAAAAAGGAGCAGAAAATAATATACAAATAGTTTGTGGTGGTACTAATGTAGAAAAAGGAATGTACGTAGCAGTAGCATTACCTGGATCTTTTGTAAAATGGCATGGAGAAGGGGATTTACAAGAAATAAAAGAAACCAAAATTAGAGATATAAAAAGTTTTGGTATGATTTGTTCTTCAAAAGAAATAGGCTTATTCGATATATTCCCAGAAGAAGAAGGGCAAATTTTAAATTTAAGTGAAGTAAAAAAACACAATTCTCATTTAAAAATTAATGAGGGAGAAAATATTTCAGAAGCATTAGAATTAAATGATTTTATTTATGATATAGATAATAAATCAATTACCAATAGGCCTGATTTATGGAGTCATTACGGAATGGCTAGAGAAATAAGTGCAATATTTAATTTAAAATTAAAACAATTAACACTTAAACCTTTTAAAACTTTAGATTATACACAATTAAAAACAAATATAGAAAATGAAGATTTATGCCAAAATTATACAGCAGTTGTGATAGAAAATATTGAATTAAAAGAGTCTCCATATTGGCTAAAAAAAGAATTATATTTATTAAATCAAAAACCAATAAATAATATAGTTGATTTAGCAAATTATGTTATGTATGAAATTGGGCAACCATTACATACTTTTGATGCAGGAAAAGTTTCTAATAAAATATATATAAGAGAAGCAAAAGCAGATGAAAAAATAGTAACTTTAGATGATAAAGAGGAAAAATTAGACAATTCTATGCTAATTATAGCAGATTCTATAAAACCAATAGCTATAGCAGGAATTATAGGCGGAAAAGATTCTGGAGTTTCTTCATATACAAAAAGTATAATACTAGAATCAGCAAATTTTGATGGAATAAATATTAGAAAAACTTCTAGTAAATTAAATATAAGAACGGAAGCTAGTGCTAGATTTGAAAAACAACAAGATCCAAATTTATGTAATATAGGATTTATAAGATATATAAATTTACTTTCAGAAATTTCTGATTCAAATATTAAAATTCAAGAAATAAAAAATATTAAAAATTTTGAAGAAGATGAATTAGGAATAATAAGAATTGATAAAGATTTTATAAATAAAAAAATAGGAAAAGATTTTACAGATAAAGAAATTAAGCATATTTTAACTAAATTAAATTTTGAAGTTTCTGAAAATAAAAATGAATATATTATAAATATACCTACTTTTAGATTAGAAGATATAAAAATTAAAGAAGATATAGTAGAAGAAATAGCAAGAATGCATGGATATAATAATATAAAACAAACACCTCTTTATTCAGAAATAAATCCAGTTATAAATAATGATTTAAGAAGATTAGAAAAAAGAATAAAAAATATACTAATAGGTTGTGGATATAATGAAAGTTTTAGTTATTCTTTTTTATCAAAAAAAGATCTAGATTTATTTGAAATAAAAAGTGAAGATTTAATAAAAGTAAAAAATCCATTATCAAAAGATGCTGAATATTTGAGAGATAATTTAATAATTGGGCAGATAAAAAATTTATTAAAAAATATTAAAAATGAAAAAGAAATAAAATTATTTGAAATTTCTAGAGTTTTTGATTCTAAATTAAAAAATAAATATAAAGATCTTCCTTATCAAAATTATCATTTAGCTTGTTTATATTATTTAGAAAAAGAAGAAGATATAATATATAAAATAAAAAATACGCTAGAAAAAATATTTGATATAGAAAAAATAAGATTTTATTATAAAAATTCTAATAAAGTTTTAAGCTATCTACACCCAGAAAGATATATAGATATTATGATTGGGCAAGAAAAACAAGGATTTTTATCAGAAATTCATCCTAAAATATTATCTAAATTAAAAATAAAAGACAGAATAGGAATTTTTGAAATAGATTTTGAGCTTTTTTCTGAATTTTCAAAAAGAAAAAATATAGAATATAAAGAATTTTCAAAAATACAAGAATCTAATATGGATATAAGTATTGTTATAAAAAATAATATTAATTGGCAAGAAATAAAAGAATGTATAGAAAAATCAAGTAAAAATATTACTAAAATAAAAGTTTTTGATATTTTCAAAAATGAAAAAATAGGTGAAGATAAAAAATCAATATCATTTAATATAAGTTTTGGAAATTTTAGTAAAACTCCAAAATCTGAAGATATAGAAAAAATATGGAAAGATGTTTTAGAAAATTTAAAAAGAGAATTTGACGCAAAATTACGTTAATTATATTTATATATTATATAATGTAGTGGCCAACCATGGTTGGCCATTTTTATTTTATTAAAATGTGGGGAACACGCCATTATATGGGAACGCATATAAAATCATGTGGGAACGCGCCGTGGCGCGTTCCCACATTAATTTCAAAATAAAACATAATTATAAAAAACATAATTATAAAAAAATGTGCAAATTTAAAATATAAATAATTATATTATAAAAAACCATAAATTTTTAACACAATACATGGCATTTTACCTTTATTTATGATAGAATAATAAAATTAGAACAGTTAAGAATATTAATTTTATGATAAAACAAACAAGCTATAATGCAGATAGTATTCAAGTTTTAGAAGGATTAGAGCCAGTTAGAAAAAGACCTGGAATGTATATTGGTAATACTGCCTCTACAGGATTACATCATTTAATATGGGAAGTTGTTGATAACTCTATAGATGAAGCAATAGCGGGATATTGTAATACAATAGAAGTTATTTTAATGAAAGATGGATGGGTATCTATTACTGATAATGGAAGAGGAATTCCAGTAGAAAAACATGCTAAAACAGGAAAAAGCGCATTAGAAACTGTTCTTACAGTTTTACATGCAGGTGGAAAATTTGAAAGAGGAGATGGATATAAAGTTGCAGGAGGGCTTCATGGAGTTGGTGTTTCAGTTGTAAATGCATTATCTACAACCTTAATAGCAGAAGTAAAAAGGGATGGAAAAATATATAAACAAGAATTTAATTTAGGAAAAGCTAAAGGCGAAATAGAAGCTATAGGCAAAACAGACAAAACTGGAACAACTATAACTTTTAAACCAGATGAAAATATATTTACCGTCACTGATTTTAGTATAGAAAAAATATTAACTCACTTAAGACAACAAACTTATCTTACAAAAAAGGTAAAAATGGCCATTATAGACAGGAGAGAAGAAGAAGAGGAAAGATATAATTTTTATTTTGAAGGTGGAATAAAATCATATATCAAACATTTAAATAAATCAAAACAAGCAGTACAAAATGAAGTTTTTTATTTTGAAAAAGAACAAGAAGATATAAATGTAGAAATATCTCTTCAATATTCAAATGATTACAATGAAAATGTTCTTGCTTTTGCTAATAATATATATAATCCAGAAGGTGGAACTCATATTTCAGGATTTAGAACTTCACTTACTAGAACCTTAAATGCTTATGCTAAAGCAAAAAATTATTTAAAAGATAAGGATCCTAATTTTACGGGTGATGATGTAAAAGAAGGTCTTACTGCTGTTGTTAGTGTAAAAATACCGGAACCTCAATTTGAAGGACAAACAAAAGCAAAGCTTGGAAATGTTGAAGTAAAAAGTGTTGTTGAAAATCTATTTAAAGAAGCTTTTAATTATTTTCTAGAAGAGAATCCTAAAGATGCAGAAGCTATAATAAAAAAATGTTCTATATCAGCACAAGCTAGAAACGCAGCAAGGGCAGCTAGAGAAAATATATTAAGAAAATCAGCATTTGACGGCATAACTCTTCCTGGGAAATTGGCAGATTGCTCATCAAAAAGTGTAGAAGAAACAGAAATTTTTATAGTTGAGGGAGATTCTGCAGGAGGATCTGCAAAACAAGGTAGAGATAGAAGATTTCAAGCAATATTACCTTTATGGGGAAAAATGTTAAATACTCAAAGATCTAGAATAGATAAAGTTTTAAAATCAGATAAAATGACTCCACTTGTTGTTGCATTAGGTACTAATATTGGAGAAAATTTTGATTTAAGAAAATTAAGATATGGAAAAGTTATAATAATGACAGATGCTGATGTTGATGGTGCTCATATAGCAACTTTATTACTTACATTTTTCTACAAATATTTTAGACCATTAGTAGAACAGGGACACATTTTTTTAGCAGTTCCTCCTTTATATTCAATACGTAAAGGTAAAAAATTAGAATATTTTTATAATGAAGAAGAATTACAAAATCATTTAAAAAATAGAAAAGTTGATGAAAAATTTGATATCCAAAGATATAAAGGTTTGGGAGAAATGAATCCAAATCAATTATGGGATACAACAATGAATCCTGATTCAAGAAGAATAAAAAGAATAGAAATAGATGATTTTGAAAAAGCAGATGAAGTTTTTGAAATGTTAATGGGGCAAGAAGTAGCTCCAAGAAGAAGATTTATAGAAACTCATGCAAGAAGTGTAGAAAATTTAGACGTATAAATAAAAAAACACGTTTTTACATAAAAACGTGTTTTTTGTTTAATTTAATATTTTTATTATTTTTTTCCAAATCATTTCATGAATTTCTTGAATAGACATTATTTCATTATTTTTTACACAATTTACAGTTTCCCAATTTTCTTTTTTGGCAACATGTTTATAAGCATTTGCAGCATTTTTTAAATGATTTAAATCAGCTTCATGTATATCTCTTTTTTTATCTGTATAAGATCTTTTTTCTTTATTATCAACTAATTTTTGACTTATTTCTGGATCAACATATAAAAAAATATTCATATCTTCTTTTGGAATTTTAAAAATATTATATTCCAAATCATTTTCCCAATCTAAAAACTTATCTCTTTCTTCTAAATTTTCTATTTTTCCAGCTTGATGACCTTTATTTGCAGAAGTATATCTATTACAAATTATATTATATCCCTCATTTATTAATTTTTTCATTTCAAATGAAGCAGCATATCTATCCACGGCATAAAAAATCGATCCTCTATAAGGCCCAACTTCATTAGCTGTTCCAAATTTTCCATTTAAATATTCTTCTACCATTCCAGCAGATTTTTCCCCGTATCTAGGGAAATCAAACATTTTAACTTTTATATTTTCTTTTTCTAGTCTTTCTACTAAAAGTTTAGTTTGAGTTCCTTTCCCAGAACCATCAGTTCCGCATATAACAATTAATTTACCTTTTTTATTCATAATAAAAAGATTAAAATTTAAAAATATTATTTAATTCTATCATTTTTTTGAAATAATTTGGAGTAAGAAAAATAAAACTTTTCAACTTTAAAATTAAGAATATAAATGATAATATAATACAAAGATAAAATAAAATATAATTATTATGACATTTCAAGAATATCAAAAATTATCTCGAAAATCTGCTATTTATCCAGAGAAATATAATATAATTTATCCAGCTATAGGCTTAGGTGATGAAGCTGGAGAAGTTTTAGGAAAAATAAAAAAATGGCTTAGAGGAGATGATGAAACAGAAGAATTAACAGAAGAAAGAAAAAATGCAATAAAAAAAGAAATAGGAGATGTACTTTGGTATTTAGCTCAAATATCAACAGATATTGGAATAAATCTTGAAGATGCTGCAGAATCCAATATAGAAAAATTATATAAAAGATTAGAAGAAGGAAAGATAAAGGGGGATGGTGACAATAGATAAATTTTAATAAAAAACAAAATGGCTATATATGATCAAAAATATCAAAATTTATTAAAAAATATATTAGAAAATGGATATGATTTATTTGATGAATTACATCAAACAAAAATGAGAGCCCTTCCCGGAATAAATATGCAAATAGATATTGAAGAAGAAGGATTCCCATTACTTGCATTAAGAAAAACTCCAATAAAATCATTTATAGCAGAACAAATTTGGTTTTTAATGGGAGAAAAAAATCCTAAAAATTTTTTAGAAAATTATACAAAAATTTGGAGCAATTTTATAGAAGAAGATGGAGAAATAGCTTCAGCTTATGGTCATAGATGGAGAAAACATTTTGGAAGAGATCAAATAGGAGATGCAGTAAAATTATTACAAAAAAATAAATATTCAAGGCATGCAGTAATTATAGCCTGGGATCCAAGTGATGATGGATTAGGAACTGGAACAGTCAAGAAAAATGTCCCATGCCCTTATACATTTACTTTAAATATATTAGGAGATAAATTACACTTACATAATATAATAAGATCTCAAGATGCTCTACTAGGACACCCTACAGATACAGCTGGGTTTGCTTTTTTGCTTATGATCCTTGCTCAGAAATTAAATGTAAAACCAGGAAAATTAACTATATCTATGAGTAATGTTCATTTGTATGATAACCAAATTGAAATAGCAAAAGAATTAATAAAAAGAGATAATAATACTAATAAAATATCATTTGATTTACCTGAAAATTCTTTTGAAAGAGCAGAAAGAGGTGATAAATTATTATTTGAAGAAGTTTTTAATCTTATTAAAGATCAATACAATCCAAATGAAGGTATTGGAAAAGTAAAAATATCAGAATATGAAAATATAGACGCAATGGTAACAAAATAAAATATAAAAATATGAAAATTATATTAATAATGGCACAAACTTTAGATGGGAAAATAGCAAAAAATGAAAACCATAAAGCAGACTGGACATCACATGAAGATAAAAAATTTTTTATAGAACTAACAAAAAAAGCAGGTGTGATAATTATGGGGAATTCTACATATAAAACTATAGGATTTCCATTAAAAAATAGATTAAATTGTATATTAACTAGAAATATAGAAGATAAAGAGAATATAGAAGGAGAATTAGAATATTTTAATGATTTAGATAAATTATTAAATACTCTAGAAAGTAGGGGATATAAAGAAGCTGTATTATGCGGTGGGGCTCAAATAAATTCTTTATTTATAAAAAATAATTTAATCTCAGAAATTTATATAACGATAGAACCAAAAATTTTTGGAAATGGTATAAATTTATTTTCTGATATCGATTTAGATATTGATCTAGAATTAATAGAAAGTATAAAAATGAATAATTCATTTATTTTAAAATATAAAGTAAAAAAATAATGTCAGTTCTAACAAAAAAAGAAATTTTAACAGAAATAAAAAATAATGGTCTAGTTTTTTTACCAAATTTAGATCAATATCAAATTCAGCCACATGCTATAGATTTAAGGTTGGGCTTTCATTTTTGTATTCCAAAAACATGGAAATTAGATAAAGAAGGTAGGAAAGCTTTTAATATAGATTATTTAAATGATAAAGAAAGAAATTCTTTTGATGAAATAAATTTAAAAGAAGGTCAATATTTTGAAATATTACCAAGAGAATTTGTTATAGCTTCAACTCTAGAAAAAATAGAAATAAACAATTTAAATATTATGGCAGTTTTATATCCCAGATCATCTTTTAATAGAAGAGGATTATCAGTAGATTTAAGCGGGATTGTAGATACAGGGTATAAAGGAAAACTTATGATTCCAATTAGAAATAACACAAATCAAATAGTAAAAATTTATCCTGGAGAAAGAATATGCCAACTTGTTTTTCAAGATTTAAAAAGTAAATTAACTCAAGAAGAAGCTGATATTCATGGTGTTGAAAAAGCAAAAAATTTAGGATTAGAAGATTCTGATATTATAAAAAATAGTTATGATAAAGGAGAAGAAGCTAAATATATTTCTAAAGGAAAAATAAAAGAATTAAAAGAAAAATATAATATTTAATATGAAAAATATAGAATATCCCTACATACCAGAGGATAGAATTATAAAATATGTAGATAAAAATAATCAGTACATGAAAGAAGCTTCATATATGATGGAAAAGGGTGGATGTTTTATACAAAAAACAGGAGCTGTTATAGTGTCTGATGGTAAAATTATAGGAAAAGGAAATAATGCATCTAAAACATTAGAATACTGTCCAAGACGTAAAAATGGCTCAAAAACGGGTGAAGATTATTATTTATGCAAAGAAGTATGTGGACAATTTGGACACGCAGAATCTAACGCTATATACAATGCTGTAAAAAATTTAAAAATAGAACAAAAAAAATTAAAAGAATTAGAAAATTTAATAAATATTGCATATTATAGTAAAAATACTGATTTCAAAAAATTACAAAATGAAATTATAGAATTTACAAAAACTAAAAATATAGAAAAAATAAAAGGAGCTGATTTATATTTAGATGGTCATTGGTGGTGCTGTAAAGTTTGCTGGATTTTTATGAATGCCTTTGGTATAAGAGATGTTTATTTAAGAAATGATAGTTTTGAAAAATATTGTAATCATTAATAAAAATATTTAAATAAAGTTTTGGTATTGCATTTTTTTATAAAAATTGTATAATTAATTAACCAAGACCTGAAAGGTCTTTTTAAGATAGAAAAAATAAAAAATATGTCAAAAAAAGAAGAGAAACAAAATAAAAAAGATAATTATTTTAAAGCCTCTCTTGAAGAATTAAAAAAAGTGACTTGGTTATCCAGAAAAGAAGCAATAAGTCACACCATTGTAGTTATAATAATTTGTTTGGTTATAGGTCTTTTTTTAGGATCTATTGATTTTGGCCTTACAAAATTATTAGAAATTTTAATTAAATAAAAATTAACATTCCAATAAAATGTCTAAACAAAAAAATGTAGGTAGGAATTGGTATGTAATTCACACATATGCAGGATATGAAGATACTGTAAAAAATAATCTAGAGCAAAGAATAGAAACAATGGATATGGAAGATAGAATATTCAATATAATGGTTCCTACAGAAAAAAAAGTAGTTATAAAAAATGGAAAAAGATCTATCAAAACTGAAAAAATATATTCTGGATATGTTTTTGTAGAAATGATGCTAACTGATGAATCGTGGTATGTAGTTAGAAATACTCCAAATGTAACTGGATTTTTAGGTACTGGAACAACTCCAACCCCAGTATTACCAGAAGAAATAGAAGAATTAAAGAGAAAAATGGGTCTTGAAGAACCAGAATACAAAGTTAATATAGAAATAGGTGAACCAGTTAAAATAATGACAGGTCCTTTTAAAGATTTTGAAGGTATAATAGGGGATGTTGAACCAGAAAAAGGTAAAGTAAAAGTTTTGGTATCTGTATTTGGGAGAGAAACTCCTGTTGAATTAGATTTATTACAGATTCAAAAATTAACTTAATTTAACTTGAATTTTTATATTAATTAATATAAAATTTACTTAATTTTAATTAAATATTGAGGTTTTATGGCTAAAGTAATAAAATTACAAATAGAAGCAGGGAAGGCTACTCCAGCTCCTCCAATAGGTCCAGCACTTGGTCAAGCTGGTATTAATATACAAGACTTTTGTATGAGATTTAATGCTGATACTCAAGATAAAA
>JAIPGT010000008.1 GCA_021735565.1 Patescibacteria group bacterium
CAAGCAGAAGAAATGCTAAATCAAGAAGATGAAGAAATAAAAGAAATGGCAGAATTAGAAATATCAGAATTAAATGATAAATATGAAAAAACTAAAAAAATTCTAACATTATTATTAATTCCAGAAGATCCAAAAGATATTAAAAACGCTATTATGGAAATAAGAGCAGGAGTAGGTGGAGATGAGGCAGAAATTTTCGCAGGAGAGCTTTTAAGAATGTATTTAATGTATGCAAGCAAAAAGAAATATAAAATAGAAATAATCTCAAAAACAGATACACCAATGGGGGGCATAAAAGAAGCAGTGTTAAACATATTGGGAAATGGAGCTTATTCAGACTTTAAATATGAAATAGGAGTACATAGAGTACAAAGAGTTCCAGAAACAGAAAAGCAGGGAAGAGTGCATACATCAGCAGCATCAGTAGTGGTTATGCCTGAGGCAGAAGAAACAGATTTAGAAATAGATCAAAATGACGTTAGAATAGATACATTTTGTGCAGGAGGAAAAGGAGGGCAATGTGTTAATACAACATATTCAGCCGTTAGATTAACTCATATACCAACAGGAATAGTGGTATCTTGTCAAGATGAAAGATCTCAAACACAAAACAAAATAAAAGCATTTACAGTATTAAGATCCAGAATCTTAGCACAACAAGAAGAAAAAAGAATGCAAGAAGAAAAAGAATTAAGACAAGGACAAATAGGAAGTGGAGATAGATCAGAAAAAATTAGAACATATAATTTTCCACAAGACAGATTAACAGATCATAGAATAAAATACACAACACATGGGTTGGATAAAATAATGAGTGGAGAAATAGATGAATTAATAGCAAATTTAAAATTAGAAATAGCAAATTTAAAATTAAAACAAGTTTAATTTCTATATTTTTTATTCCAAGTTTCTTGCCTTTTTACATAATTTTTTGTTTTTTGAATTAAATCCTCTTTCATTTTTATAAATTCTTTTTTATTTTTAACTATTTCATAAATAGGGAAATAGTTATTTTTTATTATTATTTCTTTTTTATCAAAATTAGTATTATTATATACAAAATTAATTATAAAATCAGAAATAACTTGATATTCTAAACCAAATTCTTTTAGTCTTTTCCATGTAATATCATATTTAAAATGTAGATTCCAAACTTCTTCAATCATACCATTTTTAAATCTTACATTAGCTCTTTTTTCAATATTTTTATTTAAAATTTCTTTTGAAATTTTTATTTCTATTTTTTCTATATTAAAATAATTTAATATTTTTAAATATTTTTTTCTAACCTGATTTTTAGTGTTATGAGATTTTTCTATATATCTTATAAGCCTTCTAGGATTATTTAAATCACTATTATTTAGCGATAAAAATTTTTCTTTATCTTTATTTTTTAATATATTTTGTAATTCTTCTTTATTTTTTTTATTTAAACTTTTCCTTAAATGAATATCAATAACTTCTTCATCTAGAAAGTATTTTTCATTAATAATAGCTTCTATATATAGACCAGTTCCACCACATAATATAGCATTTTTATTTTTTTTATAAATATTATCTAAAGCTTGAAAAGCTTTTTTTTGATATTTTTTTAAATTAAAATTAGTATTTGGGTGAACTATATCAATACAATGATACGGAATTTTTTTACCTTCATATATATAATCTTCTAGATCTTTTCCAGAACCTATATCCATGTATTTATAAACTTGTCTTGAATCTGCAGAAACTATTTCTGCATTTAGTTTATAAGCCATTTTTACAGCTTTTAAGGTCTTTCCAGAAGAAGTGGGACCATATATCACAATTAATCTTTTTTTCTGCTTTTTCATTAGTTTTTAATTATCTTTTATACCAGAAAGACCTGTATAATATTCAGGAGAAACCCACATAGCATTTTTTGTACCAGAATCAATATTTATCCAAGTTGTGGGAGTGTTTGGTTTTTTTTCTGCAATATCTCCATAATAATAGCCATTTTCAATTTCTTCTTCTTTTATTTCTTGTAAATTTTCATTAATTTTTATATTACATTTACCCTGATGTAATATTTGAACATTTCTTTTTTCGGCAAAACAAGAATTAGTATAGGTTACTCCATCCTCACCACAAACTGGTTCATATTTAAAATCGCACATATCTTCTTTTAAAATATTTGCATTTTCTTGTATTCCTTCAAAAAAATTAACTAAATCATCTATAAGACTTGATGTTTTATCTAGAGTTTCTTGATCTATTTTTATATTGTTCATTATACCTGCTATATTTTCTGGATTTATTTTTTCTATATAGCTTAATATATTTTCTATTTCTATATTATTTAAAAAAGATAATTTTTCTATAAATTTATCTATATTATATTGTTCAATATTTTTTATATTAAATAAAATTTCTCCATTTTTAGTGTATTCTTTTATAGATCCTATTGTTAATAATTGTTTTACACTATCTCCTTTTAATATTTTATTTAATTCATCTGATATTGATTTAGAATCTAAACTTTTTAAATTATTTTCAAGATTTTTAACAGAAATTTCTTTTGTTTCATTTAATATTTCTTTTGTTTCTGATTCTGTATTTATAATATTTACGATTAATTTATTAATAACTTCAATTTGTTCTACCGGTTCAGTATTTCCAATTTTTAGAAAATAATATTTTATTATTTTTTCTTTGTCTTCTGTTATATTTTCTAATTTTGCTATTAATATTTTATTATTTTCGCTAATGATTTGTTCTATTGCTCCTTTTTTATTTAAATCTTTTTCTATAAAATTAGTTAATTTTGTTAAGAAAATATTAAAATTTATATATTTTAACTCACTTCCTTCCATTTTTTCTTGTTTTTCTAAAATTTTTGTTTTTATATCAGCATTATTATCTACTGTTAATAAAAAATTTGAGTATTTTTCTATATTTTTATTTTTTACTTCTTGTATTTTAGGGTATAAGGCCGTATTTACTTCTATTATCGTTTCTAATTTATTAAAATGCATTATTTCATGCTCAAATATTTTACCAATATTAGATATTTTTTCTTCTTGTTTTATATTTTCTAATTTTTTATATAAATTTATTTTTTGTTCTTCATAATTTTTTATAGATTCACTTATACATTCTTTATATATACTTTCCGTATCTTTACTATTATATTTTTTACAAGCTTCTAATTCTAATAATTTTTCTGATGAATTTTCTATATAATTTTCAATTTTAGATTCTGTTTTGAAGATAAATATTTCTTTTATTTTTTCTATTATATTTTTTATTTTGTATAAAAAATTATCTGATGGAAGGATATTTTGATCTTTAATTCCAAGAATTTCAGCTGTAATATTTTTTTCTAGGCTTGGATCAAAATCTTTATTTATAATAAAAGTATTTAAATTGCTAGATGCATTTATCTTGATAGGTGATATAATAAAAAGGAATAGGATAGTTATAAAAATGGCTATTTTTTTCATATATTTTTGTTTATTGAATTACTTTATTATAACATGTTAATTATTAATCTTTAATTATTTAATATAAAAATATTATTTTTACTTGACATAATTTTAATAAAGTTATATATTACTAGCCCGATTATATAAAATTAAAAAATACTAAAATTAGCAAAAATGGACCATGAAAAGAGATTAAATCTTATGACATTTGTTTTTATGTTTCTGTATACTGCTATAGTTTCTGGAACTACTGTATATTTTATAAAATTTATAAAATTATTTGGGATTAATATTTTATAAATGTTTTTATTAATATTTTTTGTGTGAAGATTGATTCTAACCCAACAAATTTAAAAAGTTTTAATACTTATGGTGTTTCTGTCATCTCACACTTTTTTTCTGTTGCAAAAAAAGAAGTGGACTTTGTTCAGGCTGTTACTTATTGTATTTCTAATAATATTAAATTAATTATTCTTGGAGGAGGTTCTAATGTTCTTTTTTTAAATGATATAAAAAAGGATTTAGTTATAAAAAATGAATATCAAACAATAGATAATATCGGATTTGGAATACTTAGAGTATCTTCTGGAACTACTCTTTCTAATATTATTTCTTATTCTTTTGAACATTTATTAGGAGGTTTTGAATGGTCAGCTGGAATCCCTGGAACATTAGGAGGCGCTATTGTTTCTAATGCTGGTTCTTTTGGTGGGGAAATGAAAGATATGATACAAAGTGTAAAGGTTATTGAAATATCTTTTAATGCAAAAGGTGAATACGATAATTTTGTTATTAAAAGGATGAAGAATTCTGAATGTGAATTTGAATATAGAAGTAGTATTTTCAAGAAGAATCCAAATAAATATATAATTTTAGATGCAGATTTAAAGTTTGATTTTATTTTAAAAGAAAATTTAGCAGAAAGAAAAAATATATATATTAATAATATAAAAAGAAAAAAAGAAACTCAGCCAATTTCAGAGAGATCTGCTGGGTGTGTTTTTAAGAATATTAATATGGATATTTATAAATCTATATTTAGAAGAAAATTTATTAAATTTTTAAAAAGTATTGATTATGAATGGAGTCTTGATGATGATAATAGAATTCCTTTAGGATTAATTTTTGATAAATTAGGCTTAAAAGGTAAAAAAATAGATACTGTTACTATATCAGAAAAACATGCTAATTTTTTAATTTCTAATTCTGATAATGTTAATGTGAATGATTTGTATTCCATGATATATCTTTTAAAGGCCAAAATATATAATATGTTTAGAGTTAAAATAGATACTGAAATTATTTTAATAGGTGATGAAAAAAAGGCAAAGAAAAAAGTTCAAGGTTTTTTATAAAAATAAATATTTTTTTAATTTTTCTTCCAACCTTGACATCTTTCTAAGCTTTGTATATAATTTATTGAAATGAGGTTTATTTTTTTGTTTAATTAGTTTAAATAATAAATGAGTTTAGAAGATTTTATCGAAATAAATGGAACAATAGAAGAACTTCTTCCGGCTACCAACTTTAAAGTAAAATTAGAAGATGGTAGAGTTATTTCCGCTTATTTATCTGGAAATATGAGGAGAAATAGAATCAAACTTACTGTTGGGGATGAAGTAAAGATGCAAATTAGCCCTTATGATTTGGAAAAAGGTAGAATAGTTTACAGATATTAATTTTTCCTTATTTGCAATAAGTGTTAATATATGTTAAATATATTAGAGTTTTTTATTAATATTTATAGTTATGAAAGTTAAAAGTTCAGTAAAAAAAATTTGCAATAATTGTAGAACCATTCGAAGAAATGGTAAAGTTTGGGTTATTTGTTCTAATAAAAAACATAAACAAAGACAAAAGTAATTTTTAATTATTAAATATGGTTCGTATCAGAGGTGTTATTTTACCTAATAATAAAAGAATCGAAATTGGACTTACATCTATTTATGGTATAGGTTTATCTAGATCACAAGAAATACTTAACAATGTAAATATCAGTCCAGATATTAGAGTTAAAGACTTATCAGAAGATGAAATTTCTAAAATTAGAGATTTTATGTCTAATTTTATTTTAGAAGGTGATTTAAAAAGAGAAAAGCTTGGTAATGTAAAAAGACTTAAAGAAATTAATTCTTATAGAGGTAGTAGACATTCAAAAAATTTACCTGCAAGAGGTCAGAGAACTAAAACTAACTCTAGAACAATTAGAGGAAATAGAAGATCAAGTGGTGGTTCTGGAAAGGTTAAAATAACAAAAAAGTAATAAATAATATTATAAAATGTCTGAAGAAAAAGTAATAAATAAAGATTTAGAAAAAAAAGAAGTTTTAGAAGAAAAAGAATCTGAAAAATCTGTTTTAGATTCTACTCTTTCTGATGTTTCAAAATCAAAAGCTAAAAGTACAACTGTTCCTAAAAATAAGAAGAAAAAATCATCTTCTAAATTTATAAAAAAAGGAGCAGCTCATGTGCTTGCTACTTACAATAATACTATTATAACTTTTACTGATGTAAATGGTAATGTTATAGCTTGGTCTAGTGCTGGTAAATGTGGATTTAAGGGTCCTAAAAAAGCTACACCTTTTGCCGCATCTATTATTGTTGAAGATGCTGCAAATAGAGCCAAAGAAAGAGGTTTAGAAGAAATTGTTGTTTATGTTAAAGGTGTTGGATTAGGAAGAGATTCTGCTGTTAGAGCTTTAAATACAAATGGTTTTACTATTACAAATATTAAGGATATAACACCTACTCCACATAATGGTTGTAGAAAAAGAAAAC
This sequence comes from Patescibacteria group bacterium, assembly GCA_021735565.1. The sequence goes on from JAIPGT010000008.1 coordinate 6,225, forward strand.
CTAGAAGGGTTTAATTTATAAATTTTAAATAATTAAAAATGGCAAGATATTTAGGTCCAAAAGCTAAACTTTGTAGAAGATTCGGAGAAAATATTTTTGGAAATCCAAAATACGATAGGATTCTTAAAAAAAGAAATTATCCTGCAGGTGATCATGGTCCAAAAAGAAAATCTAGAAAATCAGATTACGGAGTTCATCTTGATGCAAAACAAAAATGCAGATATATTTATGAGTTGATGGAAAAGCAATTCAAAAGATACTTTGAAAAAGCTCAAAACATGCCTGGTGATACTGGTGATAATTTTTTAATTCTACTTGAAAATAGGCTTGATAGTGTTGTTTTTAACTCTAATTTGTTTAATTCAAGAAGTGAAGCTAGACAATTAATAACCCATGGACATGTTTTAATAAATGATAAAAAAGTTGATATCCCTTCTTGCCAAGTTTCTGTTGGTGATATAATTTCTTTTAAACTTACTGGTAAACAAAATAATAAAATTGAAGAAAAATTAAAGAACTTTAAATCAGAAGATTTAAAATCAAATTTATTTTTTGATCCAGAAAAAAGAACATTAAAAGTTTTAAGTCTTCCTAATGTTGATATGTTAAAAGATAAGATAGACGTTAGACTTATTGTTGAATATTATTCAAAGTAATAAATTAGCCTCATAAATTAATTATTTATTATGAAAAACAATATATTTTTCCCGGAAAAGTTTGATATTATCCCTGATGAAAATAATCCATATGCAATTTCTATGGTTATTGAACCTCTTTCTTCTGGGTATGGTCTTACAATTGGTAATGCTTTAAGAAGAATAGTTTTAAACTCAATAGAAGGAACTGCTCCTATTGCTGTTAAATTAAAAGGTGCAAAACATGAATTTGATATAGTTGAAGGTATTAGAGAAGATCTTGTTGAAATTATAATAAATTTAAAAAATGTTGTTTTTAAAAGTTATTCAGATTCTCCTGTTATTTTAGAAATTAAAAAAACTGGAGTTGGAGATGTTTTAGCTTCTGATATTGCTTTAAATTCTGATGTTGATGTTTTAACTCCAGATACAAAAATAGCTACTATAACAAAAGAAGGTATAACATTCGATATGAAAATTTGGATAGATAAAGGTATTGGTTTTTATCCAACAGAAGAAAGAAAGGATGAAATAAATGATGTTGATGTTATAACAATAGACACTATTTTTAATCCAGTTTTGGCTGCTAATTTTATTGTTGAAAATGCTAGAGTTGGAGAAAAAGTTGATCTTGATAAAGTAATTCTTTCTGTGAGAACTAATGGTTCTATTGGTCCAAGAGAAGCTATATGTAATGCTATATCTGTTTTAAGAGATCATTTAACATTAATTTTTGATAGTATAAATAAAGAAGATGATGTTAAATTAAAAACTCCTAATAAGGTTAAAGCAAAATCAGTAACTAAAAAAACAGCTTCTTCAAAAGCTAAGACCACAAAAAAAGTTGAAAAAAAAGAAGCTAAAAAACCTGCAACAAAGAAAAAGATTAGTAAAAAGTAGAAAAATATATGAGACATAATAATAAAAATAAAATTTTAGGTAGACAAAAAGGTGCCAGAAAGTCTTTGTATAGAAATATGGCTACTTCTCTTTTTAAAGATGAATCTATAAAAACAACTCTTGCTAAAGCAAAAGCTGTTAGGCCTTATGCTGAAAAAATTATTACTAAAGCCAAAAGAGGAAATTTGGCTGATATTAGAAATATCGCTTGTGAAATAAAAAATAAAGATATTATTTCTAAACTTATTTTAGATATTGGAAAAAGATTCGAAAAAAGAGATGGGGGTTATACAAGAATTATAAAATTAGGTAATAGAAAGGGAGATGGTTCTCAAATGGCTATTTTAGAACTTGTTTCAAAAAAAGAAATTAAAAAAGAACCTTCTTCAGATAATGAAAAATCAAAAAAAGAAAAAACTTCTTCAAAAAAAGTTTTAAAAAATAATGATGAAAAGAAAAAAGAAGATTCAAAAATTTCTTCAAAAAAAATTGAAAAAAAAGCTTCAAAAGCTGAAGATAAAAAATAATTTAATTATATGGAAAGAAAAATACATAAAATTGATGCTACTGAAATTTCTTTAGGTAGACTATCTACTAAAATAGCTGATTTATTAAGAGGAAAATTAAAAGTTTCTTATCTTCCTTATGTTGATGGTGGTGATTTTGTTGTTGTTTCTAATGTAGATAAAATTAAAATAACTGGTAAAAAATTAGATGATAAAAAATATTATCATTATTCAGGTTATCCTGGAGGAATGAAAGAAACTGCCATGAAAAATAAAAGTAAAGAAGATGTTTTAAGAAACGCTGTTTTACATATGCTTCCTGATAATAAACTTAGAAAGAATATGATAAAAAGATTAAGTTTTAGTAAATAATTATGCCTAAATTCAAAAAAAATAGTAATAAAAAATTAGAAAAACTTCCTACTTTAGATTGTTTTTATGCTGTTGGTAGAAGAAAAACTGCAATAGCTCAAGTTAGATTATATAAAGGTAAGGGTGATATATTTGTTAATAAAAAAAGTGCTAAAGATTATTTTTCTGAAGCTTATTATAATAAATTAATTGAACCTTTATCAGATTTAAGTTTCGAAGGTAAATATGATATTTATGTACTTGTTTTAGGGGGTGGTCTTAGTGCTCAAGCTGATGCTATTAAACTTGGTATTTCTAGAGCTTTAGTTAAAGAAGATCCTCAACTTAGATCTACTTTGAAAAAATCTAAACTTTTAACTAGAGATTCTAGAGTTGTTGAAAGAAAAAAACCTGGAAAGAAAAAAGCTAGAAAATCTCCTCAATGGGCAAAACGTTAATTTATATTTTTTACAAAACACGTCAATATTATTGACGTGTTTTTTTATTTAATAGTATTTTTTAAAATTATGTTTTATTTAATTTTATGTTATAATATATTTATAACTTTCTCTATTTAAAAATTAATTTTCTCAAACATGGGAAGAAAAAAAGGTTCAAAAAATAAAAAAAATATAGAAAAGGAGAAGTTAGATAAGGCTAATATTACTGGAAAAAGAGGTCCTGGAAGACCTAAAAAAACTAAAGTAAATTCTTCTTTAGCTAACTCTTCTAATTCTAAAAATTCTCAAACTAAAGCTGAAAATAAAAAAAGAAAGCCTGGAAGACCTAAAAAAGAAGAAAAAGTTTTAAAGCCAGAAATTGTGGAGGATTTATCTTCTGAAAATACTTCTTATAAAGTTTCTTTTGAAAGTACTTCTATTGAAGTTGGAACTTATGAAACCCCTAAAACCGTTAAAAAGGGTAAAATGGACATTGATGCAAAGCAAATGTTAAATGATCTTGCTTCTCTTGAAAGATTGGATAATAAAGAAGAAATTAATGATAATTATCCTCCTATTCGTAAAGAATCAATGGATAATGTTTTAAAAAGGAAAAATAATAGTTTTAAATTTGCTATTGCTTTTTTAATTTTTGCTATAATAATTTTATTATTTGCTCTTTATATGCTTTCAGCTAAGGCTGTTATATATATTAATCCTGAACCAAAAGAAATAACTTCTGAATTTGAAACTGGATTAAATTATGTTAATTTAGAAGAAATTACAGAAAATGTAGCAGCTGTTAGAGTTTCTGCTTCTGTTTCTTTAGAAGATACTTATCAACCTGAAGAAAAAATAGCTAAAACTGGAATTGCTAGAGGTAAAGTTAGGTTATTTAATACTAGTAATGTTCCTCAAAAATTAGTTGCTACAACTAGATTATTAGCAGATGGAACTGGTGATTTATATAGAATAGAAGAATTTGTTGAAGTTCCTGCAAATGGAGAAGTTGTTGTTTCTGTTTATGCTGATGAATCTGGTATGAAGGGTGAAGCTGATCAAACTAAATTTACTATTCCTGGACTTTATGAAAGTAGACAAAAAGACGTTTATGCTGTTGCAGAAGGAAAAATTTCTTCTGAGGTTAGAATTTATGCTCTTGTTTCATCTGATGATATTACTAAAGCTAGAGAAATTATGGAATTAAAATTAAAAAGTGCTGTAAGAGATGAAATTCAAAAAATATTCGAAGAATATTTAGGAAGCGATAAATTATCTAATTTAAACTTAAAAGAATGGAAGATTATTGATGATACTTTGAATTTTAGATTGGATTCAAGAAATATTTATGCAACCGCAGGAGAAGAAGTTATTGATGGTTTTTTTATGGATGGAGCAATGTCTGCTTCTGCTATATTTATTAATGAAAATAAAATTTTAAATCTTGTTATTTCTAATATGGAAGATGAAGATTTAATAGAAGGTCAATTAAAAGTAAATGTTTCAAGAGATAATTTTTATTATGATTACAAAAAACAAGATGCATTTACTAAGAAATTATATTTAAATATTGGTATTTCGGGGGAGGTTGAATATGACGTTTTAGATATAATAAATAGAGAAGATTTTGTTTCTATGTCTTCTTCAGATGTAAAACAGTTTATAGAGGAAAAGGGAATTGATGCTAAAGTTAGAATAAAAATTACCCCTATATTTAGAGATGTTTTACCGACATCACCTTCTAATATACAAATTAAAGTTCAATAATATTATATTTATTATTCATATAGGAACGCGCTGAGTCGCGTTCCATTTTTTTATAAATTATGTTTTGATTTATAAAATGCACATTTATTTAATAGGCGCACAATATTTATGGCCAGCCATGCGGGCATACAATATTTATGGCCAGCCATGGCTGGCCACTACAATAATTTATTGCAATTAATATTTTTATATAAAATTGCACGTAATTTAATGTGTGTTTTTATATTTTTAATATTATATTTTTTATTTTTTCTTGTATTTCTTTTGTTGGATTTATTTTGTATGGAGTATTTAATTTATGTTTTTGATTGTTTTCATTAATTACAAAAATTACATTATAATTTCCATTATTATTTTCTTTCAGAAAATTTTTTAATTCTAATATATTTTCTTTTTTTATATTTTCAGGAATTGGGATATTTAATATTTTAATTTTTTCTCCTTTATTTTCTGTTATATTTTTATTTTTTATTATATTTTCTTTTATTTTTGAAGTTTCTAATAATATTTCATCTATATTATATTCAGTTATTTTAAAAATATTATTTGCTATTAACTGTTTTGATCCGTCTCTTTCAGAAATATTCCCAATTGCAAATATTATGTTATCAATTTCTAATATTTCATAATACTCTTTATAAACTCTTGGAAATATAATTATTTCAACATTATTACCAATATCATCTTCTATTGTTATAAAAGCCATTATTTCGTTTGATTTTGTGCTTATCTTTTTTAAACTTGATATTATTCCTGAAATTTTTATATTATATTTCTTTTTAGTTTTTTTTACTTTAGATAATAACATTACATTATCTTTTAATCTTTCTTTAATTTTTTCAAATGGATGATGGCTTATATAAAGTCCTAACATTTCTTTTTCCCATTTTAAAATTTGCATTGAGTTTATTTCTTCATTTTGCTCAAGAGTTAGTGGGGGAATTTCTTTTGTATTTTGCATTATTCCAAAAATACTAGTTTGATTTGAATTTTCATTATCTTTTATTATTTTTGAATAATTTAATAAATTTTCTAAATTTATTATTAATTTACTTCTATTTTCTAGATTATCAAAAGCACCAGCTTTTATTAAAGATTCCAGAGATTTTTTATTTGTATTTCTAGAATGTAATCTTTTTAAAAAATCTTCTATATTTTTAAATTTACCATTCTTTTTTCTTTCTTCTATTATTTCTAAAATAACACCTTCTCCAACATTTTTTATTGCTGATAATCCAAATCTTATATCATAATTTTTTGAATTTTTTTCTTTTTTTGTTACTACTGTAAAATCTTTTAAGGATTCATTTATATCTGGAGGTAATATATTTATTCCCATTTTTCTGGCGTCTTTTGTTTCTATAGCTATTCTATCTAAATCATCTGAGTCTGAAATCATAAGTCCAGCCATAAAACAAGCAGGGTAATTTGCTTTTATATATGCTGTCTGATAAGAAATTGTTGCATAAGATGCAGCATGAGATCTATTGAAACAATATGAAGCAAATTTTTCCCAAGATTTCCATATTTTTTTTAATATCTTTTTTTCTATTCCTTTTTGCTCACCTCCTTCTATAAATCTATTTTTGAATTTTGCCATAAGTTCTGGAATTTTTTTACCTATAGCTTTTCTCAATCCATCTGATTCACCACCTGAAAAATCTGCCAAATCTTTAGATAATTGCATAACTTGCTCTTGGTATATTGTAATCCCATATGTATTTTTAAGAGCTTTTTTCATTAAAGGATGTTCATATTCAACTTCCTCTTTCCCATGTTTTCTATCTATAAAATGTGGAATGAAATCCATTGGTCCTGGTCTATATAGGGCAACCATTGCTATTATATCTTCAAAATTTGTAGGCCTTAATTCTTTCAAATATCTTTTCATTCCAGCAGATTCAAGTTGAAAAACTCCTGTTGTTCTTGCATCTTGAAATAATTTAAAAGTTTTCTTTTCTTCTTCTTTTTCTCCTTGTCCTTTTTCAGAAGGTTTTAATTCATCTAAATTTATTTTTATATTATGAATTTTTTCTACAATTTTTACTGCTTTTTCAAGAATACTAAGGTTTGCTAGTCCTAAAAAATCCATTTTCAAAAGTCCTAAATCTTCTGCTGGATGTCCTGAATATTGAGATACCAATAAACTTGATCTTTCATCTCTTTGAGTTGGGACAGTTTCGTTTAAAGGATCTTTTGTAATTAAAATTCCACAAGCATGAATTGATGAATTTCTACATCCGCCTTCTATTTTTTTGGCAATATTTATTATTTTTTCAGCATCTTTATTATTTTCATACATTTCTTTAAATTCTGGAGAAGTTTCTAAAGCCTTTTCTATAGACATACCCTGGGGTATTGATTTAGATAATATATCACAAAATTCATAAGGTATATCTAAAACTCTTCCTACATCTTTTACGGCAGCTCTTGAAGCCATTGTTCCAAAAGTTATTATTTGAGCTACATGATCTTCTCCATATTTTTTTGTTACATATTGTAAAACCTCTTCTCTTCTTGTATCTGAAAAATCAATATCAAAATCTGGCATTGATATTCTATCTGGATTTAAAAATCTCTCAAAAAGCAAATTGTATTTTAAGGGATCAACATCTGTTATGTTCAATAAATAAGCTATAATACTTCCTGCTCCTGAACCTCTTCCTGGGCCCACTGCTATATTATTTTCTTTTGCCCAGTTTATATAATCTTGTACTATTAAAAAATATGATTCAAATCCCATTTTTTTAATAATAGAAAGTTCATATTCAAATCTTTCCTTTATTTCATTTGGAGCTTTATCATATTCTATTTTATATTTTTTTATACAAAATTTCTTTGCTATTTTTCTTATTTCATCTTCTTCTGTTGAGCCTTTTTCTATTTTGTAATAAGGTAATTTATAATTTCCAAATTCTAATTTTAAGTTACATTTATCAACTATTTCTTGAGTGTTTGATAATAACTCTGGATTATTTCTAAATATTTCTATTTCTAACATTTCCTTTTCTGACTTAAAGGAAACGTCAACATTCATCATGCTCATTCTATTTTTTTCGTATATTTTTCTTTTTGTTTGTATACAAAGTAAAATATCTTGAGCTTCATTATCTTCTTTTCTTAAATAATGAGAATCACAAGTTCCTATACATTTTATATTTTCTTTTTTCCCAATTTTTAGCAATTCTTGATTTACCCTTTCTTGACCTTCTATATTTGGATGATGTTGAATTTCAAAATAAAAATCTTCTTTAAAAAGATTTTTGTATTTTTTTATATATTCTTCAGCTTTTTTATTTTCTCTATTTTTTATTGCGTCTGGAATTTGACCCATTATACAGGCACTACAAGCTATTAATCCTTCGTGATATTTTTTTAATAAATTAAAATCTATTCGAGGTTTGTAGTACATTCCTTCGTTATTTGCTATTGATGTTAATTTTATGAGATTTTTGTAACCAATTTCATTTTTTGCAAGAAGTATTAGGTGATTTCTTTTTTCTTTTGGTTTTTTGATATTAATATCTTCTGCTATATAGAATTCTGATCCGATTATTGGTTTAATATTTTGTTTTTCACATTCTTGATAGAATTCTATTATTCCATACATATTTCCATGATCTGTTATTGCCACTGCTTTCATTCCTAATTCTTTTGTATATGCAACTAGATCTTTTATTTTTGGTAATCCATCTAGTAAAGAGTAAGTTGTATGAACATGTAGTTGTGTGAACATTTATTTTTTATTTTGTTTCTTTTTTATTTTCATTGATTCTATCATAGTTTCTATTTTCTTGTATTCTTTTTCTTTTTAAGTTTATATTTGCGATTGCTTCTATTCCTTCTTTAATTAAATCTACTTTAAATAATAAACTTCCTAAATTGTCTATTGTTTTTTCTAATTTTTCTTTTGTTCCATCTAACATTTTATCTAATTTTCCTGATGTTTTTTTTATAATAAATAAAATAGAGATACAAAGTATTATAAAAAACCCCATAGCAACTGATGCTATATAGTAAAAAAAAGTTTGAATATCCATAAGAATTAATTTAATTTTTATTTTTTTATTTTAGCATTAATTTGTGATAAAATTAAGACTGTAGAAATATTTATTTTTATAATATGAATTATACAGGAATAACTGATAAAAAATTAGAAAAGAGTCTTTGGTTTTTAAAAAATAAAAAAAAGATAAGATTTATTATATATGCTATTGTTTTTATTATAGCTGATATTTTTTGGAGTATTTTTATTTTTAATTTTATATTATTTTTGGCTTCTATAAATTCTGGTGGATTTGAAACATTATATTTAAATAATGTAGATTTTATTTCTAAAAATTATAATAATTTTTCTTCTTATATTGAAGAAGTTACTCCTTATGAATTAAAAATATTAAATATTGGTTATATAAATACTTATAGCTCATATAAAACTGATATTTATGCGGAAGTAAAAAATGAAAATTCTTTATATAGAATTTCTAATTTGGATTATTATTTTTCTTGGGATGGAGGTAGAAGTAAAACTCAATCTACTTTTGTTGAAAAAGGAGAAACTAAATATTTATTTTCTTTAGGAAATGATGTTTCTGGCATTTCTAATTTAGAGATTGTTATAGATTCTATAAATTATGATGCAAATTTAAATGATACTGGATTATTTTCTTCTGGAAATAAAAGATCAGATAAATTAAATATTGATACTTTAGATACTTCTATTAAAGCAGTTTCTTCTATAAAAGTTCTTAATTATTCTGTAAAAAATAATTCTATTTATGATTATAACAATGTAATTGTTTATCCTGTTATATTTGATTCTAATAATAAACCAATTTTTATTTATAGAAATAATATTGGTAAATTATTATTTAAAGAAAATAAAGAATTTAGTATTAATTTACCTTTAAATATTACGGGTATATCTAAAGTTGGTGTTTTTCCTGAGCTTAACTTGTATGTAGAAGATAATTATATATACTAATGAATATTCCAAAAATTATTCAACATTTTAAAAAGCTTGATTGGTTTCTTGTTTTAATAGTTTTTTTGTTATCTATTTATGGTCTTATTATTCAATATAGTTTAGATTCATCTGTTAATATGAATCTTTTTTGGAGACAGGTTATATATTTTGTTATTGCTTTTTTATTTATGTTTATTTTTTCTTTTTCTAATATTTCTTTTTTGGATAGAAAGAAAATAAGGTCTATTTATTATATTTTTTGTATTATTTTACTTGCTTTAATAATATTTGGATCTATAACAAGGGGGGCTAAAAGTTGGATAGATTTTGGTATAGTTAAATTTCAACCATCTGAAATTGTTAAAATTATATCTATATTTTTAATTTCAGACTTTTGGTTTAGAAATTTTTCTGATAAATTAAACTTTAAAAAAGTTTTTTTTAGTTTTATTTTATTATTTCCTGCTATTTTCTTAATTATTTTACAACCTGATTTTGGTTCCGCATTTATTATATTTACTATATGGGCTTTATATATTTTAATTTTAGATAGAAATATTTTTCATTATTTATTTTTTTTAATTTTTGGAATTTTAATTTCTTTATTTTTATGGAACTTTGTTTTTACTGTTGAGCAACAAACTAGGGTTAATACTTTTATTAATCCACTATCCGATCCGCTTGTTTCTGGATACCAAGTTAGACAATCTATGATAGCTATAGGATCAGGTGGAATTTTTGGAAAAGGTTTTAATTCTGGATTACAAAGTCAATTAAAATTTTTACCAGAACCTAGTAATGATTTTGTTTTTGCTGCTTTATCTGAGGAATTTGGTCTTATTGGGTCTTCTTTATTATTGTTATTGTTTATTATTTTATTTTATAGAATATTTTTAATAATAAAAAAATCTAAAAATTCTTTTGAGTCTTTAATAGCTCTGGGTGTTTTATTTTTATTTTTTGTTCAAATTTTTATAAATATAAGTATGAATTTAGGAATTATGCCTGTTACTGGTATTTCTTTGCCTTTTATCAGTTCGGGTGGTAGTAATTTACTAGCTTCTTTTATTTGTATAGGGATTCTTTTATCTTTGGATTTTAATAATAAAAAATAATATTTATAATATAATAAAAATTGTGGGAACGTGCGAGCTACGCGTTCCTACATGAATTACAAATTTCAAACAAAAAATCACATAATTATATATGTGAATTATGCTTTTATATAATAAAAAAACAAACTAGATCAAAGATCTAGCTTGTTTTTCAAGCTTAGATAATAAATTAATATTATCACCACTTAAATACTTATTAGGTTTAAATATATTAAATAAATAATATATTTAAAAATTAAGTACATTTGTATTATAACTTATTAAAATAATAATACAATACCTAAAATATTGATATTTATACACAAATTATACACAAATTATAAACTTGATTTTTAATAAAAATAATGTTTGATATTTTAAATATAATTTATAAAAAAACGCATGTAAAATATACGTGCAAATTTATTAAATAATATTTATATTAATATATAAAAATTGTGGGAAAGCGCCTCGGCGCGTTCTCACGATAATCTTGTTTTTTATCGCATTTTCTATTATAATGTCCCTATATTTGGCCTTATCGTCTAGTGGCTAGGACGTCGCCCTCTCACGGCGGAAACAGGGGTTCAATTCCCCTTGAGGCTACCAATTATATGTTTGAATTACTTGCTCCATCTGGGAGTTTAAAAAAAATGAAGTTTGCTTTTGAATATGGTGCAGATGCTGTTTATATGGGTCTTCCTGATTTTAGTTTGAGGGCTAGATTAAATGATTATAATATTGATTCTGTTTATGAATCTATAGATTATGCTCATAAGATAGGAAAAAAAGTTTATGTAACTTTTAATATTTTTGCTCATAATAGTCATATAGAAAATTTAGAAAATTCAGAGGAAATAAAAAAATTTTTATCTTCAGATTCAAAGCCAGATGCTGTTATTTGTTCTGATCCTGGAATTATACTTTGGA
>JAIPGT010000009.1 GCA_021735565.1 Patescibacteria group bacterium
AAAAGTTTTAGATATTCCTAAAATTGGAAGTTTTAATATTCATGGAAGCATACTTCCAAAATATAGAGGTGCTTCACCGATTCAGGAGGCATTGAAAAATGGAGATTTAGAAACTGGTATATCTATTATAAAAATGGATAAAAAAATGGATCATGGTGATGTGCTAGAAATAGGACGAAAAAATTGTCCTGTTCCTACTAAAATAAAAATTGATAAGTATGATAATCAATTAACTTTAAGAAAAAAACTTGCCAGTAGAGCTGGTTTAGATATTGTAGATTTCTTAGAAAAAATTAAAAATAATAAAAACATTATTTTTTCTCCTCAAAATCATAAAGAGGCGACTTATTGTAATATAATAAAAAGAGAAGATGGTTTTTGTGATTTTTCTTTAGAAAATTCTCAAGATATTATAAATAAATACAGGGCTTATTATGGCTGGCCTGGTATATTTACTATTTTTGATGAAAAAAGAATAAAAATAAATGAAATTGATTTAGATTCTTATATTTTTGATGATAATTATAAAAATATAGGTGAAAATTTTTATAAAAAAAATAAAGATTTATATATAAAATGTTCTGATTCAGAAATGATTAAGGTTTTAAAAATTCAGAAAGAAGGAAAAAAAGAAGTTTCTGGTAGGGAATTTCAATTGTAATATATAATATTAAATATTGACATAAAACGATGATTATTATATAATTTTCACTAAGGTTTAAGTCCTTATTTTTTTGATTAATTTTTAATTTTTAAAAGATGGCTCATAAAAAAGCAGGTGGTAGTACAGCCCTTGGAAGAGATTCTATTGCAAAAAGACTTGGTGTTAAGCTTTTTGATGGTCAGAAAGTAAAATCAGGCAATATTATTGTAAGACAAAGAGGAACCAAATTTCATCCTGGCGAAGGTGTTGATATTGGCAAAGATGATACTCTATTCGCTACTTCTGATGGTTTTTTAAAATTTTTTACAAAAAGAAAGAAAAAATATAATGGAAAAATATCTAGAAACAGATATATTTCTGTTCTTCCAGAAAAAAGTTTAAAAAATAAGAGTAAATAAGCTCTTATTTTTTTAGATTTTATGTTAGAATAAGATTATTAAATGTTAAATTTTTTTATGAAGATTTTTAAATACTTTATTTTTGTTTTTATTTTTTTATTATTTCCTTCAATTTCTAGAGCCTCTGTTTTACCAAATTTTGATGAAAATTATATAATATCTGATTTTGATCTTACAAATTCAAATTCAATGAATGAGCAAGATATTCAATTTTTTCTTGATAGATTGGGATCTTTGGGTGAAAAAAAATTTATTGATTTAGATGGAAGTTTAAAAAAAGCTTCTGAAATAATATATAATTATTCTAAAGAATTTAATATAAGCCCTCAATATATTTTAGTAACATTACAAAAAGAACAAAGTTTAATAGAAACTTCTGAAATAAAACAAGGTCAGCTTGATTGGGCTATGGGTTATGCAGTTTGTGATAGTTGTTCAAAAGATGATCCGCATATTCAAAAATACAAAGGTTTTGTAAAACAGGTATATTATGCTGCAAGAAGAAATAGATATTATATAGATAATCCTTCTGAATTTGCTATGAGAGTCGGAAAACCTCATTTAATTGATGGTGTTTATGTTATTCCAAAAAATCAAGCTACTGTAAATCTTTATATTTATACACCTCATCTACATGGAAATAGAAATTTTCATTATATTTGGAATTCTTATTTTACAAAATTTTATCCAGATGGAACTATTTTACAAGCCTTTGGAGAAGATGGTGTTTGGCTTATTCAGGATTCTAAAAGAAGACCTTTTTTAACTGCTACTTCTTTTTATTCCAGACACACAAAAGATGTTATTATAAATGTTTCTAAGTTTGATCTTGAAAAATATGATATAGGTGTTCCAATTAAATATCCTAATTATTCTCTTTTAAAAAATGAAGAAGGAACAATTTATCTTTTAGATGATGACACTATAAGACAAATATCTTCTTGGGATGTTTTTATGAAAATAGGATTTAGTCCTTATGAAATAATAGATGTTTTAAATACTGAACTTTCAGATTATAAAAAAGGAAATTTTGTAAATGAATCTAGTATTTATCCTACTGGTGCTGTTTTGCGTGATATGTCTAACGATAAAATTTATTATGTACAAGATGGAATGAAGCATGAAATTTTAACAATGGAAATTTATAATTATTCCAAAACTAATTATCCTATATTTGAAAAAGAATCTTCTGAACTTGATGTATATAAAAATGGTGTAAAACTTAAACTTCCTGATGGATTTTTAGTAAAAACCGATTTAAATAGTAGAATATATGTTATTTCAAATGGAGAAAAAAGAGAAATAAAGAGTCAGGAAATATTTGAAACTTTGGGTTATAAATGGGAAAACATAAAAATAATTTCTGAAGAAACTTTATCTGCTCATCCTTTAGGATTTCCTATTGAAAATATATATTAATAATTTTCTATGATTACTGCGGGTTTTATATCTCCTATACCATCTTTATTACTTCCTGGAATTTCTGATTCTGAAATTAGAAAGAATCTTTTAGATACAGCTATTATTTTAGAAAGTTTTTCTGATATTATTTATGAATCAAAAATAGATGTTCTTATTTGTTTTTGTGTTGCTCCTGTTTCTAAAATTACTTGTAATTTAAATCAAGAATATTATTCTACTTTTGAAGATTTTGGCGAATTCCAAACTAAATTTTCAGCATTATCTGATATTGTTTTGTCTGAAAAAATAAGATCTGAAATAGATGCTGATTCTATAACAGAAGATTTTTTAGATTATAGGATATCAATACCTTTAAATTTTTTAATATCTAAATCTAAACAAACTAAAATTATCCCTATTTATATCCCGAAAAATTTTAAATTGAAAGAACTTTTTATTTTAGGTAAAAAAATAAGAAATTTATTATTAAATTATGAAAAAAATATAGGAATTTGTTGTTTTGGTGATATATCTTTTTCCGTATCTTCTGAAAAACAAGAAAAAGATAAAGAAATTATAAATTTAATCGAGAATAAATCTATTTATAAAATTCTTAATTTAAAGAAAAGGGAAATAAAAAATAATAATTTAATTCCGCCTTTTTGTATTTTTTCTGGCATTTTTGATAAAATAAATTATAAAATAGATAAATCTTCTTATGAAAGTTATTTAGGCATGGGTTATTTTGCTTGCAATTATAAAATATAATTTTATGTATGTTAAAGTTGTTCCTTATATAAATTTTCCTCAGGATATAAAAACTCAAGAATATACATATAAAATACCTGATTCTATTTCTTCTTATATAAAAATTGGAACTATTGTTTTTATATCTTTTAGAAATAGAAAAGTAGAAGGATATATTAGTTATATTTTTAAAAAAACTCCAAAAATAGATAAAAAAATAAAGGATATTATTAGTATATATGATAAATATTGTATTACTGATTTTCAAATTAAGATTATTGATTTTATGTCTAAAAATTTTTTTATTAATAAATCTAAAGCTTTCAAGACTGTTATTCCTAAACTTCCAAGAAGATGATAACAAATAAACAAAAAGAAAAATTGAGTTCTGTTTTTTCTATTTTTGAAAAAAGCTTAAATAAAGAATTTTTACTTAAATATTCGTTTTTTTTTGAACAAGTACTTTTTATAACAAAAATTATTAAAGAAGGCTCAAATAATTCTCAAAATTTAATAATTTGTTCACAATTTTCAGTATGTGAAAAAATTTTAAAAATTTTAAAAAAATATTTTTCTTATAATAATATCTTATTTTTAGATAAAAAAAATAATAATGCGTCTTTAATTAGTATTTGGAACGAAGTCAAAAAAGGAAAATATAAAATTATTATTGGCACAAAAACTTCTATATTTACACCTTTTTTAAATTTAGAAAATATTTTTATTATAGATGAAGAACATCAGAATCATAAACAATATGATATGAATCCTAGATATAATGTTTCTGATATTGCTAAATTTCTTATTACTATTTATAAAAATTGTAAATTAATTTATACATCCTCAAATCCTTCTGTTGAAATATATTATAGAAAATTAATATTATTAGATATTAGTGATTTTAGTAATAATATTGAAACAAAAATTACTAAAATAGATGATAATCTAGAATTTTTTGCAAAAAATTATTCAATTTTACCTTCTTTTCTTATTAATAAAATTGAAGATCTTATAAAAAATGATATTTCAAAAATTATTATTATAAATAATAATAAAGGTTTTTCTAATTCTGCTATTTGTAAGAAATGTGGTTTTATAAAAAAATGTAAAAAATGTAATATTCCTTATAAATATAATAAAAAAGAAAATGAACTTTTTTGTCCTATTTGTGGTGATAATATTGTTTTTGATTCAATTTGTGAAAAATGTGGATCTTTTGATTTTAAATTTATAGGAATTGGTAATGAAAAAATAAAAAATGAAATTTTACAATTACATAAAGATTTATTATTAAAATTAGTTGAAAAAAATGAGAAAATTGATATAAAAAAAATATTAAATATTAATATTATATCTTCATCTGATATTAATTTATCTATTTCTTTATTAAATAACTCTGATGTTATTATAGGTACTGAATTTTTTGTAAAAAATTATATTAATTATATTAAAGATATTAATTCTATTATACTTTTTTCTGTAGATAATTATATAAAAATACCTGATTTTAGGGGGAATCAAGAACTTTTTAATTATATAAATTTTTTTAAAAATTTTTCTATAGAAAATAATATAAAAGACCTTGCAGTAAAAACTAGATATCCTGATAACGAAATTATAGATTTTGCTATTAATTCAGAATATGAATCTTTTTATAAACATGAAATAAAGATAAGAAAAGACTTTAATTATCCTCCTTTTTCCAGATTTATAAAGCTTATTTTAAAAGAAAAAACTATAATTGATTTAAAAAATACTTATAAAACAATTTTAGAAATTATTAATAATTCAGAACTTATGATAATTGGTGAGTTTGATATAGAAAATAAAACTAATTATCAAAAAAATATAATTATTTCGGTTAAAAAAATTGATTATGAGATTTTTTCTGAGATTTCTAGGTATTGTTTTATTGATATAGATACTTTATTTCTTCTTAAATAGATTTATTTTTTTATTCTTATAATGTTATAATAGAGATATGATAAAATTTTCTGATTTAGATAAAATAAAAAGTAATTATATATGGCATAATAAATTTGTATTTTATAGCTTTTTTATTTTACTTTTGATAAATATATTATATTTATTTTTTAACTTCTGGGTATATTTAGGAGTAGAAGAATTTGTTCCACTTTCTTATAATATATATTTTGGTGTCACCTCTTTTGGGAGTGCCAGTAAATTAATATATTATTCGTATTATTCTTTAATTATTTTTGTTTTTAATTTTATTTTGGCTTATATTATTTATAAAAAAAATAGAACATTAGCTTATATAATGATTTTTACTTCTTATTTTTTTACTATTTTTTGTATATTTTTTTCAATTTTAATTAACTTATTTATAAGATCATGAGTTTGCTTCATATTGTTAAAGTTTTTTCACTTTCTACTCTTGCTTTTGTTATGGGGATTTTTTTAATTCCTTTTTTATTGAAATTTCTAGAGAAAATAAAAGCTTTAAAAACTATTAGATCTGATGGAAGTACTCCTAATTTTTCTAAAATACATAAAGTAAAATCTGGAACTTTAACTATGGGGGGATTACTTTTTATTATGATTGAGCTTCTTATTATATTTGGAATTAGAATTTTAAATTTACTTTTTGATGTTGATGCTCTTTTAGTTTTAGATTTTCTTTCAAGAACTGAAACTTATTTACCTTTAAGTGCTTTAATATTTGGTGGTTTTGTGGCGCTTATAGATGATTATATGAATTGTAGAAAGATAGGTCCTAAATCAGGAGGTATGGAAATGAAATTAAAATTATTTATATATACTATTATTAGTGCTGTTTCTGCTTTCTGGTTTTATTTTAAGTTGGAGTTTAGTTCAATCCATATTCCTTTTTTTGGAGAATTTGAAATGGGGCTTTTATATATACCATTTTTTATGTTTGTTATAATAGCTACTTTATTTTCTGTTAATGAAACTGATGGTTTAGATGGCCTTGCTGGTGGTGCTGTTTTTCCTATTCTTTCTGTTTATTCTCTAATAGCTTTTATGCAAGGTAAGGTTGATCTTGCTACTTTTGGTATGGTTATGGTTGGAGCTTTACTTGCTTTTTTATGGGTTAATATTCCTCCTGCTAAAGTTTTTATGGGAGATGTAGGAGCAGTTTCTTTGGGTATTGTTATAGGTATTATGGCTATGCTTACTAATTATTCTTTATTGCTTCCTATTATTGCTTTTCCTATAGTTATGGAATCTTTATCTGTTTTGATACAGCTTTTTTATAAAAAAGTTTTAAAAAGGAAAAAATTTGAATCCACGCCTATTCATCACCATTTTCAGGCAAAAGGAATGAAAGAACATACTATTGTTATGAAATTTTGGCTTATTTCCTTTATTTCAGCTATTTTTGGCTTTGTTATTTTTATTTTAGATAGAGTTTATTAATAAATATAATTTTTTATGGAAGATTGTCTTTTTTGTAAAATTGTAAATTCTGAAATTCCTTGTGATAAAATCTATGAAGATGAAAATTTTTTAGCTTTTTTAGATATATCACCCATGTATTATGGTCATACTTTATTAATTACAAAAAAACATTTTAAAGATATTAGCGAAGTTTCTTTTGAAATTTTATCAAAATATTTGGAGGTAGCTAATTTAATTGCTAAAAGTTTATGCAAGACATTAGATATAGATGATTATAATTTTAGAATAAATAAAGGCAAATCTGCTGGGCAAGTTATTTTTCATGTACATTTACATATTTTACCCAGAATAAAAGGGGATGCTTGTTTACATAATTTTAAATATGAAGATTTTGAAAAAGAAAAACTTTTATCTAAAATTAGAGAAAATTTAAATTAAATTTGTGAAAAAAAGGTTATTTTTAGAAAATAAAAAAATACATAAACCAGATTATTTTTTTCTTGGCCTTTTTATTTTTATTGTTGTAACTGGTTTAGTTATACTTACTTCAGCAAGTAGTATTTCTGCTTATGATAGATTTGATGGAAATAAATATTATTTTATTTTTAATCAATTATATAAAGGAATTTTACCTGGAATTATTTTCTTTATAACTATTAATTTTTTATTTCAAAAAGAAAATTTTATAAATTTTTTTAAAAAGAAAACTTCTTTAATTTATATTATTTCTTTATTATTAATGATTTTAGTTCTTGTTTTTGGTATTAAGCATGGTGGATCAAAAAGTTGGTTAGATATAGGTATTTTTAGTTTTCAGCCTTCAGAAATACTAAAACTTGCTACTATCTTATATTTTTCTTTTCTTTTTTCAAAAAATGATTATAAAAATGATAATGGTTTATTAAAATTTTCATTACTTCTTATGGGTTTAGGCGGAGGTTTAATACTTTTACAACCAGATTATGGAACTTCAATGGTTTATATTGCTATTTGTTTATCTTTACTATGTTTTTTTGGTATTAAATGGAGATATATAATTACCATCATATTTTCAGGTTTATTTTTAGCTTTTGTTATTTTAACGACTGGAATTGTTAATGAAAATAGAATTATGAGAATAAAGGTTTGGTTAGATCCTGTGGAATATCAAAATACAGAAGATGCTTATCAAATTAATCAAGCTTCTATAGCAATAGGCTCTGGAGGTATTTTTGGAAAAGGTATAGGAAATTCTATACAAAAATTTTTATATTTACCGGAAGTTAGCTCTGATTCTGTTTTTGCAATAGCTGCTGAAGAATTAGGTTTTATATTTACTACTTTCTTTGTTTTAATTTATTTAACTTTTATTTTAAGAGGTTTTTATATTGCCAAAAGATTGGAAGATGAATATTATAAATATATTGTTTCTGGAATTATGGCTTTTATTGGTTTTCAATTTTTTGTAAATATTGCAACCATGACTAGACTTTTACCGCTAACTGGCGTTCCTATGCCTTTTGTAAGTTATGGTAATTCTTTAATGTGGGTTATGTTTGTTTCTTCTGCTCTTGTTTTTAGTTTTTCAAGATATACTAAAGATGATATTTATATTAATAAATTAAAAAAATAAATTTTTATAATGTTTTTTAGAGATTTTCAACCAAATAGAGTTATGTTTTCCTTTTTGGATATTAATATTTATTGGTATGGTTTTTTTATTTTTTTAGCTTCATTATCTGCTTTTTTAATTTATTATTTTTTATTAAAAAAAAGAAAAAAAGATATTAATTTTATAGCAAATTCTTTTTTGCTTGTTTTTATATCTGGATTTTTAGGAACTAGGCTTGGAT
This sequence comes from Patescibacteria group bacterium, assembly GCA_021735565.1. Next base: position 8,427 of record JAIPGT010000009.1, read on the forward strand.
ATATATTTTTAAATTTTGATTATTATTTAAATAATCCTTTAGAAATTTTTTATTTTTCTTCTGGTGGTATGGCTATTCTTTTTGGAATAATTTTATCTTTTATTTCTTATTATTTATTTTGTTTAAAAAATAAATATAATTTTTGGAATTTATTAAATTTTTTTGCTATTCCTTTATGTGTTGCTCAAATTATAGGAAGGTTTGGAAATTATTTTAATATGGAGCTTTATGGCTTAGAAACTAATTTACCTTGGGGGATTTTAATTGAAGGATCATATCATCATCCATTATTTTTATATGAAATTTTGGCAAATTTATTAATATTAATAGTAATATCTTTTTTATATAAAAAAACTAAAGAACCAGACTTAAAAAAAGGAATTTATAAAATTACTAATGTAAGAGATTTTAGAAAATCAATGAAGAAATATCCGTTTTTTATAAATGGTGGAATATTTTTTATTTATTTCAATCTTTATTTATTTTTTAGGTTTTTTATTGAATTTTTAAAGCCTGATATAAAATATTTTAACTTAACTTCTTTACAGTATGTTATACTAATTATAACAATTATTTTTAATATATTATTTTTTAAACATATAAAAAATGAAAAATAAGTATAAATTTTTAATTTTAGGATTTTTAATATTATTATTTATTTATATATTTTCTTTTTTTATCGGTTTTGTTTTTGATTTAACTTTATCAAAATATTTTAGAGATGAAGAAAATCAATCTGTTGGTGATTTAATTTTTAATGAAATATCAAAAGATAAAATTAGTATTTTATATAATCCACTCTCTCCTAAATTTGGAAATTTAAATTCAAAAAATAAGGTTGTTATGTTTTTAGATTTTGATTGTGAATTTTGCAAGGAAGCATATCCAGATTTAAAGAGGATAATGCTTGAATATAAAGATAAAATTATTTTTGAATTTAGGAATCTTCCACTTACGACTATACATCCTAAAAGTATTGAAGATGCTAATTTATTCATGTGTACATCTTTAAATAGTAATTATTTTTTAGAAATTATGGATCTATTTTTTATAGAAAATATGAATTTTACAGAATTTTCTGAAATAGAAGAATATTTAACTGCTCTTAGTTTTTCTTCATCTCAAATAAAAGATATTTCAAATTGTTATAAAAATTCTTCTTATAATAATTTAATAATTAAAGATGTTTATAATGCATCTGATCTTAATTTATCTGGAACTCCTACTTTTTTTGTGAATGGTTATAAATTTTCTGGAGCTTTAACTTATGAAAATTGGAAAGAAATTTTAAGTATTTTAGACTAGTTTTATTGATTTTTTGTTATTTATATGTTATAATATTGCCTGTAGCAAGAAAAGTAGTCGCTTTTATTTAATAATAAAAGAGGAAAGTCCGGACACCATTTTTGGTAGTTGGTAACACCAACATGTTTATTTCGTGAGAAATAAATAATAACAAGTGCAACAGAAAGAAAAACTCCCTTTTAGGGCAAGTGTGAAATTGTTAATTAATAAATTAACACGTTTGTATAGTGATATACAAAAAGAGGTAAACTTTACCTGGTGAAAGAGTAAGATTCTTCCTTTTGGAAGATGGGATTTATTCCTGGTAACTCGATAGAGATTAACGGTGACGTTAATCCTAGATAAATGACTACTACTTATTTTTATAAGTACAAAATCCGGCTTATTCTTGCTATTTTTTTAAATATTTTTTTATGAAAAAGAAATTTGATCTATTTTTTAATTTTATAACTATACCTTTAGATTTTTTACTTATCTTTTTAGCTAGTATTAGTAGTTATAAATTAAGGTTTCAGGAATTTATTACAGATATCAGACCTGCAATTTACGGTTTGGATTTTTCATATTATCTAAAAATGTCTTTTTATTTAGCTTTTTTTGTTATTTTTATTTTTATAATTCTTGGTGTTTATAAAATAAAAAGTAATAAAAGTTTTGTGGAAGAATTTTCTAAAATAATTGTTTCCACTACTTTTGCTATGATGTTTTTTGTTATTTATATTTTTTTTAAAAGAGAATATCTAGATTCAAGGTTTATTATATTATTTGCTGGAGTTTTTACTGTTTTATATTTATCTATATATAGAGCAATAATTACTTTTTTAAGACATTTTCTATATAAAAAAGGATTTGGTAATACAAATGTTGTTTTAGTTGGAAACTCTGGAAATAATTTTAATCTTATAAAAACGGAATTTGATAATAATAAAAGAAGAGGTTTTAATATTGTTAAATGTGTTGATAATTATGATGAGTTTTTAGTTTTTTTAAGAAATAATAAAGAAATAAAGATAGATGAAATAGTAAAAGTTAATTCTAATTATTTTGAAGATACTTTAAAATTTATGGATTTTTGTGAATATAATCATATTATATTAAAGTATGTTGCTGATTTATTTGATGCTAGAACTACAAATATAGAAATAGATGCTTCTATCGGTATTCCTTTAATAGAAATTAAAAAAACTAAATTAGATGGATGGGGTAGAATTATAAAAAGATCTATTGATATTATTTTTTCAATTTTTTTTATAATACTCTTTTCTCCTATTTTTATTATTACAATAATTGCAATTAAATTAGATTCTAAAGGTTCTATTTTTTATAAAAATGAAAGAGTTGGACAAAATAATAAAATTATTAAAGTTTTAAAATTTAGATCCATGTATAGTGATTATTGTACTGGTAATGATAATAATAAAGCTATGGCTTACGAAGAAGAACTTATAAAAAAATATAATTCTAGAAGTGGTGCTATTTATAAAATAAAAAACGATCCTAGGGTAACTAAAATTGGCAAATTTATAAGAAAATATAGTATTGATGAATTACCTCAATTTTTTAATGTTTTTTTAGGAAATATGAGTATTATTGGTCCTAGGCCTCATCAAAAAAGGGAAGTTGAAAAATATGATAAAAAACAACTTAGAATTCTTGATATTAAGCCTGGAATAACTGGCTTAGCTCAAGTTTCTGGAAGATCTGATCTTAATTCTTCTGATGAATTTAAATTAGATAAATATTATATAGACAATTGGTCTTTATTTTTAGATTTTAAAATTTTATTTAAAACTCCATTTGCAATATTAAGAAAAAGAAAAGTTGATTAAAAATATGAAAATTATAATAGGATTAGGAAATCCTGATAAAAAATATAATAACACAAGACATAATATTGGTTTTTTTATTCTTGATAATTTTTTAGAAAAAAATTTGAATTCATTTTCTTCTTTTAAAAAGGAAAAAAAATTTAAATCTTATATTTCAGAGGGGTTTTTAAATAATGAAAAAATAATATTATCAAAGCCTTTAACATATATGAATAATACTGGAGATTCTGTTTTTTTATTAAAGGAATATTTTAATTTAGAAAATGAGGATATTTGTGTTATACAAGATGATAAAGATTTAGAATTCGGTAAAATAAAATTTAAAAAAGATTCTGGATCAGGTGGTCATAATGGAATAAAATCTATTATAGAAAAAATTTCTGGAAATGATTTTTATAGAATAAAAATAGGTATAAAAAATGAAAAAGTAGAAAAAATGGATACTGCCGATTTTGTTTTATCTAAATTTGATAAATTAGAAGGATCTTTTTTAAAAGAAAAAATATTAGATATTTTTAAATTAATAGAGTATTTTATATCTAAATAAAACTTATTTTTATAAATTGAAGAAAAGTCTTAATTTTGATATAATTTTTAATAAGATTTGTTAAAAAATAATCCATGAATAGTAAAAAAATAATAATTTTTATTTTAGCTTTAATTTTAGTTTTTCTTTTTGGTATTATTGGAGTTAAGGCTTTTAAATATATATATGAAACTAAAATTAATCCTGATTCTAAATTAGAATTAGAAGAAAATTATTATGATGATATTGATGAAGAAATAAAAGATATTTTACAAGATAATAAATTAGAAGTTTCTAAGCCTAGGGCTGTTACTGTACAAAAAAGTGATAAAAGCAGAATAAATTTTTTAGTTTTAGGTGTTGGGGGTGATGGTCATGATGGTGGAAACCTTACAGATACTATTATTTTTGGTTCTGTATCTGAAAAAGATAATTCAGCTTCTTTACTTTCTGTTCCTAGAGATCTTTATATTAATATGGGTCAAGAAATTGGTTATGCAAAAATTAACCATTCTATTTTTATAGGAGATAAAATTGAATATGGTTATGGTCTAGAATTTGCAAAAAATATGATAGAACAAACCCTAGATGAAAAAATTGATTATGTTATAAAAATAGATTTTGAATCTTTTGAAAAGATAATAGATATTATTGGTGGTGTTTATGTTAATATAGATAGGGCTTTTACCGATGAACAATATCCTACTTTAGATCATGGTTATGAAACTATTTCTTTTGAATCTGGTTGGCAAGTTATGGATGGGGCCACCGCTCTTAAATATGCTAGATCTAGGCATGGTAATAACGGAGAAGGATCTGATTTTGCTAGATCTAAAAGGCAAGAAAAAATAATACTTGCAGTTAAAGAAAAAATTCTTTCTCTTAAAACTTTATCTAATCCTGCAAAGCTTTATAAAATAATAACCGAACTTGATAAAAATATAGACACTAATATTAAATATAGAGATATAGTTGATTTGTATGATATAGCTAGTAATATTGATACTAACTCTATTGTAACTAGAAATTTAGATGAAGCTTCTGGATATGTTTATTCAACTAGATCTACTTCTGGAGCTTCTATAGTTAAGCCAACTGGTAATAATTTTAATATAATAAGAGATTTAGTTGATAATATATTTGATTCAGAATATGATCCAATATTTAATATAACCGATAGTATGCAAAATATTACTATATTAAACGGAACTTTTATTTCTGGGATTGCTACTTTGGCTAGTCAAAAAATAAAAGATATGCAGGAATTTAAAATTTATTTTGTTGGTAATGCACCTACTCGTGATTATGAAAATAATATACTTATAGATATTTCTGGAAATAATCCTCTTTCTAAAATAAATTCATTAGCTTCTTATTTTGATTGTAAAATATACTCTGATTTTATAGATACTTCTTCTTTTGGATCAAATTTAGTTATAACTGATGATTATTTAAAATCAAATATAGATTATATAAAAAACATGTACTCTAATTCGGATTTAGTTTTTGTTTTGGGAGAGAATTTTGAATATTAAATATTTTTTTATGAAAGACTCAAAAATAGTTTTAATAGGTAGAACAAACGTTGGTAAATCTACATTGTTTAATAAACTGATTGAAAAGAAGAAATCTATTGTTTCATCTGAATCTAATACCACAAGAGATATAATCGAAGGTAATATAATTTGGAGAGGTTTAAATTTTAATATATTAGATACTGGAGGTATAGATATTGATGGTAAAGTTCAAGAAGAAGCAGAAATATTAAAACAAGCTTATAAATTTGTAAAAAAAGCTTCTTTAGTTTTTTTTGTTGTTGATGCAAAAGCTGGTCTTATGCCTTATGATGAGGAAATTTCTCAAAAAATCAGAAAATTAAATAAAAAAGTAGTTTTAGTTATTAATAAATCTGAAGTTTTAAGAAACAGAAAAGAAATATTATTAGAGTTTAGTAAATTAGGTATTCCAAAAGAAAATACTTTTTTAGTTTCTGCTGCCTCAGGTATGGGCACTGGAGAATTATTAGATTATGCTCATGGTAATATTTCTTCATCAAAAATTAAAGATAATAATTATGATATTAGAATTTCTATTATCGGAAAGCCTAATGTTGGAAAATCTTCTTTATTGAATGCAATTTTAAATGATGATAGATCTATTGTTGCTGATAGACCTCATACAACAAGAGAATCTATAGATGCTGATTTTACTTATAAAGATAAAAAATTTTTAATTATAGATACTGCTGGAATAAGAAAGAAAAGGAATATTAAATCAAAAGTTGAAATGATTAGTGTTTCACAAAGCCTTTATAGTATAAAAAATAGCGATGTTGTTTTATTTGTTATTGATGTTGCTTCAGAAATTACTTCTCAAGATAAAAAATTAATTTCTATTATTAAAGAACATAAAAAAGGACTTATTTTTATAATTAATAAGTGGGATTTAATAGAAGATAAAAATTCAGATACTATAAATAGATATAAAAAATATATAGAAGATAATTTTATTGGAACTTTATGGGCTCCTATACTTTTTGTTTCTGCAAAAGAAAAATTAAGGATAAGTAAAATTTTAGATAATGTTATTTCTGTTTATGAAAATTTAAATAGGGTAGTAGATGGGAATTTATTAGAAGATATTCTAAGAGAAACAATAAAAAAACAAAAACCAAATAAAAATAGAAAATTTAAGCCATTGAGATTAAAACATTTAAGACAAGATGCTACATATCCTCCTACTTTTAGTGTTTTAATTCCTAAAAAAGATATTTTATTAGATTCTTATAAAAATTATATATCAAAAGAAATCAGAAAAAACTTTGATTTTTCTGGAACTCAAATAATAGTAAGAACTAGACATTCTTCTAATTTAGAAGATTGATTTTAAGCTTTTTTAGTGGTATAATTTGATTAAGTATTTTAATTTTTTATGGAAAATAAATTTAAATTATTATTAAAAAATATATTTGAGTTTTTAAAAACTCTTGTTTTTTCTTTGTTATTAGTTGTTTTTATAAGGTATTTTATAATTTCCCCTTTTTCTGTAAAAGGAAAATCTATGGAACCTTCTTTTTATGAAGGAGAATACCTTATTGTTGATGAAATAAGTTATAGATTTAAGGAACCTAAAAGAGGGGATGTTGTAGTTTTAAAGTATACCGATAAAGGAACTTCTGAATTTTTAATAAAAAGAATAGTAGCATTGCCTGGCGAGGAAATTATTATTAATAATGGAAAAGTTCTTATTAAAAATGAAGAAAATCCTGATGGTTTTTATTTAGAAGAAGATTATATATCTGAAAACATAGAAACTTTTGGAAATATAAAAGAATCAGTTTTGGAAGATAATTATTTTATTTTAGGTGATAATAGGCCTAATAGTCTAGATTCTAGATATTTTGGTCCTATATCAAAAGATCAAATAATAGGCAGGGTATTTTTAAGAGGATACCCTTTTGATAGATTTACTTTATTTAATTAAATTATTTTATGCCAGTAAGTAAAAAACAAGAAAAAATATTTTTAGAACATGAGTATATAGATTTAATTTCTAGAAAAGTTACTGAAATAGCTTATTCTCATGGTTATAAAAAATTATTACTTAACACAACATATAAAACTTCAAAATTTAAAAAAGTAAAAGATTTTGATACCTCTTCTCTTATTATGTTTGATTATGCAAAAGAAAAGAATTTTATAAAAAATAATGGAATTTTATCTTTTTTAGCTTCTTTTTCTTCTCAAATTAAAGATTTTCCAGATTCTGAAATACACAAACTTTTTTATATTGGTAAATTTGTTGAGAGTTTAGAATCTCAATCAAAAATAAAGAAAATAAACGAATTTTCTAATTTTGGATTTTCTGTTATTGGTAATTTTGATCATGTTACAGATGTTGAACTTATTCAAATTGCTCATGAAATATTAACTGATTTAGGCCTTGAATGTAGAGTTAGAGTTAATATTACTGGATGTGTTGATTGTATAAAAAATTATAGAAAAATTCTTTCTGATTATTTAAAAACAAAAAAAGGAGCTCTTTGCTCAACATGTGCTAAGAATGTTATAAAAAATCCATTTTCTGTTTTATCTTGTACTAATAAATCTTGCCAAAAAATAATTATGGAGGCGCCTCTTATAGTTGATCATCTCTGTGAATCTTGTAATAATTATTCTTTATCTGTTGTTGAATTTTTAGATGATATAAATATTCCTTATATTTTAGATCCTAAATTAATTGATTCTGACGGAATCTATAATAGTGTTATATATAAATTTGAAATTACTAATAATAATGATTCTTACATAATCGGTGAAGGTGGTCATTTTACTGAACTTGCTGGTAGTTTATCTTGTAGACATAAAGTTTGTGGTTTTGATTTAAATTTTGAGCAAATTATAAAAAGATTAAAAGATTATAATGTTCCTATAAATATTTATAATCCAGATGTTTATATTGCTCAGATAGGAGAATTAGCAAGAAAAGAAGTAATATTACTTTTTAAAGAATTAAGACAAAAAGGAGTTTCTGTTTATATTAATGCTACTGAAAAGAAACTTATGAAACAAATTTCTGAAGCTAAAACTATGAAAGCTAAATTAATGGTTATTATAGGTCAAGAAGAAATTCAAAATAAAACGGCTATTATAAGAGATATATCAGATAATGTTCAAGAAGTTATTAATTTTAATAAATTAAATAAGGAAATATATAAAAGATTAATAGATAAAATTTTTAT
>JAIPGT010000010.1 GCA_021735565.1 Patescibacteria group bacterium
GGATTTCTTTCAAATTCACTTTCTAGATTATTAGCAATTTCAGAAAGTTATCCAAATTTAAAAGCAAATGAAAGCTTTTTAGAATTACAATCTCAACTAGAAGGAACGGAAAATAGAATTGCAGTAGAAAGAGGAAGATTTAATGAAAAAGTTAGAGAATTTAATACATCAATTAAATTATTTCCAAAGAATTTCATGGCAAATATTCTAGGATATACAGATTATCCATATTTTGAATCAGATGAAGGTTCAGAAGAAGTTCCAAACGTTGAATTTTAAGAATAAAATCATAAATTAAATATGAAAAAACTATTTAAAATAGGATTATTATTTTTATTTTTAGTTCCAAGTTTTTGTTTTTCTCTAGAAATCCCAAAATTAAACTCATATATTAATGATAATACAAATACTCTAAACACTTCTCAAAAAAATGAACTAGAATCATTATTAGGAAATTTTGATAATGAAACTTCAAATCAAATCGTAGTTTTAATTATAAATTCTTTAGAAAATGAAGCTTTAGAAGATTATTCTATAAGAGTTGCTGAAGAAAATAAAATAGGTCAGGAAGAAAAAGATAATGGATTATTATTACTTATAGTAAAAGAAGATAAGGTTATGAGAATTGAAGTAGGGTATGGATTAGAGGGATATGTAACAGACGCAAAATCAAGTTATATTATAAGAAATATAATAGCTCCAGAGTTTCAGAAAGAAAATTATTATCAAGGGATAAAAAATGGATTAGTAGAAATAATACAATTATCAGAAGATGCAAATTATTTAAATGATAAAGTATCAGAAGAAGAACAAGAAATTCCGATAATATTACAAATAATATTTTTTATTATTTTTGCGATTGTAATTATAAGACATCCTTGGTTGTTACTATTTTTGGGAGGAAGAGGCGGTGGATCAGGAAGAGGCGGAAGTTTTGGTGGATTTAAAGGCGGAGGCGGAGGATTTGGCGGCGGAGGAAGTTCCGGAAGATGGTAATTATATAAAATTAATATTGTAGGGGTCAGCCATGGCTGACCCTGGAAAATGGTAATTAAAATTAAATTTATTATGTAGGGGCCAGCGATCGCTGGCCCTTTTGAATTAAAAATGGATAATTATTAAAAAATTAAATTATATAAAAATATAAACACGCTATATTATATTTTTAATAAATTTTAAAACAAAACATAATTATATAAAATATAAATTTTTAAAGCACATCAACCACAACACCGTTTATTATATAATCATCTTCTTTATGTATAAAAATAGGATGAGATCCAGTAGTAGATTCTGATAATAATTTTATATATTCTTTATCTTTATAGAATCTTTTTATATTTGCAGCTTCGTTTATTATAGATAGAACATAATCACCATTTTTTGGAGTTAAATTAGCTCTATCAACAATAACATAATCACCATGATTTATAGCTTTTCCATTGATATTTGCTCTATTCATAGAAAGACCTATAGCTTTTACAATAAATAAATCTTTTGGATTTTTTTTATTTAATATTGTAGATGAAACAGAAATATAATCTTCTATTTTTTCATCGGCAAAAGAAACAGCTTCTCCACAATTAGCATAACCAAGAAAGGGGATTGTAAATATTTTATTATTTTGTTTTTTGTTTTTTAAAATTTGATTTATAGCTACATATCTTTTTCTATCAGGATCAGAAACTATAAAACCTTTTTCCTCTAGAAGATCTAGATGATATTTAGCACTTTGTGGAGAAGATAAATCAATAAGATCAGCTATTTCTTTTAAAGTTAAGCCTTCTAACTGATTTTTTAATATTAATTCATAAAGTTTTTCTTGATTTTTATTCATATATTTTTTTTAAAAATTTTTTACAAATTTATTATATCATATAAAAATAAAATTTAAAAATTATTTTTTTAAAAACACTTTAAATAAACTTTATTTAAAAAATATATCTGCTATAATATAAAATATGAATAAAGTAATATTAATAGACATAATAAATCCAAGAGACAATAAAAGAGAAGCCTTAGAAAGGCTTGAAGAATTAGAACACCTAGTTTCTACTTATGGTGGTTTTGTTATTTTTAAAAAAATACAGAAAAAAACAATTCCAAACTATAATTATTTTCTAGGAACAGGAAAATTAGAAGAAATTTTTAAAGAAGCGGTAGAATTTGAAGTTAATCATATTATAATAAATAATATTTTAAAACCTAGTCAGATAAGAAATATACAAGAATTGTATATAAAATATATGAAAGATAATCATGGTTTAGATATGAAAGAGGTTGATATAAATATAGAATTTTGGGATAGAATAGATCTAATTTTAAAAATATTCCAAAAACACGCTAAAACAGAAGAAGCTAAATTAGAAATAGAACTTGCTAGTATAAATCATATGGGTTCTAGAATTTTTGGAATGGGTATGGAACTATCAAGACAAGGTGGGGGAGTTGGAACTAGGGGAAAAGGAGAAACTAATACAAGAATAATGCAATCTCATTTAAAAAAGCAAAGAATAAAAATACAAGAAAAAATTAATGAATTTAAAAAAACTAGAGAATTACATAGAGAAGATAGAATAAAGAGAGGTTTAAAAACTATATCATTAGTTGGTTATACAAATTCAGGAAAATCAACATTATTAAAAAGCTTAACCAAAAAAGATGTTTATATCGCAGATGAATTATTTGCAACATTAGATACAAGAGTAGGAAAAATTTGGATTCAAGAGAGTATGAAAGAATGTTTATTAGTAGATACTATAGGTTTTATAAAAGATCTTCCTACGGAGCTTATAAACTCTTTCAAATCAACATTAGAAGAAACTATCTATGCTGATTTATTATTTCATGTAATAGATATTTCTGATCCTTTATATATAGATAAAATAAACACAACTGAAAATATTCTAAAAGAATTATTAGGTGAAGAAAAATATCATAAAAAAATGAAAGAAATTCTTGTTTTTAATAAAATTGATAAAATAGATGATAAAGATTTAGAAAAAATAAAAAATAATATAGAAAAAAATAAGATATTTAAAAATAAAGAAAAAATATTTATATCAGCAATATCCAAAATAAATACAGAAGAATTAAAAAATATTGCATCAAAATATATATAAATTAATTATAAAAAATAATGAGATCTTTAATGATTTTTTATTCCTTAACAGGGAATTGTAGAAAAATAGCAAATGAATTAAATAAAAAATATCCATCAGATATTATAGAATTGAAATTAAAAAGAGGATTTAAAAAACCTAAAATGAATTTTACAAATATTTTAATTGGAGGGTTTCAGGCTGCTACTAAAAAAACTCCAGAAATAAATAATTTAGATATTAATCTAAATAATTATAATCAAATAATATTAGGAACTCCTGTTTGGGCATCTACAATGTCTCCTGCTATAAGGACTTTTTTAAAAAAGTATAATATAGAAAATAAAAAAATTATAATTTTTGCAAGTTACAAAGGTGAAATAGGAAATACATTTTCTGATATTAAAGAAATTTTAAATAAAAATAACGAAATACTAGAGATCCTTGAATATAAAAATTAAAAAATTTGAAAATTAAAAAGGGCGCACAATGTGCGCCCCTACAGATATATTTTTATATTTTATTCTTCAGTTTCGGTTATTTCGTCTTCAGGTTCTTCGTCTTCGGTTTCGTTATCTTCTAAAATATTAAATTCTTGAATATTTACATTATCTTCTTCGTCTATAGAATATTCACCAGAAGCCATAAGAGCTATATGACCATCTTCATATTCTACAACAAATTTATTCTCTTCATTTAATGTTAAAGAAGTTATAAAAAAGGTACCACCTAAAACTGCTTCTTCCGGAGAAAGTTCTGATATATTTTCATCCAAATAAGTTCTTAATAATTCTTCTTTTTGATTAAAAATATTTTCATCTATTTCTTCATTCAAATTTTCTTCATCTTCTATAATTTCATTTTCAATTTCTTCAATAAATATATTATCTCCGTCCACACACTGTCTAGGGTAAGATTCCATAATTGGATTTCCAGCTAAGACACATTCTTCAAAGGAGGATATAGTAATTGTATTATTTTCTTCTTCATTTTCTTTGCTTGTTATTAGTATATAACTAATAGCAATAATAAAGATTAAAAATATTATAAATATTGCTTTTTTCATATAATTATTAATAATTATTTATATGTTTATACTCAATATATACCATTTTTTTTAAAAAAATACAAAGAATAAATTATTTTTAATCATATTCTACATAAACTGTATTCTTAAATATTCCAAATAATTCATAATCAGATCTTGTTATTCCAGGATGTTCATCTTCTGGCATAAAATTTCCTTCTATATTTACAGTATAACCTAATCCTTTATATAATCCGGAACCACCATCATCTTGTGTAATTTTTTCTATAACAAATAATGGTTTCTGAATTTTTCTATTTACTCTTATAAAATCAAAAACAATAATAAACATCCAGATTAAAATTATAGAAATAAACGATATTAATATAATTTTTATAGATTTTTTCATAATATTTTTTTATTAAATAAAAATTTTACCCAAACATTAACCACTCAGGTTTCAAAATCAATAAAATTCCAATAATAAGCATTAAAATTCCACCGACTAAACTAGACCATCTAGAATATTTAGTACTGATTCCAGTCATTTTTAAAGTAACCATAGCAATAATAAATATAAGCAAATCATCAATCATGAAAAATAAAATATACAAAAGAATATATAAGTATTTATAAACCCCAGCAACTTCATTTATAGCTAAAACTTGAGCATAAACAGCAGGTAAGCCAGCAGAACAAATAAGTTCAACTAAATTTACAGCAAAAGCTAAAATAATTATACCTAATAAACTTATCAAAAAACTCTTTTTATTTATTATTTCTTTAATTTTTTCAAAAACTTTTCTTCTTTTTTCTTTATTTGTTACTTTACATCCACCGTCTTTATTTTTAAAAAATTCTCTAATATTTAAAGTTCCTCCACCTAAAGCAATAGCACCAATAATAAATCTAACCCAAACAACAAATCCTAAAAATAAAATTAAATTTAACCAAGCAGACATAAATAAAAAATAAACAAAAGCAGAAGAAATAATAAATGCAAAACCTAAAATCCACATTTTTTTTCTATTTTCCATACCAAGAAGTAGGGTAATAAGAAATAAAAGAGTCCACATAGCGCAAGGATTAAAACCATCAATAGCTCCTAATACTATAGTGATAAGAGGCAATGAAAAAGTTTTTAAATTTATATTTCCTAAAAATGGAATATCTGCATTCTCATTATTTTCTAAATTATCATTAATAATTCCGTTATTATTAATGTTTTGATTTTTATAATAATTATCTATATGATTTTTAATTTCTAACCCAGTAGTTTCTGCATTTAAAAATCCAGAAATAAAAATTTCTTCATTTATAAAAGTTGCAGGAACACCTTTAATTTGGACATTAATTTTATCAGCTATATTTCTTAATAAATAAGAATTATCAGGACTTCTTGATACTTCATATTTATTAAAAGATATTTTATTTTTATATTCGTCATTTTCTAAAAGCTCTTCTAAAAAAAGCATTTCATGTTCACAGTGTGGACAGCCAAAAGACCAAAATAAATCTATTTTAACTTTATCTTCTGCAAAAACAGAATTTATAGGAAAAAGTATTAAGCAAAATAAAAAAACTAATAATTTTAAATTTTTTAACATATATTTATTCAATTATTTTTATAGCATTACCATTAATTAAAGCTTTACTCATTTTACGATAAGCAGAAGAGAGTATTCTTTGAAAGGTGCTTTGTGATGTATTCATTTTTTTAGCACATTCTTCTTGATTTATATCTTCAATGTTTTTTAATCTTAAAGCTTCTATTTCTTCAGGTAAAAGTTCAACAACTTCAAGATATCTCATAGGGACACCTTGAGGTTTAAAATATCTAATTTTTGGATTAAATTCGATTTTTCTTTTAAGTTTTGGTCTTGGCATATTTTTTTAAATAAATATTAATCACAAAAAAGATAATGATAAATCATTACCTTTTTTGCGTATTTTAGTCCTATTGATTTTGGTTTTTGATTTCTTCTTCAACTGCATTTAATTCAGATTTAAGTTCATCTCTATAAGATTCTAAATCTTTATTAAGTTCTTTTCTAGTAAAGAATCTTCTAAATCCAAAGCCTCTTCCATTTCCTCTTCCAAAACCTGAACCATAACCATAACCATCTCCACAAGGCCCCATACCTCTACCAGTAAGTGGACCTTCTCCTCTAGGACCTGTTCCATCAAATCTAGGCATATATTTTTATTTAGCTTATTTATTAAATAATTTAAAAAACGACCTTATATTATGAGTATATACCCATAATAAAATTTTGTCAACCCCTTTTTAAAAAATATTACAAAAAATCTATTTTTCTTTATTTTCTTCAATAATTTTTAATATTTCTTCTTTTGATTTTTCTCCCGTTAATCTTAAAATTTCTTTATTATCTTTATCTAAAAATATAAAAACAGGCAATCTATCGTTTATTTCATATTTTTCAGCTAATTCAGGATTTTCATCATAATCTAAATATTCAGTTTCAAGCCATGGATTTTCTTTTTCTATTTCTTCCCAAAGCGGTTTCATAATCATACATCCAGAGCACCAAACTGCTCCTACTTTTATTACTTTCATATTTAAAAAATTTAATTATAAAATAATATATATTTATTCATATTAACATAATCAAGTAAAAATTTCTAATATAGTAATGCTATATATAATACTTAAAAATTATAAAAAAATATTCATTTAAATTGACATTTTATTTAAAATATTTCTTACGCATATAAAATCTTTTTGGAGGAAAATCGAGTGTTAGAAAAGAGAAGAGTATTACAAAGTTTTATTGAGCTGCAGGAGGAAAAAATTGAATCATTAAGAAAATCTATTATCCAAGCCAGTGAAGACATTCTTCATTCAAAGGATCATAATGATTCTTATGATGATCCAGGAAAAATACAATATAATCTTTTTCTGAGTAGTCTAGAAAAAAGTCTATTTGAACATGAAGAAGTTTTAGTTAGGCTAAAATCGATGAAGCTTGGGAATATAGAGAATATATCCTTTGGTTCTTTAGTAAATTTAGAAAATATTGATACTGGAGATTCTAAGATGTATTTTATTATTTGTGTTGGGGGAGATGTTGTAGATATTGATTATAAAAAAATAACCTCTATATCTCTCAAAGCTCCATTTACTAAATTTTTGATTAACAAAAAAGAAAATGATGAATTTAATTTTCTAGGTCAAAATTTTAGAATATTAGCTGTTCAATAAAATACTCTATAGCCATTGTTCAATAACAATGGCTTTTTTATTTTAAATTTTACCCAAAATTGACAAAGCTTTTTATTCATGTTATAATCCAGTCTAAATAACTTAAAGTTATTAGCTTTTTTTAAAAAAGTGAGTATTAAAGTGTGGAGATATGGATCGAATTTCTACTTCTTAATATATTTAATCAAAAATTATCTTTACATTATATGCAAGGTATTATAAAAAAATTAACAGACAAAAACTTCGGTTTTATATCTCAAGATGATAGCGAAAAAGATTTATTCTTTCATGCTAACAATTTAGAAGATGTTAGATTTGAAGAATTAAGAGAAGGTGACGCAGTTACTTTCGAAATTGAAAATACTCCTAAAGGAGATGCTGCTGTTAACGTAAAAAGAGCTTAAGTTCTTTTATAAAAAAA
Source organism: Patescibacteria group bacterium (assembly GCA_021735565.1). The sequence goes on from JAIPGT010000010.1 coordinate 7,773, forward strand.
CAAAATAGGCTAATTTATTAGCCTATTTTGTTTATAGTTTTATTTCCAAACTGCTATTATATTTTTCTCAACAAAATCTACATCTTCATGATATCCAGTAGGGTATGAATAAATAGCATTATAAAGTATATCCATATCATATTCATAATTTTCACCAAGCCTTGTTCCTGGATCATTTACTATAAAAATATTTTTTAAAATATCATACCCCAAAACAACTACCATATGAGTTTTAGGTCCAGGAGAAACAAAATTAGGATTTCCAAGAAGCCTTCCATTTGTCGGTACAAGTAAAATTTTATTATTATTTAATGCATCAATAATAATTTCTTTTGTTATATTTTCTAAAACTTCTACATTTTCATAATTAAAATAATCATTAAAAATCCAATCTTTTATATTATAGACAGAAACATCTCTATATTCTCCATATTTTTCTTTTGTATATTCAGAAATATCTAAAATATAATTTAAAGCTTCTTCTTTTTCTAAACTTTCATTTCGAATCCATTTTATAACCATAATAGAAGAAGCTTCTTCACATCCATCTTGCTCCATAGAATTTTCCCAATTAGCAAAAGGGGATTGAGTTGTAAATGGAACATTTTTTATAAAAATTTTATCTTCAATATCCGGGCGAACAATGTTCGTATCATTATTTATTTTTTTGTTATTTTCTTTAATATCTGGGCGATTTATTTTATTGGTCAGCCATGGCTGACCACTACTGACATAATTATTATTTTCATTTAAAATATAATTATCAAAATCATTTATTATTTGAACAGAAAAATAAAATAAAAAAACAAAACAATAAATAAATATTAGAAATTTTAAAAAAAATTTAAACATAAAATTATATATAACTAATTACATTATACATTGCTATTTTTTAATTAAAAGAAAAAGGGAATTATATTATATAATTCCCTTAAAATTATCCCAATGAAATTTTTTCACTTTTTCCATTTTTTCTCAAAATACTATCAGAAAATCCTATTTTAGTTTTATTATCTTCTTTTCTGCTAAGATATAAAACTAAATTAGATATTTCTTCACTTGTAAAATTTGTAGGAATTCCAAGATTAACTGATTTAAAAAGAATAAATACATCTAATTCAGTTAAATCTAAAGGAAGGCCTAAATTTTTACATCCAAAAATGTTAAAAATATTTTTTTCTGTTAAATCAACAAAAAAATTTTCAGAATCAAAATAAAAATCATTTTCATAATAATCCATTTTTTTACCTCCCTTATAATTTTTTTTATTTATATATTATTATATATATTATATTTTTAATGTAAAGCTTTTTAATTTTTAGAAAAAATAATAGGGATTTCTAAAAAATCATCATTTTCAAGAAGACCAGAAGGATTATCTTTTTTTAGTATTAATTTTCCTTTTTTATTATATAAATTTTCATCCAAATTATATTCTAAAATAGATTCAAATTGAACAAATTCAGTAGTCATCCAATCATCTTTAGCTTCTGCTATACCTTCTGCTAATATTTTACCATTTTCATCTTCAAGAGTTATAGGAAAATCAGCTTCAAAAAACCAAAAACCTCTAGCTTGACCTTTTATATCAAGAGGACTGCTTATAATTTGATTTGGTCTTGGGTTTTCAATTTGTATTAAATCCATTTTTTCTAATTCATTTCCAATATTTTCAGTAAAAATTTGATCTTCATATCTACATTGTCTAGGATAAGATTCCATAACAATACCAACAATTTCAGCACATTCTTCAAAAGAATTTATTTCTATACTATCTTGAATATTTTTTCTATCTTTTAAGACATTATTTAAAATAAAAAATCCAGAAGATAATAATAAAAAAATTAAAATAATTAATGATTTTTTCATAAATTTTATATTAATATATTTTAATTATAAACTTTTTTTTAAAAAAATAATACACAAGCATAAATAATAGAAATGATATATAATATATTTAAGATTTTTATTAATATAAATATGACATTTATATACATTTTATTAATTTTTATATTATTTTATTTTTTAGGAAAATCTGCTGATATTTTAATATTGAATGTAAAAAAAATAGCAGAAAGATTGAATATAAAAATATTTATAATTGGTATAATATTAGGTATATTAACTACAATGCCAGAATTATTTCTGGGAATAAACTCAATAGTAAAAGAATTAGATTCTATTTCTTTAGGAAATATTTTTGGAGGGAATATAATAATATTATCTTTACTTTTTGGAATTAGTTTAATATTAAATCATGAAATAAAAACTGATGGAGATTTAAAAAATATAATCCCAAATTTAGTATTTATATTATTGCCAGTTCTAGTAGGATTAAAAGGCTCATTAACTTTTTACAACGGCTTAACTTTTATTTTTATATATTTTCTTATTATTTTTTATATTAATAAAAGAAATAATATAACAGTTGATGCTGTTAAAATAAGAGATGAAGAGAAAAAAAATATAATATCTTATATTAAAGATAAATTTAGTTTTATAAAAAATAAAGGATTTTTAAAAGAAATAGGGTTATCTATATTGGGTATTACATTATTAATTCTTTTATCTAATATAATAATGAGCTTATCTGGATATGTTTTAGAAGATTTTCATATTTCTAAGTTTTTTATTGGATTAATTGTATTTTCAATAGGAACAAATCTTCCAGAATTTATAGTTATAATAAAATCATCAAAAAACAATAATTCTGATTTATCAATAAGTCATTTAATAGGATCAGCAATGGCTAATATACTTATATTAAGTATATTAACACTATTTAATAGATTTTCTGTAAATGTTAATTGGTCTTATATAATTACATTAATATTTATAATATCTATCCTTATATTAATTTCTATTTTTTATAAAACAAATAAATCTTTTTCAAGAAAAGAAGGATTTATATTTTTATCTGTTTATTTAGCTTTTTTAATTTCCCAAATAATTTTTGTAATTTCTTAAATTTAAAGTAGAGAACTAGCTACTAATAAATATATAGAAACACTTACTAAATCTTGTATAATTGTTGCTATTGGACCGCTAGCATTAGCTGGGTCAAATTTTAATTTACTAAAAGCATATGGAATAAATATTCCAGTTATTATTGAAGATAATATAGTTAAAAATATAGAAAGAGATAAAACCATAGAAATTGATAGATCTCTATATACAAGAAAAGTAAATCCATATATTAAAATACCAATCAAAAATCCCATAGATAAAATTACTTTAAATTGTTTTAATAAATATGAAAAAAAATCTATTTTTTTATGAATTGCTAAATCTCTAACAATAAAAAATCCAGCTTGAGTTGCAACAGCACTAGCTATATAAACAATAAGAGGAATAAAAGCTGCTAAAATTATATTTTTTGATAATGTTTGTTCAAATAATCCTATAACTTTAGCTGCTATTATTCCTCCAATAATTCCTAAAATAAGCCAAGGCAATCTATTTTTTAAAGAATGATATAAAGACATGGAATTTATATCATCTATATTTGAAGGCGTGTGGCTTACTCCGGCAAAGTGAGAAATATCTTCTTGTAATTCATTATATACAATATTCAAAATACTATCGCTCAAAACAGCTCCTAAAAGTTTATTATCTTTATCAACCATTGGTATAGATTTTATATTATTTTTTAATGCTAAATAAGCAACTTTTTCTTGATCTGTTTTTGGAGTAGCAGTTATTATTTTTTTTATCATTACTGAAGATATTTTTGTTTTTCTTGATTGTCTGAAGAGTTCTTTAATAGATATAACACCCTTTAAAACATTATTTTTATTAATTACATATATATAATTAATTGATTCTATTTTATTTATATCTTTCAGTAATTTTGTAATTATAAAATCTATATTTTCATCAACATTAACAACAGGAACATCAGTATTCATTAATCTTCCAGCACTTTTTTTGGGGAAGTTATTTATAATATTCATTTTTTTTTATTATTAGATAATCATTAATATAATATCATTTTTGCAGTTTTAAATATATATTTTATAGACTCTAAGTTTAAAAAGAAGAGGGGGGATTGTAAAAATCTGTTTTTTATACTATCATCAATGGATATAAATAATATAAAATATATGAGTAATTTTAATAATAGTGGAGACAGAGGTAATTTTAGAAGTGGAGGAAGAGATAGAAGTTTCGGTGGTGGTAGAAGAGACGATAGAGGTGGTTCTGATAGAGAAATGTTTGAAGCTGTTTGTGATGAGTGTGGTAAAAATTGTAAAGTTCCATTCAAACCAACAAGCGGAAAACCTATTTATTGTAGTGAATGTTTTGAGAAAAAGGGTGGTAGAGAAGATAGAGGTGGTAGCAGAGGTGGAAGCTTTGGTGGAAATAGAGGTGGAAGTTTCGGTGGTAGCAGAGGTGGAAGCTTTGGTGGTGCCAGAAGAGACGATAGAGGTGGAAATAGAGGTGGAAGCTTTGGTGGTAGAAGAGATGATGTAGTAAAAGATAATTCTTCTGAAAAAATTGAAGCTTTAGGTTCTAGATTGAACAAAGTTTTTGAATTATTAGAAGAAATAAAAGATAGACAAATTAAAATGGAAGGATCTTGTAATTGTATTACTGAAGAATCTCCTAAAAAAGCTACTAAAAAGAAAGTAGCTGTAAAAAAAGCTGAAGTTAAAGCTGATAAAAAAGCCGAAAAGAAAGCTAAAAAAGTTGTAAAAAAAGTTGCAAAGAAATAAATTATAAAAACACTTAAAAAGCCCATTAAAAAATGGGTTTTTTATTTTGTATTAAAACTTATCTATCAAAGAATAATTTATCAATTGGAGTTTTAAATACCTTTGCTATATCCATAGCTAACTTGAGAGAGGGGTTATATTTTTCTTGTTCTAGAAAAATAATAGTTTCCCTTCTTACACCAACTTTATTTGCCAATTCTTCTTGAGTTAATCCAATTTTATTTCTTATTATTTTTATATTATTTTTTAGCATTATTTTCTTTTCTTATTAAATACTTAAATAAAAATGCATTTAAAAGCATGAGAAAACAAACACTAAAAGCAAGATATTGACTTAACATATACATAAAATCTCCTTTTTCAGATAAAGCCATAAGAACAAAAGTTCCAATTGCTGCTATCCAAGAATATATATAAATAGAATATCTAGACGCTTTTCCTGCTATTTGGTAATCTCTTTCATCTGCTAATATTTTGTCAGTTTTAAGTTGTTTTCTACAATAATACATTCCTGCAGCAGCAGTTATTGTAAGAATAATAGGTAAGTAATAGTTTTCTAAAGTAATAGAAATACTAATAGACATAGATAGCAAAATTATTATTGCTAGGCGACATATTTTATATTTTTTTAGTGTCATATTTTTTTGTTAATTATTTCTAACTATTTATATGTTATATTATTCTAACATTTTTGTCAATAAAAATAGAAATAATACTTATTATTTAATAAAAAAATACCTTATTTAAGGTATTTTTTATGAACAATTTTTTGAATCAGAACTTTAATTTTTCTCAATATATTCTACACTTGTAACTATTCTATCTATTATTCCATCTATATCAAAAACCTCTCTTTCATTTTCACATTCGATTTTTTTATCTTCATCATAATTATCACATCTAGGGAATTGCAAAGTAAAAGATGCTTTTATTAGTTTTTCATTTAATGAAGTTAAATAAGTATATTCAGTGTAAACTGATCCTGCAGCTCCTTCACTCATAGCTTCAACACAATATTCTCTATCATCAACTTGTATAAGTGATGTTCTTTCTGGAAAACTACTCTCAAGAGGAGTTTCTAAACAAGCTAATTTTTCTTCAGATATAGATATGATTGGAGGCCATTCAACAGTGCTAGTATATTCTGCTATTAATTCTTTTGGATATTTAAATTTTATATTTTGTTCTTGATCAACAAAAGTGTTCCATAAATCATTTTCATTTTCATCTTCTTCTCCTGATGACCAATCATCTGAAGGATTAAAATTTATAGATAATTTTATATCAGGAGTTCCATAAAAAAATCCTAATGGAATACGAAATATTGTGAAAGATTCTGTTTTTGCACTTAATTCTGTAGCTGAAATTATACGACTTTTTCCTAAAAATAATGCAATTCTTTCAAGCGGATTATCATAGTGAATATTTAAAGATTGCATTACATTATTTCTAAATTCTTCATCAGTTTCAACAGAATCTTTAACTGTTAACTTTGGAATAGCTATACCAATTAGTATTATAAGAAAAATTAAAATTGGTGCTAATATTTTTTTATTCATATTTTTTAAATTAATTTATAATTTCATTATACATCTTATTGTAAAATAAAAAACTTTATAAAAATAGTTTTTTTATTAAATTCATTTACATTAAAAATATTATATATAATAATGAAGATAATTTAATTATATTAATAAAAATATATGATAAATAAAAAAGAGCTTTGTGAATTTTTAGTAGAAGCAAAAAAATCAACTTATGCTTCAGGGGATAATACAATTAAAATTATTGAAGAAAATAAATCAACCACTCTAGTATTTGAAAAAGGGAATTTTAAATATAATGATAACTATTTTGGAGGAGAACCATTCGGTGGTCGTGAAGTAGTGTTTTTCAATAATGAGCCAGTTTATATAATGACTTATTATGGTTTTATAAATGAATCAGTTTCTGACTTTGGATCAATTTATAAAATATTACAAAAAGCATTATCAGAAATCCCAGAAGATTATCCATTCAGAGGTCCAAAAGAATATAGTGAAAATAATTATAAATATGTAAATAATTATAATGGTGAAGTTGATAATTTTTTCGGAGAGGAAATAATAAGTGAAAATGGAAAAGAATTATATAGAGCTAAATATATTGGTGGATTTGTAGATATAAAAAGATAGTTAATATTTATTCTCTTTATACCATTTAGCAAAATCATTAATTGCGTTGCCCCAATATTTTGATTCATTCATTGCGTCTTCTTCTCTTAATTCACTTAATGTTTTTATTTCTCCATCTGGTATAAAAAATAAATTATGCCATCTTCCCA
>JAIPGT010000011.1 GCA_021735565.1 Patescibacteria group bacterium
TCATCAAAAAATTTAGCAACAGAATATCCAGTTCTATAAGTAAAACCCACAATCAAAAAAACTTTATCTTTATATTGTTCCAAAAAAGCTTCTTTTTTCATCTTATTTAAAATAAAAATAATATATATTAATTATAACACTTATATTCTTTTCATTGTAGAAAATAATTTTTATATAAAAATTATAATGCTTTTATCATATAAGTTCCGGATTTTATAAAACCAATTTTTTTATAATATTCTTTAACTCCAACACCAGAAATTACAGCAATTTTTTTTATATTATATTCTAAAGTTATTTTTTCAGCTTCTTTTATTAATTTCTTTCCAAAGCCGATATGTTGAGTATTTTTATTTTCTTTTTCTAATAAATTAGTAACTAAACCATAAGTGTGTATCTCTCTTATTATAGAACAATTTTTAAGTTCAGGAATAAAATTATCTTTTTTAGAAAAATAATATGAAGGTATTCTTAATCTTAAAAAAGAGTATAAAACAGTTCTTTCTTTATTTTCATAACTTAAAAAATATTCAATACCAGAAGAAGCTTCATATTTATCAATAAATAATTTTATATTATTTTTATCTATATTTTCGCCTTTTATTTCTCTACATCTTATACAATTACAAGAATCTCCATTTTTATTCATTTCTCTTTTTATTATTTCTCTTAAATTTGGTATTTTATTTCCATATTCAATAGATGTAGAAGGAATATCTCTAATTAATCTATTTATTCTAACCCAATAAGGAGTGATTTTTTTTATTTCTATTAAAAGTTCCATTAATTCAGAATCAGAATAGGGGATATAACTTCCATTTTTTACCCAATTATATATTTCTGCATTTTTTGTCACAACGCAAGGATATATCTTTACCATATCTGGACAAAAATTTTGATCAGTATAAATTTTTTCAAACATTTCGAAATCTCTTTTCAAAGAAGATCCAGGAAGCCCAGGCATTAAATGATAACATATTTTAAAACCAGCATCTTTTAGTAATTTTGTAGCTTCAACAACTTCTTTTACATGATGGCCTCTTTTATTTAAATCAAAAACGTCATCATATATACTTTCAACTCCAATTTCTACTCTTGTTGTTCCAAATTTTCTCATTTCAATAAGCTCTTTTTCATTTATATAATCAGGTCTAGTTTCTAAAGTTAAGCCAACACATCTATTTTTAGATGTTTCATTATTAATTTGAGCTTCTTCTAAATTCTTTGAATCAAATCCATTTAAAGCATCAAAAACACTTTTAATAAAATATTCTTTATATTCATAATCAAAATAACTCCAAGTCCCACCCATTATAATTATCTCTATTTTAGAAGTATCATGACCTGTATTTTTTAAAGAATTTAATCTAAATTCAATTTGTTTTTTTGGGTCAAAATTATTCTTTATAGCTCTCATAACTGCAGGCTCATTAGATAAATAACTTTTTGGCATATCTTCTTGAGTCGGACAAAAAGCACAATTTCCTGGGCATTTATAAGGTTTTGTAAGTATAGCAATAACAGCAACTCCTGAAAGAGTTCTAACTCTATGTTTTTTACATAAAAATTCAAAATTATAATTTTTCTTTATAATATTTCTAAATACTAAATCATTATATATTTTTAAAACATCAGAATTTTGAGGGGGATTTAATTTGTATCTACCAAAAATATTCTTTTTCATATCAACAAAATCAGAAATATTATTTATATTTTGATTATAAAGTTCTATAACTAATTTTTCTTGTTCCTTTATTGTCATAATGATATAATAAAGTAATAAGGTTTAAAAATCAAATTTATTTTTAAATTAAATTTTATGTCAATATTTGATTGGGGTAATAAAAAAATTCAAAAAATGAATTTTTTAAGTATGGGAATTTTCAAAATTTGTTTAATTTCCTTTTCTTTTATGATAGCAATATTAGTTCCACAAGTATTATTATTAGAATGGTATTGGTATGGGATTATATTTTTAGTTTCTTATATTTATATATTAGTAGTTTTATTTAAGAAGTAATGTAAAAGATGGAAAAATATAATAATATAATAAATAAAACTTCCAAAGATTACGATAAAATATCAAAACATTTTAATCAAACTAGAAAAAAGAAAAATTGGTTATATTTCAAAGTTTTTAATGTATACATAAAAGAAATATATTCAAAAAATAATCATAAATTAAAAATTTTAGATGCGGGTTGTGGTAATGGAAGACTTATAGAATATTTAAATACTCTAGGAATAGAATATGATTATTTAGGTATAGATAACTCAAAACATCAAATAGAAGTAGCAAGAGAAAATTATAAAAATAAACCAAATATAAAATTTGAATTTGGTAATATTTTAGATATAAAAAATAAAAAAGAAGAATTTGATCTTATATTTTGCATAGCGGTTTTTCATCATATGCCTTCACAAGAAACCAGAGAAAAAGTAGTAAATGAATTTTATAGAGTTTTAAAAATGGATGGATATTTATTTATGACAAATTGGAATTTATTTCAAAAAAAATATCTAAAATATATCTTTACTAAAGATTCTAGGAAAAATATTCCAAGAGACACTTTTATTCCTTATAAAAATAATTTTGGGGAAGTATTATCAGAAAGATATTATTATGCATTTTTTAAATCAGAAATAAAAAGATTTTTTAGAAAAAAGTTTAATATAATAAAAAATTACAATTCAAACAAATGTAAAAAAAGTTTATTACTTTTTAGTAAAAATATAATAACTATAATGAGAAAAATTAATTAATACCTAACCCTAATTTATTTTTTATTGTAATAATTTTTTTATTTGCAATATTTCTAGCTCTAATAGATCCATCTTCTAATATTTTTTCAAGATTACTTTTATCTTTTAATATAGAATAAACATTCTCTCTTATTGGTGAAATTTCTGAAATTAATAAATCTATTAATTCTTTTTTAAAATAACCATAATTTTTACCAACAAAATTAGACTCTATTTCATTTTCTGTCATATCAGATAATAATCTATAAATATTTAATAAATTATAAATACCTTTTCTTTTTTTATCGAATTTAATTTCTGAAGTATTGTCTGTTACAGCTTTTTTAATTTTACTAACAATTTCATCATTAGAATCCATAAGATCAATTCTATTATATTTGCTTTTTGCACTTTTACTCATTTTATTTTCAGGATTATCAAGGCCCATAATTTTTGCATCTTTTTGTATTAATGGCTCTGGAATAGTAAAAGTTTCTCCAAATTTTTTATTAAATCTTTCTGCTAAATCTCTAGCAAGTTCGATATGTTGTTTTTGATCATATCCAACAGGAACAAAATTTGTATCATAAAGTAAAATATCAGAAGCCATTAAAACTGGGTAATTAAAAAGACCTGCAGAAGACTGATCTTTTCCTAATCTTTTTGATTTATCTTTAAATTGAGTCATTCTAGATAATTCTCCAAAATAAGACATACAATTTAAAATCCAAAATAGTTCTAAATGTTCTTTTACTTCAGATTGAACAAATATAATATTCTTTTTTGGATCTATGCCTGATGCTATATATATAGCAGCTATTTCTAATATTTTATTTTTTAAATCAACAGGGGATTGTTCAACTGTTATTGAATGTAAATCAACTATAGAAAAAATACAATCATAATTATCTTGTATTTTTTTCCAATTAAAAATTGATCCAAAATAATTTCCTATATGCAAATTTCCGCTTGGCTGTATTCCTGAAAAAGCTATTTGTTTCATAAATTTTAGTTAATTACTTATTATTGTTCCTTCAAAATTTTTATTTGATAAAAAATTCTCTAAATTTTCTACATTTCTTCCATTTAAAATAGCAACTTTTATATTATGTTCTTGTGCTTTTTTTGAAGCGATTGGGTCAAATGGGGAAGAAAAACCAGCAGACCATTCTTCTGGGATAATTTTTCTATAATTTTCCCAAGTTATATTTCTTAATTTTTTAGCATCATCATACTCTCTAGGATCTTTATCATAAACATAGCTAATATTAGATAAATTTATTATATTAGAAGAACCATAATTTTCTGCAATTATAATTGCATCTAAATCGGAACTAGCTCCAGGTTTCCATCCAGAAGCTACTATTATAGGTTTATCAGTTTCTATCTTTATATTTGGATTTTCTAATATTTCCTCATAAGCATATTTTCCAAATATGGTTTTTATTAAAATAGCGTTTAATTTTGTAGCATAAATACCAATGATGTCTAAATCATATTCTGTTATATCTTTAGAAACTTTTGATACGGCTGTATTATATTTTCTAGCTATTTTACCTCCACCAGTTACTATAATAAATTTATAACCTAAATTAACTTTTTCTATTATAAAATCTTTAAATTTTGTAAGAAAAATATAATCTATTTCTTCAGGTATAATAATAGATCCTCCGAGAGATATAATTATTAATTTTTCATTAAACATAGTAAAGAAAAAGTTAAAAATCTTAATTAAATTATACCACAGTTTTAGCACTAATTACTAACAAAAAATCTAATATTTGACTAAAAAGATCTTAAATAGTATAATTTTTCATATATTCGGAGGGTTGACAGAGTGGTCTAATGTGACGGTCTTGAAAACCGTTGTCCTTCACCGGACCAAGGGTTCGAATCCCTTACCCTCCTCCATTTAAAAAACTGAACTTAAAAATTCGGTTTTTTATTTTTTTTACAAAATATTCAGAAAAAAATCTTTTGGATTTTTTAGGATTCGAAACCCATTATTTTATTTGTAGTGACCAACGATCGTTGGTCACTACGGGCCATAAACATTATTCACCCGTATATTTGGCCATAAAACAATCATTGGCCATAAAAATTATTAACCATTTTTATTTAATTTTTTTGCAAAAATTATTAAAAAACATTAAAATTAAATTAGTTTTATATAATAAAATATACTATAATTTTAAAGACTAATATATTATTAATAATATATTTATCAAAAGTCGGACGCAAAAAAATTTAAAAATTTAAAAAATTGTACAATGTAAAACTCTAAAATTTTACGGGGAATATAAGGTGTTTTCTCCGCTCTGCTACGAAAACAATTTATTTATAAATTTTAATTCTTTACTCTTATTATTATGAAACTACTACTAACATCAAGCGGACTAACAAACAATTCAATTGCCAATGCTTTGTTTGAATTAACTGGAAAAAAACCAGAAGAAACTACTATTGTTTTCATTCCAACTGCAAGCAATGTTGAATCAGGTGATAAAGATTGGCTTATTACAGATTTGATCAATTTAAAAAAACAAAACTTCAAATCAATTGAAATTACCGATATTTCAGCAGTTGATGAAAAAATATGGAAGCCAAGTTTAGAAAGAGCAGATGTTTTGTTTTTTGAGGGTGGAAATACTTACCATCTAATGAGGTGGTTAAATAAATCAGGTTTATCTGAAATGTTGTCTGATTTATTGAAAGATAAAGTTTATGTTGGTGTTTCTGCTGGGAGTATGGTTGCTAATCCTAATTTAGCATTAAAATTATCTCAAGTAATTTATGAAGAAGATATGTTTGAAACCAAAGAATTGAAAGGTTTAAATTTTGTAGATTTTTATTTCCTACCTCATTTAAACTCAGAATGGTTTAAAAAAATGAGAAAAGAAAATATAGAAAAAGTTGGACAGGAAATAAACAGACCAATTTATGCTCTTGATGATAATTCTGCGTTAAAGATTATTGATGACAAAATTGAAGTAATAAGTGAAGGAGAATGGTTTGTTATTAACGAGAAAGAATAAGGAGTTTTTAAAAATAAAATTCACCACCAATCTCTCTTTTGTTTTTTAAAACGGAAAAAATCAAATTTATAAGAATTGAGGAAAGCCTATCATGAAAGTTAAGAACGAAAAATATTTTTTGAACTCAAGCCACGCTGTGCCCTCCTCCTTTCAGTCGTCGGGGCGTATAACAGCGGATATGAGGTTCGCCCCTCGGCTCGGGCTTCACCCAAATTTTTCTCCCACTACGTTCCAGAAAAACTTCGTATATCCCTGATGTTATATTCAATATTATTTTTACCCCTCAAAAGATTTAAGTATCAGCCACTCTTTTTAATATTATTATGGACAAATCAAAACAAGCAAGTTCAGTTTATGATAAAATTGCAAAACCTTATGCAAAAGAATTTTCAAATCCTTCAGAATACCTTGAAGAATTTTTTGATTTAATTCCTAAAAATGCAAAAATTCTTGATGTTGGTTGTGGAGTAGGGGTTGATTCAGGATTTGTAAACTCAAAAGGTTTTGAAGTAATTGGTTTAGACCTTTCAAAAGAAATGCTTAATCTGGCAAGACAAAAATTTCCTCAAATTGATTTTAGAGAACAAGATATTAGAAAATTAGATTTTCCTCCTGAATCGTTTGATGGAATTATCGCTTCTTGTTCATTAATTCACATTCCCAAACAAGATGTACCAACGCTTATAGAAAAATTCCAACAAATTCTTAAAAAAGATGGTGTAATTTATATTGCATTACAAGGAGGAAAATCAGAGGAAATTTTTATTGATGAACCTTTTAAGCTAGATGAAAAACTTTTCTTGAACATCATTTCTTTTGAAGAAATTAAAAACTTGCTTGTTAAGAATGGATTCTCTATTGTAAAAAGATATGAACGAGAATCAGAATCAAAAGAGGAGCTGAATTATACTAAACTCTATGTAATAGCTAAGAAGTAACGGTGTAAAAATAATACTCTTCGGAATTCGCTTCGCGACCGCTTACAGCTATTCCTCGTCCCTTCGGGGAATATAACAAGGATTTAGAGGTTTCAGAAACTTGCAGTTTCTTCCACCCAAATTTTTGCTTCGCAAAAACTTTTCTAAATCCTGATGTTATATAAAATATGTTTTTCTTTTTACGGCTAACGCATTACACTAATCTCCTCCAAAATGAGAACATATTATTATGTTCTTTTTTGTTTAAAATAATATTATTGATAATGTAGTGACCAACGATCGTTGGTCACTACGGGCCATAAAAAATTATTAACCATTTTTTTGTTTAATTTTTTTCAAAAAATAACATAAATTCATTTGTGTATATATTTTTAAAATATTATAATTAAAGTATAATAATAATTTAATTAAAAACATTCTTGATGAAATTTATAGATTTATTCGCAGGTATAGGTGGAATAAAAATAGGCTTTGAAAACGCTGGATTTCAGTGTGTTTTTTCTAATGATTTTGATGAAAATGCAAAAATAACTTTTGATCTTAATTTTTCTAAAACATTCGAAATAGAAAAACAGATGGTATTAGGTGATATTCAAAAGATACCTGCTTCAAAAATACCGGATTTTGATATTTTATGTGCTGGTTTTCCGTGTCAGCCTTTTTCTATTGCAGGATACAAACAAGGGTTTAATGATGAAAAAAATAGAGGAAATTTATTTTTTGATATTGTACGAATTCTAAAAGCTAAAAAGCCAAAGGCTTTTCTACTTGAAAATGTTAAAAACCTAAAAACTCATAACAAAGGAAATACTCTAAACATTATTCTTGAAAAATTAGAAAAAGAGCTTAACTACTTTGTTAAAGTAAAAGTTTTAAATACCCTAGAATACGGGAATCTTCCACAAAATAGAGAAAGAATTTATATTATTGGGTTTTTAGATGAAAAAGCATACAACAAGTTTACCTTTCCTGAAAAAATAAAACTTACTAAAACAATTCACGACTGTCTTGAAAAAAAAGAAGTTGATGATAAATATTATTACAATGATAAACCACTTTATGAAGTATTAAAAAAAGAAATTAAAAAGCGAGATACTGTTTATCAATGGAGAAGAAAATATGTTAGAGAAAATAAAAATAATATTTGTCCTACTTTAACAGCGAATATGGGAATGGGTGGTCATAATGTTCCATTAGTTTTAAATGGAAAAGGTATTAGAAAGCTAACACCAAGAGAATGTGCTAATTTTCAAGGATTCCCAAAGAATTATAAACTTCCTAATATTGCCGATTCTCATCTGTATAAACAATTTGGCAATTCCGTTTCAATACCAGTTATTCAAAGAATAGCTGAAAATATGAAAAAGGCTTTAACTAAATAAATTATGTTTTTTAAAACTCAAAAACCCGAATTAAAAAAAGAATATGAGCATTTTCTAAAAATTGCTGGTTGTCTTTCTAATCTTTTTTCTGAATCTGATATTCCATATTTATATTATCGAGTTGCTGAAAAAGTTTTTTGTCGTGCTTTTGGAGCAGAAGATTTATCAAGAAGTGATGTTTCAGTTGATGCTAAAAAAGATGTTTTGGGAATTGGATTAAAAACTTTTCTTGCAAACAACAATAAAACTTTTCAAAAAGTAGCTGAATTTAATAATGATAGAAGACTTTATGAAAACCTATCTCCCGAAGACTTAATAAAAAAAGTATCAGAACTAAGAAATTTCAGAATTGAATTTACAGAAAATGCTCACGCTATCAAAAATTCAATTTATCATTGCGTAGTAAGAAATAAAGGAAAATTTTTGATTTTTGAGGAGACAATGGATAAAGTTGATATTTCTAATATCAAAAACATAACAAAAAGAAAAGGGTCAATTGCTTTTAATGATGGCAAGCATGATTATTCTTTTTTAATTTCTAAAAGCACACTCACAAAAAGATTTATAACTAAACCGATTGTTTATGAGTTTGATGTAGATATTTTAGAAGACCCACTTTTAGAATTGAGAAAATTGCTTGAAAAAACAGATTTACATTTTGAAAAAGAACCAAAAATAAAACAAACAATTTATTTGCCTTTGTATGGCAAAAATCAAACAGTTTTTGAAAAAAGCGGATTAAATCAGTGGAATGCAGGCGGAAGAGGTAGGCACCCGAACGAAGTTTACATCCCAATTCCAACGGAAATTCACAAAAATTTTCCAAATTTTTTCCCTGACCGGGCAACGCCTTTTAATTTAAAACTACCAAATGGAAATACAATGCAGTCAAAAGTTTGCCAAGATGGTGGAAAAGCTCTTATGTCGTATTCAAACCGTGAGTTAGGACAATGGATTTTAAGAGATGTCTTGAAGCTCAAAGAAGGAGAACTTTTAACATACGAAAGATTACAAATTTTGGGAATTAATTCAGTAAGAATTGATAAAATAAATAATACTAATTTTGAAATAAACTTTGCCGGAATTGGAAGTTATGAAAAATTTAAAAATATATTTAATAAAAAATAAAATTTTATTTTCCCCAAAAACTCCATAAACCAATTTGTTCTTTCCTCCATAAAAATGTATAATATAGAAAAATAATGTAAAAATATGGATCAAAAAGAAATCGAAAAAAAATATGGAAAAATATTAAAAAATTGGTCTTTTAATAGTGAATATACAGAAAAAACATCAATTTATGTTAAAGTCTTAGGCCTTTTAATATTAGGAGCAAGTTTTATTTACAGTATAATTTCTAAAAATTATTTATTCTCAATGATAATTTTTTTGATAGTTTTTATATATTATTTTGAATCAAGTAAAAAAATAAAAGAAAAAATAAAAATAACGAATAATTTTTATATAGTAGAAGATGGAATATTAATAGATGAAGAATTTTTTGATTGGGATAGTATAAAAGAATTTTATATAATTTATTATCCACAAGAAAAAATAAAAAAAATATATTTCAAATTAAAAAATATATTAATATCCAGAATATATATAAATATAGAGAATGAAAATCCAAATGAAATAAGAGAAATTTTAAATCAATATATAGAAGAAAATTTAGAAAGAAAATACGAACATATGTCAGATAGAATAGAAAAGTTTTTTAAATTTTAAAATGGATTTAAATACAGACCTCAAATTCATAGCAAGTGAAAAACTATATAGCAAATTATTGAAATTAGATATAAAAACATTAGGAGAGTGCTTAAAACACACTCCTTATAGATATGAAATATATAAAAATGTAAAAAAAATATCTCAAATAAATGAGAACGATAATAAAGCTATCGTTTTAGTTAGAATAGAAATAATACAAAGTAGAAGATCTAGAAATTTAAAAGGAAATTTTACAAAAGCAATAGTAAGAGACGATACAGATAGATTAGAGATATTGTGGTTTAATAATCCTTGGATAAGAAAAAATATAAAAGTAGGTGATTTAATCTACTTATTTTGTGATATTTCACATAAAAATGGAAAATTATCAATAATAAATCCAAAATATAAAAAATATATAAAAGGAGAAAAAATAGAAGAAATAATATATCCAATATATAAAAAAAGCAATGATTTAACACAACAAGATTTTAGAAGGATAAATAAAAAAATAATAAAAAATTATGATGTAGAATTTGAAGAATTTATCCCTGAAGAATTATTAAAAAAACATAAATTACCGAATTTAACAAAAACAATAATAGATTTACACAAAGGTAATTCAGAAGAAATAAAAAAAGCATCACTTAGAATAATTTTTCAGAAATATTTTTTAATAAATTTAAAAAATATATTAAGAAAAGAATATTTAGAAAAACAAAAAACTTATATTTGTGAATATAAAGAAAAAGAAATAGAAAATTTTATAAAAACATTAAATTTTAAATTAACAGAAAAGCAAAATAAAGTTATAAAAGAAATAATACAAGATCAAACAGAAAAAAATCCCAGTAATAGATTATTAGAGGGGGACGTAGGGTCAGGAAAAACAATAGTATTTTTGATAGCAGTATTAAATATTTTATTAAATAAAAAACAAGCGTCTTTAATGGTTCCAACATCAATATTATCAATGCAACATTATGAAAAAATATTAGAATTATTTAAAAAATATAAATTTAAAATTGCACTATTAAATAGTAAAAATAGTTTGATAAATAATGAAAAAGTAAGTAAAAAAGAAATAGTAAAAGGATTAAAAAATGGTGAAATAAATTTTTTAATAGGAACGCATTCTGTTATACAATCTGATATAGAATTTAAAAATTTAGCATTTGTAGTTGTAGATGAACAGCATAAATTTGGCGTAAATCAGAGAAAAAAAATAAAAGAACAAAATTTTAGTTCATTAAATAAAGAAAAAATATATCCAAATTTTTTATCAGTTTCAGCAACTCCAATACCTAGAACTTTACATCTTGCAATATATAGTGATTTAAAACTTTCAATTTTAGATGAAAAACCAGAAAAAAGATTAGATATAAAAACAAAAGAAATTTCAAGTGAATTAACAATTTCAAAAAAAATATTAAAAGATATGAATTTTTCTGATGTAAATAATGTAGGTAGTGCATATTTATTTATAAAAAAAGAAATAAAAAAAGGAAATCAAGCCTATGTAATTTGCCCTATAATAAATGAGCCAGATTTAGAAAATTCAGAAATATATAATTTAGAAATTAAATCAGCAAAAGAAGAATATAAAAAGATATCTAATTTAAATATATTTAAAGAAACCAAAATAGGATTATTACACGGGAAGTTAAAAGATATAGAAAAAAATAAAATAAGAGAAGATTTTTTGAATAAAAAAATAGATATTTTAGTTTCAACATCGGTAGTTGAAGTAGGTGTTGATATAAAAGATGCAACTTGTATTTTAATAAAAGGATCAGAAAGATTTGGGCTCTCAAGTTTATATCAATTAAGAGGAAGAGTCGGAAGATCAGATAAACAATCTTATTGTTTTGTTTCTGGAAATATTGAAAATGAGAATACAAAAAATAGAATTCAAGCATTAATAAAAGCAAAAAATTCATTTGAACTTGCGGAATTTGATATGAAAAATAGAGGGGTGGGAGATTTTTACGGAATAAAACAGTCTGGAAATTATTCTTACAATATAAATAAAAAAATATTAGAATTTATAAAAAAAGAAAGTATAGAGTTTTATAAAAATAATAATATAGAAAAATATCCAAAGTTATTAAAAAAAATAAAAAAGGAAGAAATAGAAGTTCACATGGAATAATTATCCATAGTTTTGTTGTTTTAAAATAGTTATTATATATGTTATAATTAACTAGTAATAATTATAAAAATAAAAAAAGGTTATGTTCTCTTTTTCAAATAAAAAAAGTTATCTAGGTATAGATATAGGAACATCTAATATTAAACTTATAGAGTTAGTAGATGATGATGGAATTTCAAGATTAAAAACTTATGGTTATGTAGAGCAAGAAGCAGATATTATAAGAAATGATAAAGATAAAGCTATAGAAAATACAATAGATTTAATAAAATTATTAACTAGAAAATCTAAAACTACTAGCAATAAGGTAATAGCAGCATTACCTAATTATTCTGTATTTTCTTCTGTTATAAATTTACCTGCTATGAGTAGAAAAGACTTATCAACAGCAATACATTGGGAAGCCAAAAAATTTATACCAGTTCCTTTAAAAGATATGGTTTTAAATTGGCAAATATTAGAAGATGTATCTTCTGCAAATATTATAAAAAGATCTAAAGAAAAAGATAATAAGAAAAAAAATTACAAAATTTTATTAACAGCAGCATTAAAAAGTGTAGTTAACAAATATATAACTATTTTTAAATCTTCAGGATTAGAACTTATAAGTCTAGAAACAGAATCTTTTGCAATGATAAGATCTTTATTAGGAAGAGATAAATCTACAGTTTTAATATGTGATTTAGGTCATAATATATCATCAATTTTAGTTGTAAAAGAAGGAATACCTATAATAAATAGAAGTGTAGATGCTGGTGGAAAATTAATTACAAACAATATAATAAATAATTTAAAAGTTGATGCAAAAAGAGCTGAACAATTTAAAACAGATAATGGTTTATCAGGTGATACAACAACAGGAATTCCTAAAATAATTACAGAAAGTTTAGTTCCCATAATGGATGAAATAAATTATGCAATGTCTGTTTTTCAAAATCAATCAAATGAAACTATTGAAAAAATAATATTAACCGGAGGAACTTCCAATATTAATGGTTTATCAGAATATATATCTAATAAATTAAATAAAAAATGTTTTATTGGAAATCCCTGGGCTAGAATTGATTATCCAGAAGAATTAAGCCCAGTACTTCAAGAAATAGGAGCAAGTTTTTCAGTATGTACTGGACTTGCAGAAAGAGAAATTGAAAAATAAGCTATGATAAATCCAAGCGATCCTACAAGCTTAAATAAAGATAAAAATGAATTAAACGAAAGCAATAATGAAGAATTAAAAAATACAGGAGATATTTCAGCAGCAGATAATTCAAATAAATTAGAAAATAAAACATCTAAAACTTTTTTGGATTTTATAAAAAAAGTAGAAAATAAAGAAGTAGAAGATATTAATGAATTAAACGATGAAAAAGAAATAGAAGAAGAATCTGAAGAAATATCTGAATCAGAAGAAGAGCAATCTGAAGAAAATTATAATAAAAAAGAAAAGAAAAAAAACCAAAAAAAAGAAAAGCCTGAAGAAGAAATAAATTTTATAAAGGAAAATGAAAAAGATAGAATAGAAATTAATCTTATTCCAGATAATGTATCTACAATACCTGTTCAGATTAATAAAATGATAAAATCCGGATTTATTTTTGGATTTTCCATAACAATAATATTTTTAATTTATTTAGGTATATATTTATATGGTCAATCTTCTGAAAAAAAAGTTGAAGATATAAGAGCAGAGAATACAAAATTAGAACAACAATATAAAAGTTATAAAGAATCATTAGAAGATATAAAAAATACTAAACAAAACTTAGATGAAATAATAAAATTATTAGATAGTCATATATATTGGACTAAATTTTTTAATCTTCTAGAAGAAAACACAATACCAGAAGTTTTTTATTATAATTTTACAGGCGACACATCAGGGCAAATGACATTAAACGCCATAACAGACAGTTATTTAAGTGTATCGAGACAAATGATAGCATTTAAAAATGCAGAAAATTTTGTAGATTCAATAAGTGTTAATAATGCTAGTGCTAATAAATTAAAAATAAAAAAAGAAGAAACAAGTAATAATGAAATACAAGAAGAAGAAAATGAAGAAAAAATGGCTACAGAAGAACAAAGCATAATAGCATTCAGTGTATTTTTAGATTTAAGAGATGATGTTTTTTTAAAAACTGCAGAAAGTAATATCCAGGAAGAC
>JAIPGT010000012.1 GCA_021735565.1 Patescibacteria group bacterium
CATATATTTAATTATATAAAAAAATATTTTAATTAAATTTTGATCTAATATTATTATATAATAACTCAAAAATTTATACTCTTCAATTTAATTAATTAGAAAATTGTAGATACGGGGTACAACTTTATAATTGAAATCATGAAAACTGGGTATAACTTCCAAATATTAATTAAAAAAGAATAAAAAATTTAATAAATAAAAGTTATAATGGCGGTGTACAACTTTATATATTAAATTGTATATATGGGGTACAATTTCCGCTTATTACTTACAATTTTATAAAAAATATATTTATTTTTGTGTTATAATATATTAATAAATTTTAGCATTTTTTTGTGGAACTTTTTATTTATAAAATATTTATTGTTTAATATAAGCTATTTTTTAAAAATTTATTTTCTATGTAGAACCTTTTCCACAAAAAATTAATCAAAAATTAATAAAAGTATAATTTATAAAATTGCAAAAAAATTAATAAAAAAAGTTGTATACATGCTATACAATTTTATATCTAAAGTTGTACCCCACCTATACAACTTCCAAGATTTGTTTACAACTTTATAAAAAATATCTATTTTTGTGTTATAATATAATTTATTTGTAAAAACATTGCTATTATAGTATAATTTGACAAAGCACTTTATTTATTGTATCTTCATAGATTATGAATCTATCAGAATTAGCAAGAAAACTTAAAATAACAACAGAAGAACTCAAAGTAAAATTACCTGAGTTGGGTTTTGATATTGGTAAAAAAGCTATAAAAATTGATGAAAGCCAAACTGCTAAAATCATACAAAAATTTAAAGAAGAGAAGAGAAAAAAATTATTGGAAGAAAAGATTGAAAAATTCAAAAATATAGATTTAAAAACTAAAACTAAAAAGGAAGAAAATAAAGATATTATTATTCCTGAAAATAAAATTTTTATAGGAGATAGTGTTATAGTTAGTAAACTCGCAGAGAAAATGAATGTTTCTGTTATAAAAATTATTTCTGAACTTATGAAAAATGGTATAGTTGCTAATTTAAATCAAGCTATTGATTTTGATACAGCTTCTATAATCGCAGAAGAATTAGGTTATTCTTTAGAATTAAAAAAAATTGATGATAATTTACTTTTAGAGAATAATTTAAAAGACGATCTAAAAGAATTAATAGAAAAAAATAATAAAGATTTTTGTTTAGAAAGACCTCCAGTTGTTGTTGTTATGGGACATGTAGATCATGGAAAAACAAAATTATTAGACACTATTTCGGATACTAATAAAATTAAAGGTGAAAGTGGGGGAATCACTCAACATATAGGAGCTTTCCAAATTGAAAAAAACGACAGAAAATTAACTTTTATAGATACCCCTGGGCATGAAGCATTCCAATCTATGAGAGCAAGAGGCGGGGAAGTTGCTGATGTTGCTATTTTGATTGTTGCAGCAAATGATTCTTTAAAAGCACAAACATTAGAAGCTATAAAAATAATACAAGAAGAAAAACTTCCTTTTATTGTTGCTATTAATAAAATAGATTTACCTGATGCTAATATTGATAAAGTAAAAAATGATTTATCAGAAATTAATTTAACTCCAGAAGATTGGGGAGGGGATACTATATGTGTTTCAATTTCTGCTTTAAAAGGAAATGGGATTGATGAACTTTTGGACGTTTTATTTTTAGTATCTGATATTTATAAAGAAAAATTAAATTGTAATAGTTTTGGGCCAGCCATGGCTACTATTATAGAATCACACCTTAATGAAAATGAAGGGCCAAAAGCTACTGTTATTATCCAAACTGGAACTTTAAGAAAAGGTGATTATGTTTTAATTGATAATATTGAAGGAAAAATTAAATCTCTAAAAAATGATAAAAATGAGTTTATAGATGAAGCAAAACCTGGTGATCCTGTTATTATTTCTGGATTAAGAGGTTTGCCAAAAGTTGGAGATATATTACAAGTTATTAATAATAAAAAAGAGCTAAGAAAAAAAATAAAAGATTATACAAAAAAAACAGAAAAATTAAATTCTAATATTTCTGTAAAATCTTTAAATAAGGAAAATAACGAAGGCCAAAACATAACTTCTTTAAATTTAATAATTAAATCTGATTTTTTAGGATCAAAAGAAGCTCTCACTGGATCTTTAGAAAAGATAAATCAAATTCCTAATTTGAAAGTAAATATTATAAAAAATGATGTTGGATCTATTTCTGAAGGTGATGTTTTATTGGCTGAAGATACAAAGTCTATTATCTTAGGTTTTGGAGTGCATGTAGGCAATTTAGCTTCTATGATAGGAAGAGATAAAAATGTTGTTATAAAAACTTCAAAAATTATATATGAATTAATTGATTTTGTATATCAAGAAATAGAAAAATTAGTACCCGCAGAAAAACAAATGAATGTTTTTGCTAAAGCAAAGGTTTTAAAAGTATTTTCAAGTGGTAAAAAACAAATTTTTGGTTGTTTAGTTGATTCTGGTTTTGTTAAAAAAGGTGATAAATTTTATTTAAAAAGGAATGATGAAATTATAGCTTTTGGAGATGTTAAATCTTTAAAAATTGAAAAAAAAGAATACGAAAAAGTTGAACCCGGTAATGAATGCGGAATTTTAAGTAATATTGATGTAAGAATATTAGAAGGTGATTTACTTGAATTTTACGAAGAGATAGCAATACCATATAAAATTGAAAAACAATAAAATGTCTAATTTTAGGATGCAACAAATAAATGAAACTATACACAGAGAAGTTTCTAATTCTATTTCAAAAAATATTATTTTTCCAGAAGGTATAATATTTACTATAACTAAAGTTATAACATCTCCAGATTTAAAAGAAGCAAAAATTTTTTATATTGTTAGTCCTTTAGATAAATCTAATGCTTCTATAAATATCCTTAAAAAAAATATAAAATTTATAAAAGACGATTTTTCTTCTTCTATAATTTTAAGAAAAACTCCAAGGCTTAAATTTATTTTAGATAAAATAGAGATTAACGCTAAAAAAATAGAAAATATTCTTGATAAAATCAAAAATGAATGATCTTTTTGAAAAAATTAATAATTCTTTTTTAGACTCAAATATAATTTTAATTATTATACATCCGAATCCTGATGCTGATTGTATTGCATCAGCTTTTTGTATTTCCAATTATTTAAAAAAAATGGGTAAAGCTTTTAATATTTTTTCTTATGATAAAATACCAAAAGAATTTAATTTTATGCCTCTTGATAATTTAATAACTCATGAAATTGAAAATGAGATAAATTATGATTTATTTTTACTTCTTGATTTAAATACTGTAAAAAGGTCTAAAATAAATATAGATGTTCCTCTTGATAAAACTATTATTATAGATCATCATGAAATTTTAGATGAAAATTATCCGCTTTTTTGTAAATCTTTTTATATTGATAGAAATAGTTCTTCAAATTCTGAATTAATTTATCTTTTTTTACATGAATTAAATTATAATATTAATTCAGAAGAGGCTACTGCTATGCTTTCTGGGATTGTCTTAGATACTGAAAATTTTACAACTCCATCAACTAATCAAAATTCATTAAAAACTGCTTCAGCCTTGATATCTAAAGGAGCAAATGAAAAAATAATAGCAAAAAATTTATTAAAAAATAAAAAAATAGCTTCTTTGAATTTTATAGGAGAGATATTTGAAGAATTAAATTATTGTGAAGAATTAAAATGTGTTTGGTGTGCTTTAAATCAAAATATTTTAAATAAATATAAATTAAATTATCATGAAGTTGAAGGTGGTATAAAAAACTTTTTGAATAAAATATCTGATTGTAATTTTGGGGTCTTAATTTCTGATAGAGATGATGGTAATATATATTTTAGTTTGAGAACAACAAAAGAAGATTTTGATGTTTCTAAAATAGCTGCTTTTTTTGGAGGTGGTGGTCATAAAAATGCTGCAGGTTTTTTTATCCCTGGAAAATTAAGCAAAGAAAATACTAATTGGAAAATTTCTATAAATAATAATTAAAATAAAAATATGTTAATACCAACTGTAATAGATAAAACCCCACAAGGGGATAGAGTATATGATATATATTCTAGATTATTAAAAAATAGAATTATTTTTTTAGGTGGAGCTATAAATAATAGTGTTGCAAATGCTATTGTTGCACAACTTCTTTATTTGGATGCTGAAAATCCAGAAAAAGATATTAAATTATATATAAACTCACCCGGAGGATCAGTTAATGCTGGTCTTGCTATTTATGATACTATGCAACATGTCAAAAGTGATGTTTCTACTATTTGTTTTGGACAAGCTGCTTCTATGGGTTCTTTTTTATTAGCAGGAGGGAAAAAAGGAAAAAGATTTGCTTTAGAAAATAGTGAGATTTTAATACACCAAGTTATGGGTGGAGCTGAAGGACAAGCTAGTGATGTTAAAATTGCTGCTGAAAATATTATAAAAGTAAAAGATAAATTAAATTCTCTTCTTGCAAAAAATACTGGTAATACAAAAGAAAAAATAGAAAAAGATGCTGATAGGGATTTTTATATGGATGCTAAAGAGGCTTTAAAATATGGTATTATAGATAAAATTATTTAATATTTACAAAACTTAAAAAATTTGTTAGAGTTTTATATAAGGCATATTGTTTGATATTATTGTTTTTATCTAATATTAGTTGTTTTTGCCTTGTATACTTAAGAATTAATTTTTAAGTTTTCATATAATTTATAATTAATTAAAGATCTCTTATTTTATTTAATAAAATTAAAAAATTAAGGAAAACTTAATATAAGGAGAATATTATGGAAAGTTTTTTATGGGTGCTAGCTATTTTTGGTGTTATTGCCTCTTTTTTTGTTGGTAATAAATATAACCAAAAAAAATTAGAAAAAAGAATAAAAGGAGCTTCTGATAAAGCTAATAAGATTTTAGAAGAAGCCAAAGAAAAACAAAAAAAATTACTTATAGAAGCTCAAGAAAAGTCTATAAAAATTGTAGAGGATTCTAAAAACGAAATTAGCCAAGAAAAAAAAGAGCTTCAAGCTCAAAGAAAAAGATTAGAAGAAAGAGAAACTCTTTTTGATAAGAAATTAATAACTTTAGAAGAAAAAAGAGATAAAATTATTTCTGTTAAAGAAGAAATCGAAAAACAAAAAATTGAAATCGAAAAGATCAAAGAAGATGAAATAAAAAAACTTGAAGAAATTGCTAAATTAACTAAATCTCAAGCTGAAGAAAGAATTCTAAAAGAAGTTGAAAATTCTATTTCAGATGATTCAGTTAAAAAAATAAAGTTGATACAAGAAAAAACTTATGAAGATATGGAAGAGGAAGCAAAAAAAATATTAATGCTTGCTATACAAAGATTTTCCCTTCCTATTATAAACGATATAACCACTACAAACGTTCAAATTCCCAATGAAGACATGAAGGGAAGAATTATAGGTAAAGAAGGTAGAAATATAAAAACTTTTGAGCAATTAACTGGTGTTGAGATTGTTATTGATGATACTCCTGATATTATCCAAATATCTTGTTTTAATCCTATCAGAAGACATATTGCTAAAAAAGCTTTGGATTATTTAATAGCAGATGGAAGAATACAGCCAGCTAGAATTGAAGAATTTATTGAAAGATCTAGAAATGAATTAGCAACTGATATAAAAAAAGCAGGTGAAAATGCTTTATCAGAAGTTGGTGTTGTTGGTATTGATCCTAAATTAGTCCAAATTCTTGGTAGATTAGAATATAGAACTAGTTATGGGCAAAATGTTCTTCAACACTCTATAGAAGTTGCAATTATTTCAGGGTTACTTGCTAACGAAATTGGAGTTGATCCTTCTGTTTGTAAAAAAGCTGGATTATTACATGATATAGGTAAAGCTGTTGATTTTGAAGTCCAAGGAACTCATCCTGAAATTGGTAAAAATATAGCACAAAAATTTAATTTATCTGATACTGTAGTAAAAGCAATCGCAGAACATCATGAAGATATGCCATCTACTATAGAAGGGGTTATTGTTCAAGTTGCTGATGCTATTTCTGGATCTAGGCCTGGTGCTAGAAAAGATACTTTAGAAAATTATGTACAAAGATTACAGGATTTAGAGAATATTGCTTTGAGAAAAGATAATGTAAATAGAGCATACGCAATTTCTGCAGGTAAAGAAATTAGGGTTTTTGCTAATCCTGAAAATATAAACGATTTACAAGCATTAAAGCTTGCAAGAGATATAGCAAATGATATTGAAGAGGAATTAAAATATCCTGGAGAAATTAAAGTTACTATGATAAGAGAGAAAAAAATTATTGAATACGCTAAATAATTATTTTAATGAATATATTATTAATAGGTGATGTTGTTGGTAAAATAGGTAGAAAAACTATTATAAATACTTTACCTAATTTAAGAAAAAAATTGTCTTTAGATTTTATTTTAGCAAATGTAGAAAATATTGCTCATGGTTCTGGTATTACTGAAAATACATTGTCTGAAATATCTCCATTCCTAGATTTTATGACCCTAGGAGATCATGCTTTTGATAAAGAAAAAGATCTAAAAACTATTTTTAAAAATTATAATATTATACATCCTTATAATATAGAAAATAGTATAAATTCTGGATATAAATTATTAGCAATAGAAAATAAAAAATTTTTATTTATAAATCTTATAGGTAAAGTTTTTATGAAAAAAAGTGATAATTATTTTTGTCCATTTTCAGCTTTTGATGATATATATAAAAAATTTAAAAATGAAAATCCATTTATTATTGTAGATTTTCATGCTGAAGCTACTAGTGAAAAAAATGCATTTTTTCATTATGCAAAGAATAGGGCGAATTTAATTTTTGGAACGCATACTCATGTCCCAACAGCTGATTTGAAATTAGAAAATAATTGTTTTTTTGTTACTGATGTTGGTATGGTTGGTTCTTATGATTCTGTTATTGGATCTTCATATAAAAATGTTATAAAAAGTTTTTTAACTGAACAAACTTTTAAAAATGATATCCCTGAAGATGGCAAAACAATTTTCAATTCCGTTTTACTTAATATAGATAATAATTATATAATAAAGAAATTTGAAAGAGTTGATATTAAGTCTTTAATATAATTTGTTGACATGGTATTTCTCTTATTATAGAATTAATTTAGTTATTTTTTAGAATTTTAATTATTAAATGAAAAAATATGAATAAAGCTAGATTAGTAGAAATAGTATCTGATAAATTTAAACTCTCTAAAAGAGTGTCTGAAGATATAGTAGAAACTATTTTTGATGAGTCAATTAAAGCTTTATCTAAAGGTGAAAAGGTTAATATAGTTGGATTTGGTTCTTTTATGTCTAAAGTAAGACACGCCAGAAAAGGTGTTGATCCTAGAAATCCTTCTTCTATTATTGATGTACCTGAAACAAAAGTTGCTAAATTTAAAGCTGGTAAAAAATTAAAAGACTCTATAAATAATAGAATATAGTTTTTTCTATTGATTTTTTTTATTTAAAAGACTAGAATATATAAATAAACTGTTCTAGTTTTTTATTTTTATACCTAATATTAGATAATAAATTTCTCAATGAATAAAAAAAACAAAAAAAACATCAAAAAGGATGATAAAAAAAATATTTTGAAAAACTTCTTAATTTATTTTTTTGTATTTTTAATTATAGGAGCACTTCTTAGTTTTGGTAATTTAGAAACACAAAGCTCATCAAAAGTCGGGATAAAAGATTTTGTTGATTTTATAGACAATAATAATGTTAAAGAAATTGTAGTATCTGGTGATAGAGTAAATTTTATAACTAATAATAACGAAGAAAAATACTTTTATAAAGAAGAACAAGAAAGTTTAAATGAAATTTTTGCAACTTACGGCATATCAAAAGAAAATTTAAATTCTGTAAATATTGAAGTAAATAATCTTTCAAATAGAAATTTTATTTTTAATATTCTTTTACCTATATTATTGCCTCTTCTTTTATTTTTCTTGTTTTTTATGTATCTATCAAAAAAATTAAGTGGAGCAGGTAATAAAACATTATCTTTCGGTCAAAGTAATTTAAAACAGATAAATAATGATTCAAAAAAGACAACTTTTAATGATGTTGCTGGAAATTTAAATGCAAAAGACGAACTTACTGAAATAGTTGATTTTTTAAAAAATCCTAAAAAATATACGTCAATAGGAGCTAAAATTCCTCATGGAGTTTTACTTATTGGATCTCCTGGAACAGGTAAAACATTGCTCGCAAAAGCTGTTTCTGGAGAAGCTGGAGTTCCTTTTTTCACAATATCTGGATCTGAATTTGTAGAAATGTTTGTTGGTGTTGGAGCATCAAGAGTAAGAGATGTTTTTGATAAAGCTAAAAAACAATCTCCTTGTATAGTTTTTATTGACGAAATAGATGCTGTTGGCAGACAAAGAGGAGTTGGGGTTTCTGGTTCTCATGAAGAAAGAGAACAAACATTAAATCAAATTTTAGTAGAAATGGATGGATTTGGTACTGATATTAATATAATTATTATAGCTGCAACTAATAGACCTGATGTTTTAGATAAAGCACTCCTTAGGCCTGGAAGATTTGATAGAGTTGTTGTTTTAGATTCACCAGATATAAAAGACAGAACAGAAATTTTAAAAATACATGCTAAAAACAAACCTATTGCTAAGGATGTAAATTTTAAATTAGTCGCAGAAAGGACTCCTGGTTTTTCTGGTGCTGATTTGGAAAATTTATTAAATGAATCCGCTATATTAACTGCCTCAAAAAATAAAAAAGAAATTGTTTTGCAAGATATATTAAATAGTATAGAAAAAGTTTTGTTAGGCCCTGAAAAAAAGAGCCATATTCTATCAAAAGAAGAGAAAAAAATAACAGCCTACCATGAAGCAGGTCATGCTATTGTTGCAAACTTTTTAGAAAATTGTGATCCAGTACATAAAATAAGTATAGTATCTAGAGGTAGAGCGGCTGGATATACTTTAAATTTGCCAGAAAAAGAAATATATTTACATTCTAAAGATTATTATATTGATACTATTGCAATGATGCTTGGTGGTTATATTGTTGAAAAAGAATTATTAAAAAAATTATCTAGCGGACCTTCTTCTGATTTAAAGAAAGCTACTGAATTAGCAAAAAAATTAATCACAGAATTTGCTATGGGAGAAGATTTACCTGTTAGAGTTTATGGAGAAAAAGATGAATTATTCTTTTTAGGAAATAATACAGTGAAAGTTGATTATAGTGAAGAAACAGCAAAAATGGTTGATAAAGAAATAGCTAACATAATAGAAGATGCTTATAATAGAGCTAAAACTGTTATATTAAAAAATAAAAAAGCTTTAGATAAGGTAGTTGATATTTTAATAGAAAAAGAAACAATTGAAAAAGACGAATTTAAAAAAATAATTGAAAATGTGATATAATTTATTTAGTAATTTAATAATATTATTAAAAATATGATTTCTTTTAAAAAGGTTTTTAACAAATATTCTTTAGAGAAAAAAAACTGGTTTTTAACTTTTTTTGTTTCATTTTCTAGTTTTTTATTCTTTTCATCTATATTTTTAAATTTTGTATATTTAAAATCTAATAGATATTTTGTTTCATTTTCTAATACTATAAATGATTTTTTCTTAATATTTAAATCTGTTTTTGCAAACACCTTGATGCCTGGTACAGGAGATTTTTTTACTCTAATAAATACAACAAAAATATTAGAAAATCTAGTTTACAAAAATTCTATATCTGTTGATAATTTTTTCTATAGTAATATTAATTTAATAAGCATTTTTGTTATTTTATTATTTTTTATAATAACTTGTATATCTTTTATTTATATTATTACATTAAATGAAAAAAAATCTTTAATAAAAGAAAATAAAAGAAAAATATTACCAATAATATCTTTATTTTTGATTAGGAATTTAATTATTTCTTTATTTTTCATGATTGTTGTTCTTATTTCTCAGAATTTTTATTTAAATTCTAATCTATTTTTTACAATTTCTTTTATTAGTATTTTTATTATTTCTTTATTTATACAAATAATATTTGAATATGCTTTCAGATATATCATTTTAGATTCAGAAAATATATTTTCTTCTTTAAAAAAATCTACAAAACTTCTATTCTCAAAATTCGGTCAATCTATTACGGCCTCCCTTATGAGTTTTGTTGTATTTTTATTAATATTTTCAGGAATTATTATATTTATATTGCCCTTTCTTGCTATATCTATTTCTGTTGTAAAAGAAAATTTAGTTTCAGTTTTTAATTCAGCAAATGTTATTCTTATAATAATTTTAGCTTTATTAGGATCTATAATTTTTAATTCATTATATATAAGTCTTTGGAACACTGCTTATATAGAAAATAAAAAAATATAAAAATACCTTATTTAAAATAAAAACTAAAATATTGAAAAATAGTTGTTTTTATTGTAGTATCATAAATATGGATCAAAAAAATAATATTAATAAGGATAGTTTATCAATAAAAACTTTTAAAGTAGCTTTTAGTTTTATATTTGTTTTTGGTGTTCCTCCTTTTATTATTATGATTTTATGGAATTATTTTCCTTTTATTTTTTTAAATAATAAAAATATCTTAGTATTTTCTTTATTAGTAGCATTAATTTTTTCTTGGTTATTAGTTATATATAAATATAAAAAATTAAAATCATTATACGAAGAAAAGAAGAAATAGAAATAATATATGAAAGAAAGTTTTTTGAGGTTTTTCAGAGATAAACCAGAAATACAACCTGAAATAATATACACTATTGGCGACTTTCCAGTCACCAATTCTTTATTGCTTACGATATTAATAATTTTTATTATTATTATTTTTGTTATTTATTTAAATAAAAAAATTAATGAAAAACCAAAAGGAATACAAAATATTTTTGAATATTTATATGAATCTATGTTAAATATGACAACTCAAATTACTGGTAGCAAAAAAGTTGCTGAAAATATTTTTCCACTTATTGGTTCTTTATTTATTTTTATAGGTTTATCAAATTTAATGACACTCATAATCCCTGGCTTATCTAGTATAACTTTTGATTCACAATATTTATTTAGAACTCCAACAAATGATTTTAATATGACTTTTGCTTTATCTTTAGGAATAATATTACTTATACAAATACAAAGTATAAAAAGTTATGGATTTTTTGGTTATTTAGGTAGATTTTTAAAATTCAAAGAAGTTTATATTGGTTTTAGAAAAGGAATTTCTTCTGGATTGCAAGCTATTATAGATTTTTTTGTTGGTATTCTTGATATAATTTCTGAAATAGCAAAAATAATATCGCTTTCTTTGCGTTTATTCGGGAATATATATGCTGGAGAAGTTTTAGCAACATTAATTTTTGGAGCTTTTGCTTATGGTTTACCAACTGTTTGGGCTGTTATGAGTCTACTTACCGCTATTGTTCAATCTATAGTATTCGGAGCTCTTGTTGCAGCGTATTATTCAGGTTCAATAGATGAAAATAAAATTTTTAATAATTAAATAATAATTAACATATAAAATATATGGAATTAGAATCAGCTAGATTAATTGCGAAAGCATTATGTACATTAACAATGGGTCTTTCAGCCATCGGAGAGGGAATGGTTGCATCTAAAGCATTAGAAGCAATAGGGAGAAATCCTGAACTTGAAGGATCATTATTCTCAAAAATGATTATAGCTATTGCTATGTGCGAATCAACTGCTATTTATGCTTTTGTTGCATTCTTCTTAATATAAAATAATATTTTAAAAATGGATTTAATAGAAACATTAGGAAAAATTGGTTTTGATTGGAAAATGGCATTATCAAATCTTGTTACATTTTTGATTATATTTTTTATTTTAAAAAAATATGCCTTTGAGCCGATAAATAAAGTCCTAAAAACAAGAAAAGAAAAAATAGAAGAAGGATTAGAACATGCTAAAACTGCTACGGAAAATTTTCTTAAGTCTGAAGAAGATTATAGCTTAAAAATGGAAAAGGCTAAAAAAGATTCTATAGAAATAGTAGATAAAGCAAAAAAAAGAGGAGATGAAATTATAAAAAATTATACAAAACAAGCAGAAGAAAAAACAATAAAAATTATTGAAGATGCTAGAAAAGAAATAAATAAAGAAAAAGAATTAGCTAAAAAAGAAATAAATAAGGAAGCTATTTCTTTGGGTATTTTTATTACAGAGAAATTATTATCTGAAAATATAAGTGCAGAGAAAAATAGAGTAATTATTAATGAGTTTTTAAATAAAAGAAATGAAAATTAATTCAAAAATTTTATCTCTTGCTTTATATGAGCTTATAAAAGAAGCCCCTGAAAATTATGAAAAAATAATAGATATTTTTTCTGATTTTTGTTATAAAAATAACTTTATAAGTATTTTACCTAAAATTAGTAAAAATATTGAATATTTATTAGATAAAAATAATATCAAAAATGATTTATTTATAACTGATAAAACAGAAAAAAAAGATATTGAAATTATATTAAATAGATTAAATGTTAGTGATGCAAATATTACTGTCGATAATAATTTAATTTCTGGATTTATTTTTAAAAAAAATAATGTTTTATATGATGCTAGTTTAAAATCTCAAATCAAAAAAATAAAAGAAATTATGAATAATTAAATATATGGATTCTAAAAAAATTGTTGAAAAATTAAAAAATCAAATAAAAAACTTTGAAAAAGAGATAGATATAACTGAAATAGGAAAAGTGCTAGAAGTTGGGGATGGTATTGTAAGAGCTACTGGCCTTGATAATTGTAAATCTTCTGAGATGGTAAAATTTGAAAATGGGGAAATAGGAATAGCTTTAAATTTAGAAGAAGAAACTGTAGGTATAATAGTTTTAGGAGATTATACAAAAATAAAAGAAGGTCAAGAAATAAAAAGAACTGGTAATATTTTATCAATACCTGTTTCTGATAATTTTTTAGGTAGAATTATAGACCCTTTAGGTAACCCTATTGATGGGAAAGGAAAAATAGAAAGTTCTGAAAATTATTTAATTGAAAAAAAGGCTCCTTCAGTTATGGAAAGAGAGCCCGTTTCTGAGCCATTACAAACAGGAATAAAGGCTATTGATACTATGATACCAAT
>JAIPGT010000013.1 GCA_021735565.1 Patescibacteria group bacterium
ATAATATAAGAAGCTTTAAAGAAATAATTGAAGGTAAACATGATGAAAAAAATGAACAAGATTTTTATATGAAAGGATCTATAGATGAAATAAAATAAATTATGGAACAAAAAGAAAAAATAAAATTTGAAATAATAACGCCTATTGAAATTATTTATAGTGATTTAGTAGATAGTGTCACTTTAAATACTATAGATGGGCAAATAACTGCAATGCCTAGACATATGCCTCTTATATCTGTAATAGATATTGGTGAAATTATCTTAAAAAAAGAAGACGAGAAAATATATATAAGTTCAAGCTCAGGAATAGTTGAAATAAAACAAAGAGATAAAGAAGATAAAGAAAATAAAATAACAAAAATTATTATATTGACTGATTCTGCTCAAAAAATGGATAAATTTAAATAATTTTCATTATAAAAAAATAATCTTATACACATAAGGTTATTTTTTTGTTGATAAGTTGTGTAAAAGTATATAAGTTGTTAATTAGTTATATTAAAAATGTTTAAAAAAAATAAAAATGGCTAAAAATTTTTATGATAAAAGTGTATAAAAAATATAAAAAAGTGTAAAAAATAAAAATATAAAAAAGAAATTAACAGTTAGTATATAAAATAGAACCAGTATAATATATAAATATACACATATAAAAACCTTAAAATAAGACAAAAAAATGAGATATAAACACAATCCACTGTTATAATTACTAATGATTACTATAAATATATATATAAAATATAAAAAAATAAAAATAAATAATTAATAACAACTTGAAAAAAGATATCACAGAGCATAGAATAGAAATACAAATAAATTAAAAGAAAAAATATGAAAATTGAGTGTACACAAGAAAATTTAAAAAAAGGATTAAATATTGTTAGTAGAATAATAAATAAAAATGCAAATTTACCGATATTAAATAATATTTATATTGAAACTAAAGAAAATAAATTAAAATTAATAGCTACAGATTTAGAAATGGGTATTGAATTTATTTTACCTTGTAAGGTTATAGAAGAAGGAAATTTAGTAGTTCCTGGGTTATTATTTAGTAATTATATAAATTCATTACCCGCTAGTAATATAATTGTAGAATCTAAAGATACTGAAATGAGTATTAGATGTTCTAGCTTTAAAACTAAAATTAATTGTTTTAATCCTGATGATTTTCCAGTTTTGCCTGAAATTGAAAAAGGTATTTCTTATTCTGTTTCTGGTATAGATTTTTTTGATTCTTTATCTAAAATTGCTTTTTCTATAGCAAATAATAAAAATAGACCTGAAATAAATGGTTTATTATTTAAGGTTGAAAATGAAAATTTATTTTTAGTTGGAACTGATAGTTATAGATTAACTGAGAAAAAAATGAGTATTATTAATGAATTTAATATTTCAAAAGAAATTATTATTCCATTATCTACTGTCCAAGAAATTATAAAAATATTACAAGTTGAAAAAGAAAATATTAATTTTGTTATATCTGATAATCAAATTTTAGTAAAAACTAAAAATATTAGTTTAATTTCTAGGTTGATAAGCGGTGAATATCCAGATTATAAACAAATAATACCAGATGATTTTAATACAAGTTTTAAAATCAATAAAAATGAATTTATAAGTATTGTTAAAAATATAGGTTTATTTTCTGATAGAACTTCTTCTGATATAAATATAAAAACTAATTTTGAAGGTAAAAAACTTATTATTGAATCTAAAAATAATCAATTTGGTGAAAATATAGCAGAAATTGATAAAGAAATTCTTGGTGAGGATAATTTTATTAATTTTAATTATCAATATATATTAGATGGTCTAAATAGTATTGATGAAGATATTATTACCTTTAGTTTTATAAATGAGAATATGCCTGCCTTAATTAAAGGTGAAGATAATTCTGATTATATATATATTGTTATGCCTATTAGAGTTTAATTATATGGATTCATTTAAAGATATATTCTATAATACAAAAAAATTTGAGCCCTTTAAAAAATATACAAAAACTAAACCTAATACTTTTATAGATATTAATTCAAAAAATGCTGTAGGAGAAAAAGTAATGA
The DNA here is from genome assembly GCA_021735565.1 of Patescibacteria group bacterium. The sequence goes on from JAIPGT010000013.1 coordinate 2,069, forward strand.
AAGAAATGTTTTTTAAAGATATAAAACTAGTTTTAGTTGATTTTTTAGGTGAAGAAAATATAAAATTTGTTAGGCCTATTTCTATAAGAGATAATGTTTTAAATTTAAAATGTTCTAATCCTATTATTGCCTCTCAAATAAAATTACAAAAATTTAAAATTTTAGAAAAGATTAAAAATCCTCAATATAATATAGAAAATATAATATTTAGTGTTTAATTAACTCTTATATTTAAAGTTTCTGTTGTTATTATTTCCCCAGATGTTTTTTGAATTTCTGCATTTATTTTATAATATCCTGAAGATGTTGGTTGAAAATTAACTTTTATATTATTTTCTTTTACACTAGTTAATAAACTTAATAATTTTTTTGGGTTATTTGAATTTTGGTAATAGAATTTAATATTACTAATATTATTTATATTTTGTATAAATAAATTTAATTCTAAATTATCCCAAGTATTAATTTCTGTATAACCTTCATTTTGCCATTCTATTTTATCTTCTTTAGCATTCATATTAAAAGTAACAGAATCAGAGTCTCTATTTAAATATTCATCAAAAACTTTTACTGTTAATGTGTGTTGTCCTTGGTTTATATTAAGCAACTCTAATAATATTTCTTTATTTGGTATTTTTGTCTCGTAAACAACTATATCGTCTATTATATATTGTATTTTTTCAAAGACTCCTTTAACTGAAAAATCTATATTTATAGGAACTATATAATTATTAAATATTGAATTATTATTTAAATTTTTTATAGTAACATTTGTAACGGCATCTTTTGAATGAACATCATCAAACTCTTCAGGCGGTTCATCCGTTCTTATTTCTATATCTTCATCTTGGCTTTCTATTAAATTAGATATAATAGTTTTTTCATATTCTGTTTTATCTTCTTTTTCTATAGTTTCTACAATCCAATCAGAAATAGCTTGTTCCCAATTATTATATTGAGGATCACTTTCTGGGCTTTCTATTATTTGTTTTGTGAGGTCATTTTTATTTATGTAATGTAATATACTATGTATATCTAAATATTTTACTTCCTTTATTAATTCTTCTGGGGTTTCATCAGTTGCTAATTTTCCAGTTATTTCATCTATTTTAATCTCTCTATAATTAATATAATTACCATTTAACATTTTATTTTCTTGGGTTGTATAAATTGGATCTATAAAGCCAGTTTTTGGTAAATTTTCTACAGCAAATTTCATAAATTGGTTCCATATAGGTGCTGCAATTTCACTTGCAGGAGCTTCGGACATTTCTTTATTATCATTATTACCAACCCATACACCTGTTATTATTTCTGGAGTGTATCCTATAGTCCAAGCATCTTTAAAATCATTTGTTGTTCCAGTTTTTGCAGCAGAGGGTATATTTCCTAAAGTTAAATAATTATTATATCCAAAAGCATAACTTCTTTCATTATTATCTGATATACAAAAATTAACTTTTCTTGCTACTTCTCTGTCTATTATTCTAGAAGAATCTACTTCATTATTTTCTTCTATAGTTTCTCCTTTATTATCAACTACTTTTAATATTAATTTTTCTCTTGTTAAAATTCCATTATTTGCATAAGCAGTATAAGCTCTAACGTGTTCTAATAATGAAGCTTCTGCTGTTCCTAATACTAAACTTAATCCATATTTATCTTTATCTTCTGATTTTATTGTTGTATATCCAAATTTTTCAGCAAAATTTAGGGCATTTTCTACTCCCGTTAAATATAAAACTTTTACGGCAGGAATATTTAAAGATCCGGCCAATGCTTTTTTTAGAGAAACTGGGCCATATTCTTTGTATGCATAGTTTTTTGGGATATATTCTTCTCCTGAGTTTGCAAAATTAGTTTTTACATCAAATACAACCGTATCAGGAGTGTATCCTTTTTCAAAAGCGGCTCCATAAACAATAGGTTTAAAAGATGATCCTAATTGTCTTGGCGATAATGTCACATTAAATTGTCCTTCGCTCTCATTATCAAAAAAATCCATAGATCCTACCATAGCTAGTACTTCTCCTGTTTTAGGATCCATTGAAAGTAACCCAGCATTACTTCCACCTTTATTTTCTATTCTTTCTCTATTATTAGCTATTATTTCTTCTGCTTTTTCTTGTAATTCTAAATTTAAAGTTGTTATTATTGTGTATCCACCTTGTTCTATTTCTGTTTCCCCATATTCTTTAGCTAGTAATTCTTTTATATACATTACAAAATGTGGGGCTTTTATATTATTAGATTTTAATTGTATTTTTGATAAAATATCTGTTTCTTTTGCTTCTTTTGCTTCTTCTTCATTTATATGTCCATTTTCTTGCATAAGCCATATAATATATTCCCATCTCTTGATAAGGAGTTCTGTATTATTACCATATGGAGAATAAAGAGTAGGACCTTTAGGTAAAGATGCAAGTAATGCACTTTCTGCTATATCTAAATCTTTTGCATTTTTACCAAAAAAACTTTCTGAAGCTGATTCTATACCATAAATAACTGCACCATACGGAATTTCGTTTAAATACATTTTAATAATTTCATCTTTACTGAATTTCTGTTCTATTTGATAAGCCAATATAAATTCTTTTATTTTTCTAGATATTTTTTGTTCTTTTGTGAGGATTGTGTTTTTTACTAATTGTTGAGTTAATGTTGATCCTCCTTGTAAAGTTTTACCTTGTATATATAAAAAGACATCTTTTAATAATGCTCTGGCCATTCCAGTTAGAGAAAATCCTTGGTGATTGTAAAAGTCTTTATCTTCTGCAGATATTGTTGCTTGGATTACATATTCAGAAATTTCATCTAATTCTACTATTGTTCTTTTTTCATCTCCATGTATTTCATACAATAAATTTTCACCAGTTCTATCATATATTTTTGTTGTTTCTGCTTGTTTTCTTTCTATTAATTTATCAGGGCTAGGTATCTCTTTACTGTATTTTGAAAATAAAAATATAGTAGTGAATATTCCTGTTATTAAAAATATTAGGAAAATATTTATTAAAAATCTAAAAAAATGAAATTTTTTGGTTTTTTCTTCATTTTTTAATTTTTTGTTTTTGAATTTTTTCATTTTATTTTTGGCTTAATTTTCCTATTAATTAAAGCAAAAAAATGCTTATTATGTCAATTATTTTTATTGTTTTTAGGCTATTTTTATGTAATAATGAGTTTAGTATTTAATAAAGTTTTTATGAAAAAAAATAATATAGACGAAAAAGCCATAAATGAACTTTTAGATAGAAGTATTAGTGCTATTTATCCGTCAAAAAAAGAATTGAAAGAAAAATTACTTTCAGGAGATAAAATAACTTTATATCTAGGGATAGATCCTACTGGGCCTAGCTTACATCTAGGACATGCTATATGTTTGAATAAATTAGCAGAATTTCAAAAATTAGGTCATGAAATTATATTTCTTATTGGTAGTTTTACTGCGATGATTGGTGATCCTACTGATAAAAATTCACAAAGAAAACCTTTAACCAGAAAAGAAGTTTTGGAAAATTGTAAGGATTATATTAAACAATCATCGGGTGTTTTAGATTTTGAAGGGAAAAATCCTGTTAAAATATTATATAATTCTGATTGGCATGATAAACTTACTTTTTCAGAAGTTATTTCTCTTTCTTCTTTTTTTACTGTACAACAAATGATTGAAAGAGATATGTTTCAAAAAAGATTAGAAGAAGGTAAAGCTATAGGTTTGAATGAGTTTTTGTACCCACTTATGCAAGGATATGATAGCGTTGTTATGAATGTTGATTTAGAACTAGGTGGAAATGATCAAATTTTTAATATGTTGGCAGGTAGAACATTAATGAAAAAAATAAATGGTAAAGAAAAATTTGTTGTTGCAGTAAAGCTTTTGACTGATAGCTCTGGGAAAAAGATGGGAAAGAGTGAGGGAAATATGTTGACCCTTTCTGATTCTCCTAAAAGTATGTTTGGTAAAGTTATGTCTTGGTCTGATGAAGTTATGATTTCAGCTTTTGAGCTTTGTACTAAAGTCCCATTAGAAGAAATAAAAAAAATAAAAATAGATTATGAAAATGAAAAAATAGCCCCAAGAGATTTAAAATTAAGATTGTCTTCGGAAATTGTTTCTCTTTATCATGGGAATGAGGTGGCCTTGGAAGAAAAAGAAAATTTTATAGATCAATTTTCTAATAAAAATTTACCAGAAAATATAAAAGAAGTTATTTATAAAAAAGAAATTGATATTATAACTTTTTTGACAGAAAATTCTTTTTATTCTAGTAATGGTGAAAGTAGAAGAATGATAGAACAAGGAGCTATAAAAATTCATAAAAATTCTGATATCCAAAAAATAGAAGATATTAAATTTATATTAACAAAAGAATATAATAATTCAGTTATACAGGCTGGGAAAAGAAAATTTTTAAAAGTAAAATTTAATTAATTTTTTATTTATGTTAAGACATAAAATAGATGATTTTTATGGTGTTGATGGTGTTATAAGAAAAAATTTTTATAATAGGCATAAAGAATTAAATCAGATTAGAAAAAATTTAAAAAAAGAAGGCTCTTTTTTGAATAAAAAAAATATTTATTCAAAACAAGTTTCTTACTATGAATTCTTTGAGAGAATTTATGAGGCTTTTTTAAATTTGAAAAATTATTATATAGAAAACAAAAAAAATAAAAAATTTGAGAAAATACTTATTAATTTAGAAAAAAATACAAAAAAGGGAATTGATGAAACGGTTTCTTCTTCTGCTAATACTAGGATTTTTATTTTAGTTAAACTTTTTTGGGTAACTAGGTTTTTTATTCAATATTGGATATTAAAAATTATTACTAAAAAAAATAAAAAAGAAAAATATGAATTTAAATTCTATTCCTAATATAAATTTAGACCTTATACTGCAAAAAGGTATGATTGATAAATCAGATATTGTTGGAGATTTTGGTTGTGGTCAAGGTTATTTAACAAAAAAACTTTGTAAAAAAGTAACAGATTCTGGTATGGTTTATGCTGTTGATATTGTTAGAGATATTTTATCTTCATTAGAGACAATATTGCATATTGAAGGTATAAATAATTTCAAAACTATTTGGTCTAATTTAGAAATTTATAATGCGACTAAAATAGAAAGTAAATCTTTAGATGCTGGGTTTTTAGTTAATATTTTATTTCAAAGTTCAAAAGAATTTGAGATTATAAGAGAAGTTGCAAGAATGGTAAAAAATAGTGGTAAAATTGTTATTACTGATTGGACAAAAACTGCTATTTCTCCTATTGCTCCAAATATTGATGATAGAGTTGATGTTCAAAAAATTAGAAAAATATGTGAAAATATACCAGAAGTTGTAGAGGAAGAAATTTTTGTTGCAGGAGAAAATTATTGGGGGATTGTTTTAAATGTTGTTAATTAATTTTTTAAATATTTTTTTATTATGATATATGTAATTGGCCATAAAAGTCCTGATACAGATACAGTTATTGCTTCAATAGCTTTCTCATATTTAATGGGAGGTGAGTATAAACCTGTTGTTTCAGGGGATATTAATGTAGAAACAAAATTTGTTTTAGAAAAATTTAATATTCCAGAGCCAGAAAAATTAACTTCTATATTAGAAGAGGATAAGTTTTTTTTAGTTGATCACAATGAAAAAACTCAGAGATTTGAAGGCATAACAGAAGAAAATGTTATTGGTATATTGGATCATCATAAAATAGATTTTTGTAATTCTTGTCCTATAGAAATTATCATTAAACCTTATGGTTCTTCTTGTACAATAATAGCTGAAATGTTTTTTGATAGAAAAATAGATTTAAATAAAAACATGGCAGGGGCTTTACTTTCTGGAATTTTATCAGATACTGTTATTTTTAAATCTCCTACATGTACTCAAATAGATATCGATATTGCTAATAAATTAGCTAATATTGCTGGTATTTCAGATATTAATAGCTTGGGCATGGATCTTTTTGCAAAAAAAGCTGAAATACAAAATAAATCAGATATTGAAATTATAAATAATGATTTTAAAGATTTTGATATAAAAGGTAAAAAAATTGGAATAGGCCAAGTTGAGCTTGCTGATGTTTCTTTGATTATGTCTAGAAAAGAAGATATTTTAAAAAAACAAAAAGAGATTTTAGAAAAAGATAATTATTTTGCTATTATTTTGATGGTTACAGATATTATAAAAGAGGGAAGTTATCTTTGGATTGTTGGGGATAATTCAATATTTGAGCTTTTTGAAAATGATATTGAATCTACTAAATTTTATGAAGGTATTATGTCTAGAAAAAAACAAATTCTTCCAAAAATTTCTACTATTTAATAAAAAATATATAAAAAATTAATATTTTTTTAATTTTTCTATTTTAAAATAAGCTTGTCTAATCAAGTTTATTTTATTTTTATGGATAAAATGGAATTTGGCCATCTAGGAGAAGATGTTGCTTGTGAATTTTTAATTAATAAGGGATATAATATTATTTTGAGAAATTTTTATACTAAATTTGGGGAAATAGACATTATTTGTGGTAAAAATAATGAATTGTTCTTTGTTGAAGTTAAAACTAGATCTAATAGTATTTTCAGAAATTATCCTGAAAATGCAGTTTCTTACAAAAAACAACAAAGCATGGGTAGAGCTGCGGAAATTTATTTAAAAAGAAAAAGAATATATAATATTATGTATTCTTTTTCAGTGGTTGCTATTATTTTAAATTTGAAAACTAGAAAGGCTAGTATTAAATTTTTTGAGCGAATTTAAATTTTGTAAAAATTGCATATTATATCATTATGCCTTCCCACATTTTATATAATAAGGATTTTTAATTTTGTAGTGGTCAGCCATGGCTGACCATCGTGTTTTTGTATAAATAATATAATATATTTTTTCGAAAATCGCATGTTTTTTAATGTGCGTTTTATTTTTAAAATATGTTTGATATATAAAGATTAATGAATTATTTATAATTTTTGTAATTTATATAATTTTAAAATATTTTATATAAATAATATGCATAATAAGCGAAGCGTTTGTGATTAGTTATATGAAACATTTTAATAATTTTTTTATTAATTTAAAAAATTAATCAATCGGGCGAACAATGTGCATGGCCAACCATGGTTGGCCACTACAATCAATATTTATCTATTATAATAAATCGGGCATGCAATATAAAAAGGGCCAGCGATCGCTGGCCCCTACAGAAAAATAAATAAATAACAATAAATATTTATTTATTTTTCATCTTCTTCAAATGTTTCCATGAATTCTCCTTGGTCTATATTAATTTTCCATCCTGTTAATTTTGATGCTAATCTAACATTTTGACCTTGTTTTCCTATTGCCAAAGAAAATTGAGTTTGATCTACCTTTACTTCTGCTTCTTTCTTTTTTTCATCAATTATAATTACATTATCTATTTTAGCAGGAAGTAATGCATTTATTATAAAATCTTTTATATCTTCTTGGTATTCTATAATGTCTATTTTTTCACCTGCTAATTCTTCTGTTATAGAGTTAATTCTTATTCCTCTTTGCCCAACACAAGAACCTATAGGATCTATATTTTCCTGATTTGTATATACAGCCATTTTAGTTCTTTTGCCAGCTTCTCTTGCAATTGATTTTATAATAACTATTCCATTGGTTATTTCTGGGACTTCTAATGCAAATAATTGTTTCACAAGTTCTGGGCTAGTTCTAGATAAAATTACTTTTGTTCCTCTAATATCTTGATAAACCTCTTTAATATAAAATTTCATTCTTGTTCCTGTATTATATCTTTCACTTTCTATTTGCTCTTCTTTAGGTAAAGTTGCTGTTCCATTTCCTAAATTTACTATAACAAAATTTCTTTCATATCTTTGAATAACTCCTGATATTATAGTTTTTTCTTTGTCTTTATATTCAGTAAATAATATTTCCTTTTCAGCTTCTTTTAATTTTTGCATAATAACTTGCTTTGCTGTTTGTGCTGCAATTCTGCCAAAATCAGTTTTTGCTTCTAATTCTTCTTTTATAATATCTCCTATTTTTGATCCTTTTTTAATTTTTTTAGCATCTTTTAACATTATTTCATTTCTTGGATGGAATTTCTTTTTTTCTTCTTCAGGAAGGTTTTCGTCTTGTATAACTTTTCCATTTTCATCTAATTCCATATCCTCCACAACAGTTTTTTCGTCCCAAACTTTTATAGAACCATTATCCACATTAAATAATGCTTTTACATTGTTATTTTTATCGCTTAAATATTCTTTTCTATAAGCTGCAGCTAATGCTTGATTCAAAGTTTCTAAAATTACTTCTTCTTTTAATCCTTTTTCTTCACAAATTATTTCTATTGCTGTTTTTATTTCATTTGCCATATATTTTTGTTAATTTTTTAAAAAAATAAACCAATCCATAATCAGGATTAGCTTATAAAATCTTACAATTTCTATAAATAATATAACATAATAATGATTTTTGGTCAAATTTTTGTTTTTTTATTGTTGTGAATAAATTTTAATGTGAAAATTGGGTGGAACAGGACGACTTTGTCGTCCTGTTCCTACAATTTATATAATAATGTTTTTTAAAAATATTAGGAATTAATTTCCCATGATTTATCACGAGTTTTTCTGTGATATTTTATTCCAAACCTATGTGCCTCATCTCTTAACTGTCTTATTAAAAATAATTTTTCTGCAAAAACTTCTTCTAATTTTTCATTTTTATAAAAATATATTATTTCATTTTTTTTAGCTAAAGCTACTATATTTATTTTGTTTAATATATTTTTGTATTTTTTATCTTTTTTTAATTTTAATATTGTATTGAGTTGTGGTTTTCCACCATCTAATACTATTAAATCTGGTAATCCCCAAGATTTTATATTCTTATTAGATAATCTTCTTTTTATAATTTCTGAAAGCATTTTAAAATCATTTGGTTTTTCTCCATAATCTTCTTTTATTTTGAATTTTCTATACTCACTTTTTTCTACTATTCCTTTTATAGCAACACTCATACTTCCAACGGAGAATTTTCCTTGTATATTTGATATATCAAAGCATTCTATTCTATTTGGTATTTTATCTAATTTTAGCTTTTTTTTTAATTCTAATAATATTTTTTTGTTTTCTTCTTTAGATTTTATAAAAATTTTTGAATTTTGTTTTCCAAGTTCTATTAAATTTCTTTCATTTTTATTATTATATTTTCTTATTTTTATATCTAATATTTTTTCTATATCTTTATTTTCTATATTATTTTCTAAAACTATTTCTTTCGGCTTGTCTTTTTTGTCCAAAGATCTTTGGACACTACTTAGATAATATATTTTCAAAAATTCTTCTTTTTCATTTTCATTTTCAAGATTTTTTAATTCTAAATTTCTTTTTCCTAATAATAATCCGTTTCTTATATTAAAAATGTTAATAAATATAGATTTATTATATTTATAAAAGCTTATTATATCTTTTGTTGATTGTTTTATTTCTCTTACATCTTGATTTTCAGATATTTTATCTAAATTTAATATTTGTTCTTTTATTTTTTGAGCTTTTTCATATTCTTTTTTTCCAGCTTTTATATTCATTTTTTCAACAAGTTTTTTTCTGATTTCCACAGTTTTTCCACTGAAAAATAACATAGCATTTTTAACAGTTTCTATATATTCAGATCTTTCTATTTTTCCGCAACAAATTCCATTACATCTTCCTATATGGTAATTAAAACAAGGAGATAAAATTATTTTATCTTTTTTATCTTTTATATATTTTTTATTTAATTCAGAAACTTTAAGACATTCAAATCCAAATGTTTTTGACAATATTTTTATTATTTCAACTATACTTTTTTTTGAAGTATAAGGACCATATAATTTTTCGTTGTCCAGCGATCTTTGAACAGGAGATAAATTCTCTCCTGTTCCTACGGTAGTTTTTTTTCTTATTATAGACAATTCTGGTATATACATTTTTTCTTTATCAAATTTATATTTCAAATAAATATATTCAGAATTATCTTTCAACATTACATTATATCTTGGTTTATGCTTTTTTATTAAATTGGATTCTAAAATTAAAGCCTCTCTTTCTGAATTTGTTATTATAGTTTCAAATTCTACCGCGTTTTGTCTTAATAATTTTTCTTTATTGTCCAATAATCGTTGGACACTACATTTTTTTGTGTTTTCATTTTCCAAAATTCCTGCTCTAAAATAAGTATTTAATCTATTTTTTAAATTTTTTGCTTTACCTACATATAAAATTTTATGATTTTTATCATAGAATATATAAACGCCTGGTTTTTTTGATATTTCTTTTTTATTCATATAGTACAAGTTTGTTATAATTTATAATATCATATTTGATTATATAAATAATGTTTATTGAATAATTCATGTGGGAACGCGCCGCGGCGCGTTCCTACAAAATTTATCCATTAACGTTTTTTAATAAATTTGCACGTGATTTAACGTGTAATTTTTTTATAATTCATGTTTTATTTATCGGGCACACAATGTGCGCCCCTACAAAATATTATTATTTGCAAAAAACGCGTTTTGGGAATATCACGTATTTTGTGATGATTATATGTTATAATTAATGTATGAAACTTAAGTTTTTTCTACCTTTATTTTTAGGTATATTATTTGTTTCTTCTTTTGTATTTGCTAAAGATATACAAGTTGTAACTGATGAAGGTATATTTGTTCTTGACTCAGAAACAGGTGAAGTTAAAAGTAAAATTACTAGTGAAGGTTATGATAGTGATGCTGATGGTATTTATACGGGAGAAGGAGATGATGTTTATTTAAATATAGACACCAATACCACACTTGTTTCTAAAGGGGCAGGTGGTTTTTTGGTTGGATCTTCTGATTCTGGAGCTTCTAGACTTCATGTTAGTCC
>JAIPGT010000014.1 GCA_021735565.1 Patescibacteria group bacterium
AAATGCAATACAGATTAAACTTGTTTATGCATTACTATAATTATCAGAAAAAACATAGAGGATTAGGTATGGATGGAAAAACCCCTATGGAAAGATTAAATGAATTAGCAAGTGTAAACTTGACGCTGCAATGCCACAACGATTGACAAAAAATAAAAAACATGTTAGTATCTACGATTGAAAATAAATCATAAAGACTTTAAGTTGTTTGGCTGATTAAAACTTTAGTATATTTGAACTCTCAAAATATGACTAAGCGGTTTTCGAACCTTTTTTCCGTAAGTCATTTCTAAAGCTAAAATCCAGCCAAACAGCCTAAGGTCTTTATTTTTTTTAAAAAATATATTTTAAAAATCCCTTATTTATATTAAAATACATTTATATGGAAAATAAAAGTGGAAAACTAAAGAAGAGGGTTTTATTGGAAATGTCTGGTGGGGTTGATTCTGCTACTAGTTTAATTTTTTTATTAAAAAAGGGATATGAAGTTATAGGAGTTAGTTTTTTATTTCCAAAATATGAATCAACAGGAAATATAAGTGATATAGAAATAGCTAGATCTATTTGTGAAAAATTTAATATAAATCATTATATTGAAAATTGTGAAGAATCTTTCGAAAAAAATGTAGTTTCTTATTTTAAAGAAGAAATAAATAAAGGTAAAACTCCAAATCCTTGTATAATTTGTAATAAAGAAATAAAAATAAAATTTGGAATAGAATTATTAGAAAAATATAATGCAGATTATATAGCAACAGGTCATTATGCAAAAAATGTATTAAATAAAAGAACTAAAAAATATGAACTTCAAGTTGCAAAAGATAAAAATAAAGATCAAACTTATTTTTTATTTAATTTAAATCAAAATCAACTTCAAAAAATAATATTTCCACTTGAAAATGCAAAAAAGAAAAATTTAAGAAAAGTTTTAATAAAAAAAGATATTGAAATATTTAAAGATATAAAAGAAAGTAATGATTTTTGTTATTTTTCTTCAGAAATTAAGAAAAAAGATTTTTTTCTAAAAAATATAAAAAATAAAGAAGGTGAAATTTTAGATATAAATAACAATATAATTGGTATACATTTAGGTTTAAATAATTATACAATAGGGCAAAGAAAAAATCTTGATATTAAAGGATCAAATGCTTTTTATGTTTATCATAAAGATATAGAAAATAATAAACTTATAGTTTGTAAAAAAGAAGAAAAACAAAAATTAGAGAAAAATTCTTTAATTTTAGAAAATGTTAATATTATTTCAGGAGAGAATATAGAAAAGATTGAAATTTTAGCAAAAAATAGGTATGCTCAAAGTCTAAGAAAAGCAGTTTTAGAAAAAATCAGTGATAAAACTTACAAGATAATATATAAAAACCCTGAGTTTGGTATTACAAAAGGACAATTTTGCGTATTTTATAAAAAGAAATTTAATAAAACGATATGTTTGGGTGGTGGACAAATTTCCAAAATATTATAGTAAATTATTTTATTAAAGTTTTAGAAAATTTTAATAAGTTTCCAGAAATAAGAAATTTAATAATAATATCATTTTTAGCTTCTACTATTATTTATTTGATAGAGGAAAAATTTGTTGTAGAAGACTCTTTAGTTTCGGAAATATTTAATGCATTTTACTATGCTACCTTAGTTGTATTTATAATTTTTATATTATTTAATTTAATACTTGTATTTTAATGATTGGAAAATATTATATTTTGACACTTGGATGTCAAATGAATAAAAATGATTCAGAAAGAATAAAAACCATATTAAATAATATGGATTTTTTAGAAACAGAAGATTATAAAAAATCAGATATTTATATAATAAACACCTGTTCTGTAAGGCAAACAGCAGAAGATAGAGTTATTGGTATAGTAAAAAATTTATATGAGATAAAGAAAAAAAATAAAAATTTTTTAGTAATAATAACGGGTTGTATGCCTGGAAGGGATAAAGAGTTGAAAGAATATAAAAAATTTCATAAAAATGTAATTGATCTCTATATACCAATAAATGAAATATATAAAATCCCAGAATTAATAAAAAAACATTATAAAAATATAAATTATACTGTAAATTATGGTGATTATTTGGATTTAGAAGCAACAAGAGAAGAATCTTTTAGAGCTTTTGTTCCAATTATAAACGGATGTAATAATTTTTGTTCATATTGTGCTGTTCCATATTCAAGAGGAAGAGAAAAATCTAGAAATTTTAAAGCTGTTATAGATGAAGTTATTAATTTAAAAAAAAGAAACTATAAAGAAATAACATTACTTGGACAAAATGTAAATTCTTTTAAGCCTATAGATTTAAATGAATGTAAATCAAAAGATAATCCATATAATCATCCTTTTGCTTGTTTATTATGGGAAATTAATAAAATAGGAATACCTAGAATATATTTTACTTCTTCTCATCCTAAAGATATGTCAGATGAGGCAATAGATGCTCTAAAATTAGAAAATATGGGCAATTACATACATCTTGCTATGCAATCAGGTAGTGATGATGTTCTAGAAGCAATGAATAGAAAATATAAAGTAGAAGATTATTTAGATAAAATTAATAAAATCAGAAGAATAAGGCCAGAAATAGCTATAGGGACTGATATAATAGTAGGTTTTCCAGGAGAAGAAGAAAAAGATTTTAAAAATACTTGTGATATATATAAAAAAATAAAATTTGATATTTCTTATACTGCAATATATTCAGATAGATCTGGAACAGTAGCTTCAAAAATGCCAGAAAATATAAAAATAGGGAACAAAATAAAAAAAGAAAGAAGAGATATTTTACAAAAAATAATGGAAGAAATCACATTAGAAAAAAATCAAAAATATTTAAATAAAAAGGTTTCAGTATTAGTTGATGGTAAAGAAGGAGAATATTTAAAAGGTAACTCAAAAGAATTAAAAATAGTAAAATTTAAAGGTGATGACAAATTAATCGGAGAAATTGTTGATGTTTATATAAATAAAATTCAAACCTGGAATTTATATGGTGAGTTAATTAAAAATAATTAAAATTAATTCTAAGTATTAAAAGACAATAAATAAACATTAAAACAATAGAAAAAACATTTTTTGCTATTTTTTTATCTTCTGATAAAACTCCATGATTACATTGATAAGAAACATAAGTTTTGATAGATTTTGATATTATTATATATAAAAATATAGTAGCTATAGCATTTAAAATTATAAGAAGCGGTGAAAAAGAAGAAAAAGAAGAAGAATTAACATTAAAAAAGTTATAATCATTTGAAGTTTGACTATAATTTTTATCTTTATAAGAAACTAAAGCTGATGCTTCTTGAAAATATAAAATATTTATAAAAAATAAATATAAAAGTTTTTTTAACATATTGCTATATAAATATATAAATATTATAACATATTTATTAAATAATTTACTAAAACCCTTAAATATTATATGATTAAATAATATTTTTTTAAAAATTATGTACAAAAATAAAAATATAACAGTTGTTATTCCTTGTCATAACGAGGAAAAAGGGCTAATTTCAACAAAAGAATTAATACCTGATTTTATAGATAATATTTTAGTTGTGTGTAACGCTTGTACTGATAGAAGCGAAGATATAGCAAAAAGTTTAGATATGAAAACTATAACAGAATTTAATAAAGGATACGGAAATGCCTATAAAAAAGGATTTTCGAATTTACCAGAAAATACAGATATTATCGTAACATGTGATGCAGATGGGACTTATGAAACTCAAAATTTAAATAAAATATTAGATGAAATTATAGAAAAAAATAATGATTTTATAAATTGTTCAAGATTTCCATTAAAAGAGAAAAAATCGATGAATAGATTAAATAGAATAGGGAATTGGGGATTGACTTTATGGTTTAATATTTTATGTTTAACTAGAATAAAAGACTCTCAATCAGGAATGTGGGTTTTTAAAAAAGAAATTTTAGAAAAAATAAATATTGGAGCAAACAATATGACTTTCTCTGAAGAAATTAAAATGGAGGCTATATTAAATAAAGAAATTAATTTTAAAGAAATTAATATAGAGTATTATAAAAGAACAGGGAAAAGTAAATTAAATGCCATAGAAGATGGCTTTGAAAATTTATTTTTTCTATTTAAAAAAAGATTTCGAATAAAAAAGAAATAATAAAAAAAGAAAAAAGAGACATAATTATTTATATGTCTCTTGTTTTTTAATATGTTAGTGATTTTCCTTCTTTTCTTTTTCTTTTTTTTCTTTCAGAAAGAAGAATAGGGAACCAAGAACCTTTAGGATCAAAGATTGATATAATATTTGCAAGAAATTCTTTAAAATATCTTTTTTTATCTTTTGATCCACCTACCTTTACAAAATCATAATTTGACGGCAAAAATTCTAAATTAGATTTTTTTACACCATAAGATCTTATTATTCTGTAATGCCTAAAATGACATTTATGAGAAAAAATAATGATCTTATCAAAATATTTCAATCCATCAGGAAAATGTTTTTTAAGTTCAATATTTATAAACTTAACATTTTCCCAAGAATCAACACTTTTAGTTTCTTTAAAAATCATATTTTTTGGAATATTCCAATTAATGAGCTGTCTCATCATTATGTCTGATATTGGAATAGTTTGATATTTTTCAGGAAGAAAAATACCACCAACAACCGCAAAATAAATACTATTGTTTGATACTAATTCAGAAGACCAGTATTTATATGCTGATTCTAAATTTCCTAGTGTATCAAAATTTAAAATATCTTTTCCTTTTTCTCCTATGCCATAAGACGGAATATACAATAATATATTCATTTTTCCCCCCTTAATATTTTCTTTTTTAAGATATTTACTTATAACACATTTTAATAAAAAAATCAATAATAAAAACCAATTCAATTTGTAATATAGCTTTTTATATACTAGAATAAGTATATATTTTAAAGCTTATGTATAAAACAGGAATAATATTACTCACATATAATTTTGAAAAAAAAGCAGAATTATTTTTTGAAAAAATAAAAACTAGTCTAGAATTAAGGAAAGATGTAATTTTGATTATTATAGATAATAATTCAGAAGATAATACTAAAGAAATTATACAAAACAAGTTAAATAATCATAAAAATTATATTTTTATAGAAAATAAAGAAAATTTTGGATTTGCAAAAGGAAATAATATTGGAATTGAAAAAGCAAAAGAATTAAAATGTGAGTTTATTATTTTATTAAATGATGATGCGTACCCACT
Source organism: Patescibacteria group bacterium (assembly GCA_021735565.1). The sequence goes on from JAIPGT010000014.1 coordinate 5,248, forward strand.
AGATGAAAATTGGATAGAAAAATTTGAAAATAGTTTAGAAAAAAATAATAAATTAGCATGTTCTGGTTGTGTTATATTAAATTCCAACAATAAAAAAATAAATTCAGCAGGGATTAATTTATGTTATAACGGAATAGGATATTGCCAAGATTTTAACAAAGAATATAATAAAAAAAATTATACAGAGTATATAGATAAAGGATATGCAATGGGAGCGGCTTTAATAATAAAATTAGAAATTCTTAAAAAGCTAGGAAGTTTCAAAAACGAATATTTTTTATATCATGAAGATTCTGAATTACAAATTAGATTTATACTTTCAGGATATAAAATAGGATTTATAAATGAAACGCTTATTGAGCATGATTATAATTTTAATAGTAGATCAGGTAAAAATAAATTTTATTATATAGAAAGAAATAGGTTATTTAATATTTTTTCACAATATAAAATTAAAACATTGATTTTATTGTTCCCAATAATAATATTTTGGGAATTAGGAATAGTATTATTTTCTATAAAAGAAAAATGGTTTAATTTAAAAATGAAGGCTTATAAAGATTTTTTCCAAAATATAAAAAATATAAAAAAATGGAGAAAAGAAAATAAAAAAATAAGAATAATTAAAGATAGGGAATTATTAAAACATATGAATTATAATGTTAAATTTTCAGAAATTGATAATATACTTATAAAATATATAGCAAATCCAATTAGTTTCATATATTATTTATTATTAAAAATAATAATATGGTGGTAAAAAATAATAAAAAAATAACAATTTTATCATCAGTTTATCCTAATGATGGAGGGATGGGCACTGTTTTTATATCTGAAATTTTAGGATTTATTAAAAATGGAAATTTAAATATAAAAATTTTAGTTCCAAAATATAATAAATATTTTTCAAGTAGAATAAAAAGATTTACAGAATTTTTAAATCCTATTTTTAAGATAGGGATGGGGGCAATTTGTTTGAATGTAAATAAAAAAATAAAAGATTCAGATATTATTTATTTACACTATCCAGCATTTGGAATTGCTGAAAATTTATTATTTTATAAAAAAAGAAAAAATCAAAAAATAATCATAAGATATCATATGGATCTTATGAGTAAAAATATTTTCAAAAAAATATTTTATAAAATAAATAAAATATTTATACTTCCAAAAATATTAAAAAAAGCCGATAAAGTAATATTTTCTAGTTTTGATTATGCAAAAATAAGTGATGCTAAAAAATATTATATAAAAAATAAATCAAAATGTTTAGAAATTCCTTTTGGGGTAGATAAAAAAGTATTTTTTGCAGAAAAAAATAGAATAAAGAAAAAACAGCTATTATTTGTAGGTCATTTAGATAAAGCACATGATTTTAAAGGTATAGAAAATTTAATAAATGCATTTTCTAAAATTAAAAATAATGATTTTAATTTGGTCATTATGGGAAGAGATGGAGATTATAGAAATAAATATCAGAATTTAGTTAAAAAATTAAATTTAATAGAAAAAGTAAAATTTTATATAAATTTAAAAAGGGAAGATATGAGAAATATATATAATGAATCATATTTTACAATATTACCTTCAACGGATAAAAGAGAAGCCTTCGGAATGGTTTTAATAGAATCTCTAGAATGTGGAACTCCGATAATAGCGTCAAATTTAAATGGTGTAAGAAGTTTAGTATTAAATAAGAGAAATGGTTTTTTAATTTATAATATTTTTAATATACAAAAAGAATTAGAAAATATATTAAAAATAAATGATTTAGAATATAAAAAATTAGAGGAATATTGTATAAATAATACTTATAAATATTCATGGAAAAGAATATCTGATAAATTAATAAATATATTTTCAGAATAAAATGAATTATTTTAAATTACATAAAATATTTTCTTTATTAAGTTCAACAATAATATTTTTAAATATTTTTTATTTTAAAAATATATATTTAGGAATAATATTTTTTATATTATGGTTATTTTTTACTGGATTATTATACGAAAATATAATATTAAAATATTTTAAAAATTTAAATTTTACAAAAATATTAGGAATATTTTCTAGTTTAACAATTTTAACTTTTTTTGGAGCTATTTTTATAGTTTTTTATAAAATAACCCCAGAACTTTTTATAATTTCTTTAATATTTACAACAATAATACCAATTTTTTTTAAAGAAACACATAAAATTAAAGAAAAAATAGATTTTAAAAATATAAATTATTATTTACTTTCCGGATTATTAATATTATTTATAGTTATTTTATATTATTTATTTAATTTAGATTTTTCAAATCATATAACGATATACCCATTTATAGATTTTGATTTTAAAATATTTATAATATTATTTGAAATAATATTTTTTTCTTTATTATTAATATTTTTATCAAAAAAAATAAATAAAAATATACTAATATTTTTTATTATTATAATAAATTTATTTACACACTTATTTATACCTGTAATATATGAAAAAGGAGAAGGCGGAATGGGTGATAGATTTAGATTTATTGCAGAAGAAAATTATTATAAAGATGGAAATCAAAAAGCACCTGTTTTATTTGGTGAAAAAGAAAAAATAGATATTCCGTATGTTTTTTATGTTGGTAATAAACAAACATATTCTAATAAACAAGCATTAAATATTTTTACATCATGGGCTACAAATATTGAAATTTTTCATATAGATATTTGGATATTATACTTAATATTTTCTATATTTTCTCCAATATTAATATTTAATTTAGTAAATAATACAAAATTAAAAGAAAAATATAAATTATTATTTTGTATTTCACCACTATTTTTAAATACATTATGGGTTTTAGGTTCACTAGGGTATGCTTCCACTTATGGGTTTTTAGTATTTTTATTTATTTTAATATTTAATAAGGAAATATTATTTACTGATAATTTAATATTTAAAAAAAGAAATATTTTAATAATATTTTTTTCAATGATATTTTTATATTTTAATTATATTTTATATTTTTGTATTTATTTTGGTTTTTTATTTTATTATTTAATTTTGAAAAATGTTAAAAATAAATTTTTAAAGTGTTTAATATATTTTTCTAGTTTCTTTTATTTAATATTCTTTGATTTAATATCAGGATTAAGTTATTTAGAACTAAAAAATACAAATTTAAGTTTAAAACCAGATATTATATTAAATAATATTAATGAATATCCAAAAATTATAGATTATTATAGCTTTTTCTTTATATTATTTTTAATAATAGCAATTTCAGGAATAATATTGGCTATAAAAAATAGAAAATATAGAAATTTGAATTTATTTTCTATATCATTATTAGCAAATTATTTGATTTCATCATTTATATTGAGTGGGGCTAGAATTTTTAATAATAAGAGTATATTTATTTTAAGTTTTATTTTATTATTTTATTTTATATATTCTATTTCAAATATAAAATTAAAAAATAAATATAAAACTAATTTTATTTTTTTAATAACAATTTTTATTTCATTCTTATTTATAACACAAATTTCATCAGGTCCAGTAATGGAAATAACAACAGGTTATAATTTTGATTTCACTGATTTTTTAAAAGAAGAGTTAAAAAATGAAGAAAATTATTGCATAATAGGAGATACGATGCCTTTAATAATGTTAGAATATAAAACCACAAATAAAATAATTAATGGTGGTTTTCCTCAAAGAGAAAACTATGATCAAAAAGAAAGAAAAGAGTTCTTTGAAACAATAATAAAAAGTCCAAGTAAAGAATTAATAGAAGATGCAATTAAATTAACAAAAGCTGAAAATTGCTATTTAATTATAGAAGATAGAAATATAACAGATTATTTAGGGGTAGTAAATTTAGGAGAAAAATATCAAGAATTACTAAAAGTTTTTAGCTATAATTTAGATTTTGAGAATTGTAGAATATTTGTTTATTAATTTATTAATAAATAAATATTTTTGTAGTGGGTAGCTATAGATGATCCGAACAATGTTCGTTATGTTAAAAATTTAAAAAAATAAAAAAGACGAACAATATTTGCAATTTGTTCGCCCTTTAAATTTAAAATATATCAACCTCTTTAAGTCTTAAGAGTTATAAGAAACTTTATATAAAATATCTCCATTCAAAATATATATAATTTCATTATTATAATCAACAGTAAAGTCTTTTAAATTATCAAAAACAGGTGAAGTAATTTGCTCTATAAGAGCGCTAGAATCTTTGTTAAATATTAATATTCTATTTTCTTTTGAGTCCATAACAAACATTTCCTCAATATCTTCTTCTGTCCATATTTTATCTATATTTTCAAGCAGTGGATCAACTATATCTAAATAAAAATTATTTTTATAACCTTTCAAATATTTTTCAATAAGGCCATCTTGATAAGCTACATAAATATAACCATCTATTGCAAATGAAGAAACATTTTTAAAATCAACATCTTCTTTTATCCATTTTGAGGGGCTTCCATAATATCCATAAGTACTTCTTCTAATTGATATTATATTATCATTTACTTTATCTAGAAAATATACATTTGAAGCATAAAAATTAATATTTGATATCTCATAAGGATTTAAACTAGAAGATAAATCAGTAATATCAACATCATCATTTTCTATAGAAACTAATGAATTATTTTCATTAAGAAATAAAAGCTCTCTATCTTCTTTGTCAAACTCTCCTCCATCTATTAAAATTCCAATATCTTCAGATAAATTTTTATTTTCAATACTTTTATCATCTTCTATTGAATAAATATTTTGAGATTCATAATCAAAAGCATATAAATTATTTGTAGTTTTTAATACTTTATTAATATTAATTTCTTGAACAGGAGATTGTGCTATTTCTTCATTATTTTCATCTTGGGTAGAATTTTGTTCTGTTTCTATAGATTCAATTCCAAAATCTATTAAAATTTCAGGAGTTTCTATAGTAGTTATTTTATAAGCCTTTTTTAAAATTTCTCCATTTTCAAGTAATAAATTATTTTTATTTTCTTTTTCTTCTGGAGTAAATTCAGGCAATTCTAATATTAATTCTTCTGCATTTTTTACTAAATCTTTAGCTTTAAAATAATTATTATATATTAAAGCAGAAGAAGCTTCATTATGAACTAAATTTATTTCTTCAATTTGTGTATTATATTTTTCTTCGGCTAATTTCTTTTTATCACTTTCCTGTTTTAATCTAAATGTAAAAGTAATAAGAATTATTAAAACTAATAAAGAAACTGAAGAAATTCTATATAAATTCTTATATTTTTTTATATGTTTATAAGCTTTTGAAAAAAATTTATTAAAATCTTTTTTTAAATCCTTATTTTTAATTTTTATTCCTATATCTTTTTTACTTTTATCTATTTTTTCCTTAACTTTTAATTTTTTCTCAGGAAATTTAATTTTTTTAATATTTTTTGATATAAATGGAATAAATTTTTTATAACTAGACACAAATAGAGTAGAAGTAGAAGAGAAAAAGTTTTTAAGCTTTTTTGATTTTATAATTTTCTTAAAAGTAGATGAAATAGAATTAGTTACATCAGTAAAAATTTTTAAAAAATCAAACTCTTTTTTTCTAAATACCTCATCAATATTAGAATTATTTTCAGAATTTAAAGAAGAATTAATATCTTCTTTTTCTAAATCATTTTTAAATTTATCTTTTAAAGATAATGTATCTATACTATTAGAATTAAGATCTTCTTGTTGTTTTTTACCAATTACTAAAAATGCACCTTCTAAATTAGCCTTTATATTACTTATTTTCTTTTGTATAGATTCTATAAAATTAGAAAGATCTAAATTACCTATAGAATTAAGGATATCTT
>JAIPGT010000001.1 GCA_021735565.1 Patescibacteria group bacterium
TTCATGTCTATATCACAGACAAAAAATGGAGGGTATTCTGCTTTAAATATTTCATCAGACAAAACAAAAGAACAATTTAAAGAAACATATAAGCAAATACAAATAAAACAAGAAGAAGAGGCTACAGAAAAACAAGCCTTAGTTTTTGGTATAGAATATATAAATTTACATAATTTTCCAATAGGTCCTGAAGCATTAAAAGTTATAAATATAAATGATTGTAAAAAATATAAGGTGGTATGTTTTTTTAAAGAATATAAAGCAGTAAAAATAGGTTTTGTTGAGTATAATGATAATGTTTTAGATTTTATAGACGCTATAAAAACAGATGAAGGAGATATAAAAAAAGAATTATTTTTAATATCTGAAGGAAGTTTTCAAGACTCAATAAAACTCTATGAAAAATTACCAAAAAATAGAATATTTTCAAGCGGTGTAACAATAGAAACTGATTTTTTTGAACAAATATTAAAAGAAGTTGAAAAATTTGAAGATGTAAAACAAAAAATAGCGGAAACTGATATTACTCAAATAACAACAGTATTAATAGCATCTGCAATAAAATTTAATTCATCTGATATTCATATAGAAGCAGAAGAAAATAATGTTTCTGTAAGATTTAGAATAGATGGAATGTTGCAAGAAATAACTAAAATGGAAAAAAAGTTATGGCCAAAAATTATATCAAGAGTAAAATTATTGGCAGGATTAAAAATGAATGTAGAAAATATACCTCAAGATGGAAGATTCACTATATTTTTAGATAAAGACAGAGTTGATGTCAGGGTATCTACATTACCCACAACATTCGGAGAATCGGCAGTTATGCGTCTTTTAAAATCTTCAGCAGTAGATTTACCTTTTGAAGAATTAGGCTTTTCAAGAAGTAATTTAGAAGAAATGAAAGATCAATTAACCAAATCAATGGGGATGATAATAACTACAGGTCCAACTGGTGCAGGTAAGACTACTACTCTTTATGCTATGTTAAAAGAATTAAATAAACCTCAAGTTAATATAATAACTTTAGAAGATCCTGTAGAATATAAATTAAAAGGTATAAACCAATCACAAATAGATTATTCTAAAAATTATGATTTTGCTACAGGATTAAGAGCAATTTTAAGACAAGATCCAAATGTAGTAATGGTGGGAGAAATAAGAGATTTAGAAACAGCAGAAATTGCAATAAATGCATCTTTGACTGGACATGTAGTTTTATCTACGATACATGCAAATAGTGCTTCTGCAGCTATTCCTAGATTTTTAGCTATGGGGGTAAAACCTTTTTTACTTGCCCCTTCTTTGAATGTTATTCTTTCACAAAGATTAGTAAGAAAAATATGTCCTCATTGTATTGAAGAATATAAACCAGATGAACAAAATTTAAAAAGAGCAAAAGTATATTTATCTGAAATAACAGATAAAGCAAAAGAAAAAATAGATGTAGATTTAGATTTAGATAATCTAAAATTTTATAAAGGAAAAGGTTGCGAAAAATGTAATAATATAGGATATTCAGGAAGAATAGGTATTTATGAAGTTTTGCCTATAACAAATAAACTAGAAGAAGCTATTATGAAGGGAAATATTTCAGAATATGAAATAAAAGAATTATGTAAAAATGAAGGCATAGTAAATATGATTCAAGATGGATTAATAAAAGCCATAGAAGGTAAAACAACAATTGAAGAAGTATTTAGAGTGGCTAGAAATTAATTGACATATTTCATTAAATATTATAGATTAAAACTAATCTATAACAATAATTCTAGTCTGTTTTATTGTTTCGCATAACTTTCGAGCTGCAGATCGTCAAATTTGCAAGATTAAAGACTATACTTCAATGCAGGAATTATGGATCATAACTACTGTGAAGTATCCGCCGGCCTAAAAAATGGCCGGCATTTTTTCTTTTAAAAGAATCTTTAATATGTTAATATAGAGTAAATAAATAAGCCTATTTTACCCTTTAAACGTGCAAAAAGAAAAATTTTTAATAATAGATTCTAATGCATTAATACATAGAGCATTTCATGCATTACCTGACACTATGCAAAATAGTGAAGGCTTACAAACGAATTCAATTTATGGATTTACAAATATTTTAATAAAAATAATAGAAAAATTAAAACCTACTCATGTAGTTGCTTGTTTTGATGTTAAGAAAAAAACTTTCAGAAATGATTTATATAAAGAATATAAAGCAAATAGAAAAAAACAACCACAAGAATTATATGATCAGATTCCACATATTAAAAAAATATTATCAGCATTTAATATAAAAATTTTAGAAAAAGAAGGATATGAAGCAGATGATTTAATAGGAAGTGTAGTTTCTAAAATAAAAAATATAGATAAAATAATATTAACTGGAGATAAAGATTCTTTTCAGCTTATTGATAAAGAAACATCAGTATTAACTTTTAAAAAAGGAATAAGTGAAACATTCACTTATGATATTTCAAATATACAAAATGAAACTGAATTAAATCCAGAGCAAATAATAGATTATAAAGCTTTAAGAGGGGATGCATCTGATAATATTCCAGGAATATCTGGCATAGGAGAAATAACCGCAATAAAATTATTAAATAAATTTAATACTTTAGAAAATTTATATAAAAATATAGAAAATAATTATGAAGATTTAAAAAAAGAAAAATTATTTTCAGAAAGAATATTACAAAAAATAAAAAATGAAAAAGAAAAAGCTTTTTTATCAAAAAAATTAGCTACAATAAAATGTGATTTAGAAATTGATTATAAAAAAGATGATTTTAAATTAGAAAATAAAAATGAAGAAGAAATAAAAAAACTTTTTGAATATTTAAATTTTTTTTCTCTTATAAAAAAATTAAATTTAGAAAAAGAAAAATATGAAAATAAACAAAAAGAAGAAAATATTATATTTAATAAAGATATAAATACAGATAATATAAAAGACGAATTCATTTTTTTATTAGATGAAAATTTAAAAAATATTATATATTATTTTAAAAATAATATATATTATTCAGATAATATAAAAAATTATAAAAAAATATTTGAAGATAAAAATATTAAAAAAATATCGTATAATTTAAAAGATATTATTAAAAAATTAAAAAATATAAATATAGAAATAAATAATATATATTTTGATATAAAAATTTCTAATTATATATTGTTTTCAGGAGAAAACATAAATACACTAGAAGATATAATAGAAAAGAATTTTAATTACAAAACAAAAAGAAAACAAAAAAATGAAAATAAAATACAAACTCTTTTTGAAAATGTAGATGAAGAAATAGAATTTAAAAAAGAAGAAATTTATTTTATAAAAAATATATATAATTTACATAAAATAGAACTAGAAAAAAGAGGGCAGATAGAATTATTTGAAAATATAGAAATGAAATTAATAAAGGTTTTGGCTAATATGGAATTAAATGGAATTTTAGTAGATAAAAAATATTTAGAAAAAATACAAAAAGAATATTCTATAAAAATTATTGAAATAAAAAAAGAGATATTTAATATATCAGGATATGAATTAAATTTAAATTCACCAAAACAAATCCAAGAACTTTTATTTGAAAAATTAAAAATAAATAAAAAAGGTATTAAAAAAATAAAAACCGGGTATTCAACTTCCACAGAAGATTTAAATAAAATATTAATTAATAATCCTGAAAATAAAAAATTAATGGAATTATTAATTAATTTTAGAGAAGTTGATAAGTTAAAAAATACTTATATAGATAATCTACCAGATTTAATAAAAGATGATGGAAAAATTCATTGTAATTTTAATCAATCAATAACAGCAACAGGAAGGTTATCTTCTTCTGATCCTAATATGCAAAATATTCCAAAAAGAACAGAAGAAGGAAATAATATCAGAAAAATTTTTATTGCAGAAAAAAATATGATTTTAGTCTCAATAGATTATTCTCAGATTGAATTAAGAATTGCTGCTAATTTAGCAAATGAAGAAAAAATGATAGATTCTTTTAATAAAAATCTAGATATCCATACAGCAACTGCTGCATTTTTAAATAATAAAAATATAGAAGATATTACACAATCTGAAAGACGAGATGCAAAATCAATTAATTTTGGAGTATTGTATGGAATGGGTCCTAGAAAATTTTCTAGAGAAACTGGAAAAACTCAAGAAGAAGGAAAAAAATATATAGAAAAATATTTTGAAATAAATAAAAATATAAAAAAATATATAGAAGATACTAAAAAATTTGCACACGAAAATAAATTTGTTGAAAATATTTTTAAAAGAAGAAGATATTTAAAAAATATTAATTCAAAAAATCCAATGATTTCTGGAAGAGATGAAAGAATGGCAGTTAATATGCCAATACAGGGAACTGCTGCTGATATAATTAAAATTGCAATGATAGATATATACAAAGATATAAAAGAAAAAGATGATATAAAAATTTTATTGCAAATACACGATGAACTTTTATTTGAAATTAATGAAAATCAACTAGAAAAATATATTCCAATATTAATAAATAAAATGGAACAAGCATATAAATTCAAATATGTTCCACTTAAAGTAGATGTTAAAATTGGTAAAGATCTATGTAATATGAATAAATATTAAAAAATGATTTACATATACTCGGGTGATAGAAAAAAAGATATAGAAAATAATATAAAAAAATTAAAAGATTTTTTTATAGATAAATATGGTAATAAAAATATTTATTCTTTTAACTTTCCAGAAGATATAAAAAATTTAGAAGAAATATTAAATACTTACAAGAATTTATCTTTATTTTCAAATAATAAATTTATTATTTTAAAGAATTTATTTCAATTAGATAAAGAAAATTTAGAAATAATTTCTGATTTATTAAAAAATAATATTGAAAATAAAAATATATTTACAATAATATATGAAAATAATATAGATAAAAGAAATAGTTTTTTTAAATTTTTAAATAAGGAAGAAAATTGTTTAATAAAAGAAATGAATTTTAATAAAGAGGTTGAAACTGATAAATGGATATTAAAAAAAATACAAGAAAATAAATTGAAAATAAATAAAAATAATTTTGATTATTTAATAAAAAAATTAAATATAAAAAGAAATTATAAAAATGAATTAGAAGGTAATAAAAATTCATTAAAAATAGAAAATGAATTAAATAAATTATTTAATACTTGTAATACAGAAATTACAAAAGAAAAAATAAATGAAATTATAAATAAAGAAAAAGATGATGATATATTTTATTTAATAAATTTAATATTTGATAAAAATAAAAATTTTTATAAAAAATTTGAAGAATATTTTCAAAATGATATAAAAAATAAAGACGGAGAGAGTATTAGATTTAATTTATTGTTATTTAATCAAATAAAAGATTATATTTTTTTAAAAAAATTATTAGATTCAAAAATAAAAGACGAGGAAATATGTAAATTATTAAATTGGAAATCAGGAAGGCTTTATATAATTAGAAAAAAATTGTATAATTTAAGTAATATCGATTTAGAATTTTTGGAAAAAGGTATATTAGAATTAGATAAGATATTAAAAAGTGATAATACCTTATTTATACCTAAATTTACAAATCTAATTAATAAAATAATCTATAGCTAAAAATGAAAAAAATATTAATAGCAGAAGATGAAATATCATTATTAGAAATGTTTGCATCTATAGTGGAAAATTCTGGAAATTATAAAATAACTAAAGCAGTGGATGGGGAAGAAGTAATAAAAAAAATAATAGATAATTTACCAGATATAATTTTACTAGATATAATGATGCCAAAAAAAGATGGTATTGATGTTTTAATAGATATTAAAAGTAACCCAAAAACTAAAAATATACCTGTAATTATACTTTCAAATATTTCAGATAAAAATCAAATAGAAAAAGCTCTAGATTTAGGAGCATCAGATTACCTAGTTAAATCAAATATACATTTAAAAGATATATCGAATATAATAAATAAATATTCAAAAAATAAAAATGTTAATTAATTTTATTATATATTATGGTAATTATTTAATAATATTTTTTTTATTAGTAATTATTGTTATATGTACTTTACATTATATTAATAATACTCCTTATGAAGGAAAAGTTTTTTTATTTAAAAAGAATAAATATAAAAAATTTAAAGAAGAGATATCAAAATTAAATTATTATACGACAGAAGTAGATCTTAATAAAAAAATAAAAGAAGTTTTAAATATAATAGGAATAGAAAATATAAAACTTTTTTTATTAGATTCTGATAATAAAAAATATATTTTATCTTTATATACCAAGAATAAAAAAGAATATAAAATAGATAATCTAATAAAATATTTAAAATATAACAAAGAAATACTATTAGAAAATAATTTATATAAAAAAAATAAAAAAGATAAAAATCTTTATAAAAAAATAATATTAGATTTTAAAAAAACAAAATCAAAAGTTATAATACCTTTATTTTTTAATAAAAGCTTTATTGGTTTTTTCTGTTTAGGAGAAAAATATGGTAAATATACAAAAATAGATTTAAAAGCATTAGAAGATTTTAGTAAAAAAATTTCTATAGCTCTTCATAATTTACATTTATATAATAAAATAAATAATCAAAAAAATACTTTAGATAAATTTAAAAAATATTTAGAAAATAAAATTAATGAACAAACAAAATACATAGAAGAAAAAAATAAAGATTTAGAGGAATTATTAGAAATGAAATCTGATTTTTTAAGAATAGCAAATCATCAATTGAATACTCCAATTTCTATTATAAAAAATTCTTTATTCATGCTTCAGGAAGATTTAATGAAAAAAGATAAAGCCCTAAATATAGCCCTTTCTGGTATTGAAAGATTAAATGATGTAATAACCGAATTTTGGGATATATTTGAATTAGAAGGTGGAAATTATAATTTAAAATTAGATTGTGTAGATATATTAAAAATTATAAATCAACAAATTGAAGAAAAAAAGATTTTAATAGGCCAAAATAAAAAAATAAAACTATTATTTGAAAATAAAATAAATGATAATATATTAGTTTTATGTGATTATAAAAAAATTATTAATGTAATATCAAATTTATTAGATAATTCTATAAGATATACTGATGAAGGTTATATAAAAATTATATTAAGTAAAAATAAAAGAAAAATAAAAGGTAAAAATTATATTACAATAGAAGTAGAAGATACTGGAATAGGAATATTAAAACAAGATAAATCAAAAATATTTGAAAAATTTATAAGAGGGGAAAATGCTATAAAATTAAAACCAAGTGGTTCAGGTTTAGGTTTGTATTTAAGTAAAAAAATTATAGAAATGCATAACTCAAAATTAGAATTAGAAAAGACAAATAAAAATGGTAGTAGATTTGGTTTTAAATTAGAAGTTTGTGATGAAGATACAATAAATTCTTTAACTAATATTATAAATAAAAATATTATAGAATCAAAAATTAAATTAAAAAATATAAAAATTTTATTTTTTCAAAATGATCAAAAAACAATAGAAATTTGTTCTAATATTATAAAAAATAATAATTATAAATATTATTATACAAATAAATTAAATGAAGCTAAAAAAATAATTTCAGAAAAAAAGCCAAATATAATATTTTCAGGAATTATAATATATAAAGAGGGAAAAAGCGAAATGGTAAATACAATAGCAGAGCAGGGGTATTCTTTAATGGAATATATAAATAAAAATAAAATTAATATACCATTTATTTTTTTAACAAATTTAAATACAACTGGAGATAGAAAAAAAGCTATTGAAATGGGAGCTTCAGAATATATTTCAAAAATAGATTTCAAACCAAAAGATTTAGAAAAGATAATAAATAGAAATTTACAATGTTTGATAGAAAAATAAAAAATAAAAAAATTTCTAAAAAAATAAATAAAAGAATATTAAAATTTTTTATATTATTATTTTCTTTTTTTATATTAATTTTTATAATTGATAAAATATTTTTAGTATATACACCTCCAAGAACTACCTTTTTAGATAAAAATTTATCTTTCAGAAAAATAGATGAATCAATTTTTATAATAGAAAATGAAATAAAAAATATAAAAAATTCTAGTATTATATTTGAATCAAAAGAAGATAATTTTAATCAAGATATTAAAATAAAAGATATTATTTTAATAAAAAATGAAGAAGAAATTATAAATAATTTAAAATTTCAAAATTTCAAAATTTTAAATATATTAAATCTTTTTTTAAATAACATATTCAAAAATAAAGAATATATCTTAGATTATGAAATAAAAGATAATTTTATAGATACATTAAAATTTATATTTTCACCATATGAAGAAAAAATAGAAGATTCTAGAATAGTAATAGAAAATTCAGATTATCAAATAACAGAACATAAAGATGGAAAAATTTTTATTTGGAATGAAATAGAAGAGGAAATAAAATCAAAATTTAATGAAAATAATTTTTATAATTTAAAAATAGATTTACAAAAAGAAACAAAAAACCCAAAAATAATAGAAGAAGATTTAAAAACTTATTTTGATAATGCAGTTTCAATTATTAATAATAATCCTATTAAATTAAAATATAAAGAAGAAGAATATCTATTAAATAAAGAAGATCTATTAAATTTAATTAAATTTGATTATATTTTTGAAAAAGAAGAATTTTTAAAAGTTATAATAAAAATTGATAAAGTAAAAATGTTTGAAATTTTAGATTCTATAGCAAAAGAAAATGATAAAAATGTTGAGGAAGGTGAATTAATAATAGAAAATGATAAAGTAATAAGTTTTAAACCTATACTTAATGGATATTCTTTAGACAAAGAAGAATCTTTTGAAAATATTGAAAATAAAATTTTAGATTTACAGAGCGAGATAAATTTAATAATAAAAGAAATAATACCAGAGGCTACAAATAGTGAAGTAGTAAAATATGGTTTAATAGATAAATTAGGAGAAGGTGAATCTAATTTTTATGGATCATCTCAAAATAGAATCCATAATATAGAATTAGGATCATCATATGTAGATGGAACATTAGTAAAACCTGGTGAAGAATTTTCTCTTATTAGTACATTAGGAGTAATAAGTTCAGAAAAAGGATATTTACCTGAATTAGTTATAAAAGGTAATGAAACTATAAAAGAATATGGTGGTGGATTATGCCAAGTTGGAACAACAACATTTAGAGTAGCTCTTTCTGCAGGGCTTCCTATAATAGAAAGAAGAAATCATTCATATAGAGTTAGTTTTTATGAACCTGCAGGAACAGATGCAACTATATATTATCCTAAACCTGATATGAGATTTTTTAACGATACTCCGAATTATATTTTAATAATGACAAATATTGATGGATATGATTTAAAATATACAATTTGGGGAACATATGATGATAGAAAAATTACAATAACAGAACCTATAATAAAAAATATAGTATCACCACCTCCAACAAGATGGACAGACACATGCGATTTAGAAGAGGGGGAAGTTAAATGTACTGAATTAGCACATAATGGAGCAGATGCTGAATTTAGCTATATAGTTGAATATAAAGATGGAGAAAAAAAAGAAGTAACTTTCAAAAGTCACTATATACCTTGGCAACAAGTTTGTTTAAGAGGAAAATCTAAAGAAATTTGTGAACAAGAAGCTCAAGCGGCTCAAGAAGAAAAAGAACAAGAACAAGAATCTTAAAAAATTGTAGGGGCCAGCGATCGCTGGCCCTTTATAAAAATAAACAATTTATTTATTTAAATAAAAAAAATAAAAACCAAAAACCGCTGGCCCTTTATAAAAAATATATTTTTTAAACAAAAAAATAATGCACATAAAACTGTGAGCAAAAAGATTACAGGCAGATATAAAATAGACTTATCCATTTTATCCTACTAAAATAATCTCCCGCTTGTCGTGCCCACAGATTTATAAGCATTATTTTTTCAAGTATTCTGAATAATATCATGTTTATTATAATATGTCAATACCTAATTTAGATTGTTAATTAGAGATGTTTTTGGTAAAATAAAACAGTAATATTTAAAAAATAAAAAATGGAAAAAGAAGAAAGAATTATTACAAATGAAGAGATAAACGAAGATGTAAATCAAGAAAATAGTTTAAGGCCTAGAAATTTAGATGAATATATAGGACAAAAAGATATAAAAGAAAATTTAGATATCTTTATGAGAGCCGCTAAAAAAAGAAATGAAAATATAGAACATGTTCTTTTATATGGTCCACCTGGTCTAGGAAAAACTACATTAGCTCATATAATAGCTAATGAAATGAAGGTCAATATAAAAATTACATCAGGCCCAATATTAGAAAAAACTGGTGATTTAGCTGCAATATTAACAAACTTAGAAGATGGAGATGTTCTTTTTATTGATGAAATTCATAGGTTAAATAAATCAGTAGAAGAAATGCTTTATCCAGCCATGGAAGATTATGCACTAGACATAATAGTAGGGAAGGGGCCATCAGCAAAAACAATAAGAATAAATTTACCAAAATTTACAATAATAGGAGCAACTACAAGAATCAGCTTATTATCAGCTCCGATGAGAGATAGATTTGGAAGTATTTTTAGATTACAATTTTATACAAAAGAAGAAATGACAGAAATTATAAAAAGATCAGCAAATATTTTAAATGTAAAAATAGATAATGAAGGTGCAGAAGAAATAGCAAAAAGATCAAGAAAAACTCCTAGAATAGCAAATAGGCTTTTGAAAAGAGTAAGAGATTATTGTTGTGTGTTAAATGAAAAGGGGATTAATAGAGAAAATTCAAAAGAAGCTTTAAATAAATTAAAAATAGATAATTTTGGATTAGATCAAGTTGATAGAAATATATTAGAAACTATTTATTATAAATTTGCAGGGGGTCCAGTAGGATTAAATACACTATCAGCAGCAACAAGCGAAGAAATGTCTACAATAGAAGATGTTTATGAACCATTTTTAATACAAATGGGATTTTTAGAAAGAACTCAAAGGGGAAGAATTATTACAAAATTAGGAATGGAACACATAAAAAAATAGAAGTTTTAAACTTCTATTTTTTCTTTTCTTTTTATTTCAAAACCATTTTTTTTATCAAAAATTTCATAACCAAGTTTATCTATTTCATCTCTTAAAATATCAGCCTCTTGATAATTTCTTTCATTTTTAAATAACAATCTTTTATTTGCAAAATCTATTATTTCTTTTGGTATTTTTTTATTTTTATTATATTCAATAATTTTAAATATAGAATCAAAATCATTAAAAAATCTTTCTAATTCTTCCTTATTACTAATTTCAAAATTTAATTTATTTATATTTTTAACAAATTCTAAAAATATAGATAAGGCAAGGGGGGTATTTAAATCATCTTCTAAGGCTTTTTCAAAATCAGATTTATATTTTTTAATATTTAATTTTTTAAAATTATTATTTTCTGGTATTTCTAAAATATTTTTATAACAATTTTCTATTTTTATTCTATTTTCTCTAGCTTGCTTTAAAGATTTTAAAGTAAAATTCAAATTTGATTTATAATGAGCAGATAAAACTAAAAATCTATAATCAAGAGGTGAAAATCCCTTTTCTTTTAAATCAGAAATAGTATAAAAATTACCTTTTGATTTACTCATTTTTTCTCCATTTACTAATATATGTGATCTATGAAACCAAAAATTAGAGAATTCTTTACCTGTACAAGCTTCAGTTTGAGCAATTTCATCTTCGTGATGAGGAAAAATATTGTCCTCACCACCTGTATGTATATCTATAGTATTAAATTTTTCTTTATTTAAATTTTTACCATTTAAGGCTTTTGATAAATATTTCATACTCATAGCACTACATTCTATATGCCATCCAGGATAACCCATTTTTCCGCTCTTTATAGCTTCTTTAAATGGCCATTTCATAATATGATTTTCATCAGTTATCCATAATGAAAAATCAAATATATTTTTTTTATCATTTTCTAAATCAGAAACATTAATTCTACCACCAGCACCAGCTATTAAATCATCTAAATTTTTGCCAGATAATTTTCCATAATTTTTAAATTTAGAAACATCAAAATATATATTTTCATTCTTACTAACATATGCATAACCAGTCCTTAATAATTCTAAAATTATAGTTTGCATTTCTTCTACATTAGATGAAGCACTAACTAAATATTCTGGTTTAGAAATATTTAAAGATTTCATATCTATTAAAAAAGCATTAGTATATTTTTCTACTATTTTATATGGATCAATATTTTCTTTTTTTGCTTGAATTTCTATTTTATCTCCCTTTGAATTTAAGTCATAATCATTATCAGAAGATACTTTAAGATGCCCAACATCAGTTATATTCATTACTTGTTCTAATTTATAACCTAAATAAATAAGATATCTTCTTAAAAAATCAACAGAAATATAAGTAGAAAAATTTCCTATATGAGCATAATCATAAACAGTTGGACCACAAGAATAAATTTTTAAAATTTTATTTTTACTTTTAAAAATTTCCTTCTTTTTAGTTTTAGTATTATATAATTTAAACATTTTTTAATTTAATTCATTATATGAATACATTATATAAAATAAAAGACCACTCTGGCAAAAGAATGGTCTTTTTATTTACAATATATATTATCTAACAACTTCTTTTAATCCTTTACCAGCCTTAAACTTAGGAACCGTACAAGCAGGGATTTTAATAGTAGCACCTGTTTGAGGGTTTCTTCCATTTCTAGCAGCTCTTTTTGAAACTGAAAAAGTTCCAAATCCTGTAAGAACTACTGAATCTCCTTTCTTAAGAGAAGTTTTAACATTACTCATAAATGAGTTTAATGCTTCTTCTGCGCTTTTTTTAGATAAATTTGCGTCGCTAGCTATAGCAGCAACTAATTCACTTTTGTTCATAAGTTTAAATTAAAACCTATTAATTAAATACATTAACAATGTATCATTTTTAATAAGTAAATGCAATCATTACAAGGGGTATAAAGGTAATAAAATAAAAAATGACTAATATTAGCGAATAACATATTTACTAAAATTGGCTAAAAAGTACTTATACACAACCTAAAAAATAATAAATTTACACATTTTTTCAATAAAGTTTTGACTAAAAGCTTTTTTTTTGTTAATATAACTCTAAATTTAATTAAGTTTTAAGTCCGATACCTAGGTATTAATATAAAAATTATACTTGGATATCGAAAGGAAAAAAATATGTTAGAACTAAACAAAAAACAAGAAATAATTAAAAAATTTGCTACTCACGAAAATGATACAGGGTCAGCAGAAGTTCAAATCGCAATTCTTACAGAAGAAGTAAAACAAGTTACAAAACACTTACAAGAACATAAACATGATTTTTCTTCTAAAAGAGGTCTTATAAGAAAAATAGGGCAAAGAAAAAGAATGTTAAAGAAATTAAAAGTAGAAAATCCAGAAAGTTATTCAAAATTAATACAAGAACTAGGTATTAGAGGGTAATATAAAAAAGGCGTAATTTTATAAGTTGCGCTTTTTTAAAAAAATAATTTATTATTAATAAAGGTTAATAAATATACAGTTAGGCTTAGAATAAAAAATTCTAGTCTGGAGTATATTTATTAGCCTCAAAAGGAAATATCAAAATGAATGATATCAAAAGTTTTGAGATGGAGTTTGCTGGTAGAAAACTTAAAATAACTCCAAATAAAATAGCTCATCAAACTAATTCTAGCTGTTTAGTCCAATATGGAGAAACAGTTATTTTAGCTACTGTAGTTATGAATAAAGAACAAAGAGAAGGTACTGATTTTATGCCTCTTATGGTAAATTTTCAAGAAAAAATGTATGCTTCTGGAAAAATAAAAGGGTCAAGATTTATAAAAAGAGATGGAAGACCTTCAGATGAAGGGATATTATCTGGAAGATTTATAGATAGAGGTATTAGACCCTTATTTGATCAAAAAATAAGAAATGATATTCAAATCATTATAACTTGCTTATCTATAGATGAAGAAAATTCTCCAGATATTTTAGGTATAATAGGAGCTTCATGTGTTTTAAGTATTTCAGATATTCCATGGAATGGACCAGTAGCAGGTATAAGAATAGGTTATAAAAATAATGAATATATAGTAAATCCTAGTTATGAAGCTAGAAAAAATTTAGATTTAGAATTAACTGTTTCAGGAACAGGTGAAAAAATAACAATGATAGAATCAGGTGCGAAAGAAATATCAGAAGATATTGCAGAAAAAGCATTTGAAATAGCAATGAAAGAAATGTCTTCTGTTGTAGATTTTTTAAATTCTATACAAAAAGAAATAGGGAAAGAAAAAATTAATGTTGCAGAATTATATAATAATGAAGAAATAGATGAAAATTTAGTAAATATTACTAAAGATTATATAAATAAAAATATTGAAAAATATCTTTTTAATATACCTGTTGGTACTAAGAAAGAAAGAAAAGAAATTTTAAAAACATTAAAAGAAGAGGCTATTTCATTTTTAGAAACAAAAATAGAAGAAGAGATAGAAAATAAAGAAGATTATTCAAAAAAAATAATAAATTCTTTTTTTGATGAATTTACAGAAGAAAAAGTTACAGAGGCAATATTAAAAGAAGAAAAGAGAGTTGATGGAAGAAAATTAGATCAAATTAGAAAATTAGATGGGGAAGTTGGATTACTTCCTAGAACTCATGGTTCTGCAATATTTCAAAGAGGAGAAACTCAAGTATTATCTATTGTTACATTAGGTTCTCCTTCTGATGAACAAACTATTGATACTATGGAAGAAGATTCTACAAAAAGATATATACATTATTATAGTGATGCTCCTTTTTCATATTATGAAGCTGCTCCTATTAGAGGAATTAATAATAGAGGAATTGGTCATGGGCGATTAGCAGAAAAAGCATTAGAAGCAGTTATTCCAGAAAAAGAAGATTTTCCATATACATTACTTGTAGTGAGTGAAGTTATGGGTTCAAATGGTTCTAGTTCTATGGCTTCTATATGTGGATCATCTTTAGCATTAATGGATGCTGGTGTTCCTATTAAAAGACCTGTTGCTGGTATAGCAATAGGTATGGCAAATGATAAAAATGGAAATTATAAAATATTAACAGACATACAAGACATGGAAGATGGGGAAGGTGGTATGGATTTTAAAGTTGGAGGAAGTGAAATAGGAATAACTGCTATGCAAATGGACACTAAAACAGAAGGTATAGGTGTAAAAATTATAAAAGAAGTATTAGAAAGAGCAAAAAAAGCGAGATTGCAAATATTAAAAGAAGTATTCCCAAATATTATAGAAGAGCCTAGAAAAGAATTATCAAAATATGCTCCTAGAATTAAAAAAATAAATATAAATCCTGAAAAAATAGGCTTAGTTATTGGTCCTGGTGGTAAAACTATAAAAGAAATTATAGAAAGAACAGGATCTGATATTAATATAGAAGATGATGGGTCTATATTCTTATTTGCTAAAGATAATAGTTCTGTAGAATTAGCGAAAAAGGCAATAGAAGATTTAACAAGAGAATTTGAAATAGGGGATATAGTAAGTGGTAAAGTAGTAAAAATATTAGATTTTGGAGCTTTTATAGAATTAAGTTCAAGTAAAGATGGTTTATTACATATTTCAGAAATAGATCATAAAAGAGTGAATAATGTCTCAGATTATATTAAAGTAGGGGATATAGTAAAAGTAAAAGTTATAGAAAAAGATAGAACTAATGGTAAATTAGGATTATCCGTAAAACAATTAAAAGAAAATAAAAATCTTGAAACAAAAGATTTTGGAAAAAAACCAATACCTAGAAAATTTGAAAAATAGTAAAAATTTATTTAAGGGCTAACAATCGTTAGCCCTTAAATTTTATGATATAATAAAAAAATGAAGATTAAAAAAAGTACTAAAATATTACTTATTATATTTGAAGTTATATTTATAATATTACTTTTTATTATTTTGTTTTTATATCAAAAAGGTTTTGATACTTTAATTTTTTATACCCCAGAAGAAACAGATATTTATTTAAATTTAAATTATACTAATTACACAAAACCTGGAAGTAATTTTTTAAAATTTTTAAATAATAAAAATGTACTAAATATAAAAGAATTAGAAAATATTAGAAAATATTATCAAAAAGAAATTTCATTTTTTCATGATAAAAATAATAATTTTGGGCTTATTTTAAGAAAAAATAGAGCTGGTAAAAATATTAAAGTAGAAACTGAAACTTTAGAAAGATTTATGAACAATTATCTATCAATAGATAGTAAATTATACATAAAAGAAATAGATTCAATAGTTTATATATCTAACACACCTGATTTAGAAATTAAAAAATATGAATATTTCAAAAATAATTATAAAGAATATTTATCTATATATTTATTAAAAAACCAAAATTTTATAAAAGGATTAATTAATAATTCAGATTTTAAAAATATTTTAAGTAATATTAATTTTAAAGATGAAAAAGTTAAAATAGCAGGGTTTATAAACGATTTTCAAAATTTAGAACTAAATATAGAAAATTCAACATATAATAATAAAGAAAAAGAAGACGAAATAAAATATAATATATTAAAAAATGGTAAAAATTATATATCTTTAAATGAAATAAATTTATTAGATTTTTACCAAAAATTATATAATCTTTCAAAAAATAAAGAAGAGTTTAAATGGTTTATGGATTTAAAAGCTAATTTTGAGGATAAATATAAATTTAATCAAGAAAAATTAAATAAGCTATTAAATAATAACTCAGATATATATTTAAATATCCAAGACAAAAAAATAAATGAATTTTGTATATTATTTGATCTAAAAAATTTAAACCATTATATAAATGAAATTATTAATGTAAAAGACATTTTTTTACAACACGCTGCAATAGAATCTCCAGAAATTAAAGAAATTACATTAGAAGATGGAACAAAAGTAAAAGAATTAATAATGAATATAAAAAATGTTCAATTTGAAGAGCTATACAAAGATGCTAATAAAGAAATTTTTGGGCTAGAAATAGAGAATGATGGGGGAATATATTATTCATTAATAGATGGAAGATATTTTTCGATATCTAATAATTTAGAGTTAATAGAAAGTATTAGAAAAGAAAATAGTAATAATATATTGAAAATAAAGCTTAATAACATATATATAGAAACTATAAACTATAATAATAATATAAAAATAATATTTGAATAAAAATATTGTTCAATTTTTTTAACCCTAAAATTAGCAAAAAAAACATAATAAATACAATAAAAATATTGCATATAAGTAAAATAAGTGATACAATAGTATTGTAATTAAGTAAAGGTTCATAAAAAATAAAAAGGTTATCAAAGAATAGATCTTATATGAAATATTCTTTCATATAAGTTCCATTCTTACTGTTTTATACAAATACTTCTACTTTAAGTATTTAAAACAATTGATTGATAATAAAAATAAAAAGGAGAAATTTATAAGTTCCAAGATAAAATTAAAAAATTTATCTGGAGTAAAATTTATGAGTTTAACCATTTGAAATGGTAAGAAAAAAGTTGACGTAGCAACGAAAAACTTCAATTAATTCTTATAAGAAATAATTGATAACAAAAATAAATTGCCGAGAGGCCCTTTAAAAATAATAATTTTCGGAACTTTACTCATGCTAGTGATTGGTTGTTAATTAATTTAACTCACTTATCTCTAGTATAAGTAAGTTCCGAAGCTAAGGGTAAAATCTCTCGGCCTTTTTTTATTGTTATATTAACATTGTAATATTATTATAAAAATGATATAGTATGTTTACTATTTTTATAGTATTTTAAAATTAATTCATCAAAAAATGAATAAAGAAGAATTAAAAAAATATAAAGAAATCCTTCTTAAAAACAAGGAAGAAATAATAGAAAAATTATCTCAAATAGCCACAAGAGATAGTGATGGAGATTATACAGCTCTCCATGAAGAGTATGGTTCAGCAGACGAAGACAATGCTACAGAATTAGCTGATCAATTAGATAAAAACTCACTTATAAATTCTTTTGTAAAAGATTTAAAGCAATATGAAAAAGCTTTAAAAAAAATAGAAAATGGAACTTATGGAAAATGTGATCATTGTTCAGAAGAAATAGATAAAAAAAGGCTAGAATATTTTCCTAGCGCATTGTATTGTTCTTCTTGTCAAAGAAAAATAGAGAAAGATGTTATCTAAAATAAAAAAACAAATATTTTTTGTTTCTTTTTTTATTATATTAATATTTGATAGACTTATCAAATCTTATTTTTTAAAAACTCCAGATAATATTATTATAAATAAATACTTTTCCTTAGAATTATTTAAAAACTATGGTTTAAGTTTTGGTATAAATACAGAAAATTGGTTATCAATATTACTTTCTGTGTCTTTTTTTATTATATTAATTTTATTTTTAATATTAAATAAAAAAGATAAATATAATATAAATAATATTTTATTAATTTTAATTTTAATATCAACATCAAATCTTTATGATAGGATATATTATGGATATGTTATAGACTATTTTAATATTTTTAATTTAACTATTTTTAATTTAGTAGATGTATTTATTGTTATATTAACAGGAGGGATTATATTTAAAATTTTAATAAAAAATGATAAATAAGATAAAACTAGTTACCTTTGGTAAAATCAAGGAAAAATATATTAAAGAAGGTATTTTTCAGTATTGCCAAAGATTACAAATGTTTTGTAAAATAGAAACAATAGAATTAAAAGATCAAGGAAAAGAAAATAATTCTAAAACTTTAGAAAGGTATATAAATGAAAATACTTTTCTATTAGATGAAGAAGGAGAAGAATATAATTCTATTTCTTTTTCGGAATTTATAAAAAAAATGAATCACATGCCTACTTTTATAATAGGGGGTTATGATGGCTTCAATTCCGAAATAAAAGAAAAATTTAATAAAATTTCTTTATCACAAATGACCATGATTCACGATATGACAAGGTTATTTTTATTTGAGCAGATTTATAGAAGTTTTATGGTTCTAAATAATAAAAAATATCATAAATAATTATGCAAAAAAAGATTAAGAATTATAAAGAGTTAGAAGAATTTTTGAAAAATTATTATAATTTATATAAAGGCAATTCTCCAAAATATGGAAAAACTGGAGTTGGTTTTAAAAAAAATGAATATATATTAGAAAAATTAGGACATCCTGAGAAAAAAATAAAATCAGTAAATATAATAGGAACTTCAGGAAAAGGATCAACTTCTAATTTCTTATTTAATTTAATAAAATCAGAAAACATAAAAGTTGGGATGATAACATCCCCACATTTAATGGATATAAGAGAAAGAATAAAAATTAATGATGAATTAATATCAAAAGAAGATTTAAGATCCTGTGTAAATGTAATGATTCCTATTTTAGATGATTTAAAAAAGGAAAATTATACTATATCAGATTTTGAAATGATGTATTTTATTGGATTGTATTATTTTGCGAAAAAAGGATTAGAATTTCTTGTATTAGAAGCAGGAATGGGTGGAAAATATGATTATTCTAGGTTTTGTAATAATATAATTACTGTTATTACAAATGTTGGTATAGATCATACTGCTTTTTTAGGTAAAACTAAACCTACAATATTAAGAGATAAGATGATGGGGGCAGAAAATTCAAAATATATAATTTCAGGAATAACTCAGAAAGTATTAAAAGATATATTAAAAGAACATTGTTTGCTAAATAATAAAAAACTTTCTTTTATTAAAGATGAGTTTAATTCAGAAAATATAATATTATCAGAATCAAATACAAAATTCGATTATGTAGATAAAAAAAATATTATCAAAAATATAAGATTAGACTTATTAGGAAAATTTCAAGCAACAAATGCAACAATAGCTTTAAAAACATATTTAAAATTAAAAGAATTAGGTATATTAAATAAGAAAATTGATGAAGATAAAATAAAGCATGCTTTAAATAGCTGTTTTTTTGGTGCAAGGCTTGAAATAATAAGTAAAAAACCTTTAATTATAGTAGATGGAGCTCATAATGAACATAAAATGAGTGCTCTTTGTAGATCTCTTAAAAAAATATATGGAAATAGAAAGTTTTTATGTATATTAGCTTTGAAATCAAATAAAGATGCAAAAGAAATATTAAAAAAAATAAAACCAATAGTAGAAAAGTTTATATTTACTGAATTTAGTACAACAAAAAGCTTTACCGTAAAAGATTTAGGAAATATAGCGAATGATTTAGGTATAAAAAATTTCTCAAAAAGAAAAAATTTAAAAAAAGCTATAGAAAAAGGTAAAAAAGAAAGTAAAAATAATAATTTACCTTTATTAATAACTGGATCATTATATCTTGCAAGGGAAGTTAAAAATAACTTGAAATAATAAAAAAATAAAGTTAAAATGTTTAAAAAGAAAGTAAATTAAAGTCAAAATGTTAAAAATAGACAATATATCAAAATCAATCAATGATACAAAAATCCTAAAAAATATTAGTTTAGAATTAAATGATGGAGAAATATTAGGGCTATTAGGTCCAAATGGAGCAGGAAAAACAACTCTTATGAGAATTATTACTGGTTATTATAATAAAAATGCCGGAGAAGTAATTCTTGATGATAAAATAATAAATTATCAAAATATAGAATTTTTAAAAAAACAAATAGGATATTTACCTGAAAATAACCCTTTATATGAAGATATGACTGTTGAAGAATATCTTAAATTTTGTTTAAGTATTCATGATATAAAAAAAGAAGAACATGATATAAAAATAAAAGAAGTAATAGAATCTTGTTCTATTAAAGATAGATTAAAAGATGATATAAAAACTCTATCAAAAGGTTTAAAACAAAGAGTTGGACTTGCAGGAGCTTTGATACATAATCCAAAAATATTAATATTAGACGAACCTACAACAGGTTTAGACCCAAACCAAATTTTAGAAATTAGGGAATTAATAAAGAAAATATCAAAAAATAAAACTATAATGATATCAACTCACATAATGCAAGAAGTAGAAGCAATATGTGATAGGGTAATAATTATAAATAAAGGAGAAATAGTTTTATCTTCAGATATAAATGAAATAAAATCTAAAACAGAAAGCAATATATTAAAAGCAAAAATAAAAACAGAAGAAAATATATCAGATAGAGTAAAAAATGAAATATCAACAATAAATAATGTTTTAGAGGTAAATACTAATTTTTCTTCAGGAGAAATTAATATAGAAATAAAAGTTGATTCTAATATAGATTTAAGACATGATTTCATGAAATATATACAAATTCATAATTATGATTTATTAGAAATTATTAAAAAGGAATCTACATTAGAAGATATTTTCAAAAAATTAACTAAATAATACTTATGAAATTTTGGACTATAACAAAAAAAGAATTATTTTCTTATTTTAATTCAATAATGGCTTATATTGTAATAGGATTATTTTTAATATTAACTTCATTTTTATTCTTTAGAACATTTTTTCTAGCAGGGCAGAATAATATGAGAGAATTTTTTGGATTAATCCCTTACACTTTTTTATTTTTACTTCCAGCAATAACCATGAGAAGCGTTTCTGAAGAAAAGAGATCAGGTACTCAAGAAATTTTAAAAACATCTCCAATCACAAGCTTTGATATTATATTTGGAAAGTTTTTAGGTGCTCTTATGTTTTTATCAATAATATTATTATTATCACTAACTATACCAATAACATTATCTTATACAGGAGGATTAGATTTAGGAGTGATAATAAGTAGTTATTTAGGAGTTTTATTATTAGGAGCATCATACATAGCAATAGGAATTTTTATTTCTTGTTTTACAAAAAATCAAATAGTTGCATTTTTAACAACAGTTGTTATATTGTTTTTATTATTACTAATAGGACAACCTTATATAACCTTTATGCTTCCAAATTGGCTTGTTATTCCTTTTAAATATTTAGGAAGTATAGATCACTATAATAATCTGATAAAAGGAGTTATTGATATAAAAAATTTAGTTTATTATTTTAGTATAATTTGTTTATTTAATTATTTAGCAATCAGAAAAATAGACAATTAATATTTACGAGATCGTCTAATGGTAGGACAACAGGTTCTGGACCTGTTTATCCTGGTTCGAATCCAGGTCTCGTAGCCGTTTTCATATAAATAATTACATAATTTATTATGTCTAAAAAAGAAAAATTAGAAATTTTATATGAAGAAACTTGTGATTGTATGAATTGTAAATTATGTACAACCAGAAAACACTATGTTTTTGGAGAAGGTAATCCTAATGCTTCTATAATGTTTATAGGAGAAGCTCCTGGGAGAGAAGAGGATGAAATTGGAAAGCCATTTGTAGGTCGTTCTGGTAAATTACTTACTGGAATTATTGAAAAAGGAATGCAAATAAAAAGAGAGGATGTATATATATCAAACATAGTAAAATGTAGACCAACAATAAATTTAGAAGGCAAAACAGATAGGGCACCAGAAAAAGATGAAATAAATAATTGTTGTTTTATACTTGAAAAACAAATAGAAATTATAAAACCAAAAGTTATCATAACATTAGGAAATCCCGCAACAAGATTTATATTGAACACAAAACAGGGAATTACTAAAATACATGGTGTATTTGGTGAATATAAAAATATTAAGGTAATGCCTATTTATCATCCCTCATATATTTTAAGAAATGGTGGAGAAAATTCGCCACTTAAAAAAAATGTTTGGGAGGATATTAAAAAAGTTTTAACATATTTGAAAGAAAAATAAGCATATGAAACAAAAAATTTCAAAAAGAACACAAAATATAGTAATAGCGATACTTCTAATAAGTATTAATTTAATTGCTTTTAATCTTTTTCTAAGATTTGATTTTACTAAAACCAAACAATATTCAGTTTCAAATTCTACGGTTGAAATACTAAAAAATATTGAAAATAATGTAAATATAAAAGTATTTTTTACTAAAGATTTACCAGCTAATTTAGTTGATTTATATCAATATACAGAAGATATTTTAAAAGAATATGAAGCTTATTCAAAAGGTAGAGTTAATATAAAATTTTTAGATCCAAATACTGATGAAAAAATAGCAGAAGAAGCAAAAAATCTTGGAATTCAAGAATTACAATTAAATGATATAAAAAAAGATGAATTTGCTATTAAAAAAGGTTATTTAGGAATTCAAATTTCATATCAAGAAAAACAAGAAGTAATTCCTGTTGTTCAAAACATTTCTAATTTAGAATATGATATAACTTCAATAATATTAAGATTAACAAGAGAAGAATCTAAAAACGTAGGATTTATATCTGATTATGGAGTTGAATCAGACTATTCAATAATAAAAGAAATTCTTTCAGAAAATTATGAAACTTCTGATATTAATTTAAAAGAGATTGAAAATATAGAAAACATAGACACTTTAATATTTCCATCTCCAAAAGAAGAATTACAAGAAGAAGATATAAATAAATTACATAATTATTTAACAAATGGTGGTAATCTAGCTGTTTTTGTAAATAATTATGATATAGGGGAGGGGTTAGAACCTGTAGAAAATATTCATGGTTTAAATAAATTTTTAGAAAAATATAATATAGAAATTGATAATAATTTAGTATTAGATAAATCTAATATGAAAATACCTTTTGGAGGTGGTTTTTTAACTTATTTTCTTCCATATCCATTTTGGATAGAAGTAAAAGAAACAGGATTTGAAACAAATAATCCAATTTTTGAAAATTTAAATAAATTATTATTTCCTTGGAGCTCTTCTATAAAAATTTTAGATGGAAATAGTAATACTAGAAGCTTTATAAAAACTACAAGCCATGCATGGGAACAAAAAGAAAATTTTAATTTAGATCCTAATTCAATAGAAGAAAGTGAAAAATTAGAAAGATATAATCTTGCAGTTTTTTCTAATATAAAAAATGAAATAAATATTGAAGCTGAATCAGAAAATATAGAAAATAAAGATTCAAACTTAGCAGTATTTGGAAGCTCAAGAATAATATCTGACTCAATTATTCAAACAAATTCAGAAAATATTATATTTTTTGAAAATTTAGTTGATTATTTAACAGAAGGGGAATCTTTAATAAGCATAAGAACTAAAAATATTGCATCATATCCTATAAAAGAATTAGATAGTAATAAAAAAAATATAATAAAATTTGTAAATATTATATTTCCAACTTTATTAATTTCTTTGTTTGGAGTTTACTTATCTTTTAAAAAGAAAAAAACATCAAAAGAATATAAAAAACAACTAAATTAAAATATGCAAAAAAAAGTAAAAAAAGCTATTATAGCAGTTGCGGGATTTGGCACTAGGTTTCTTCCTGCTACAAAAGCACAACCCAAAGAAATGCTTCCTATAATAGATAAACCTATAATACAGTATATAGTTGAAGAGGCAGTAAAGTCTGGGATAGAAGATATTATATTAGTAACAAATTATAATAAAAGATCTATAGAAGATCATTTTGGAATTTCAAAAGAATTAGAATCTCATCTTGAAGAACAAGGAAAAACAAAATTTTTAAAAGAAATTAAAAACATACCAAATTTAGCAAATTTTATTTTTGTTAGACAAAAAAGTGGATATGGAAATGGATCACCAGTATTAGACGCAAAACACATCATAGGAGATGAACCTTTTGCTGTCTTATGGGGAGATGATTTATTTTTAAACAACAAAAAACCACATTTAAAACAACTTTTAGAAGCATATTACGAATATAATAGCCCAATTATAACAGCCATGGATATAGATGATGAAGGAACTAAAAAATATGGAGTTATAGAAGGTGAAGAAATAAAAGAGGGAATTATTAAAGTAAAAAAATTAACTGAAAAGCCAGGTCCTAAAAAAACAAAATCAAGAGTAGGATCTTTAGGTGGGTATATATTAACACCAGATATTTTTGAAGTTTTAGAAAAAACTCCATTAAATAATAAAAATGAATTATGTCTTGCAGATTCAATAGCTATTTATTCACAAAAAAATGATGTCTATGCAAAAAAAATAGAAGGAGAGTACAATGACACAGGAAACCCATTATCTTGGTTAAAAACTAATGTTGATTATGCATTAAAAAGGGAAGATATAAAAGAAGAATTTAAAAAATACCTCAAACAAAAAATAAATGAATAAATATCTATTTATACTCGGGAATAACTATGAACTATCTCTTATAGAAATTTTAAATTATTTTAAAAAGAATAATATTAAAATTATAAATAAAATTTATAGTAATATTTTTTTAATTATAGAAACGGAAGAAATTATTAAAAAAGAAATTATTGAAAATTTTGGAGGAGTAATAAAATTTTGTAATTTTATAGAAGAAACAAAAAAAATAAATTCAGAAAAATTAGTTAATATAATAAAAGAATATAATATAAATGAAAAGATATTTTTTGGAATAAGTATTTATAATTTTGATATTAATATTAATAAAATAGGGTTACAGATAAAAAATGAATTAAAAAGAAATAATATATCATCTAGATTTGTAACATCATCTCAAAAAGATTTATCTTCTGTTGTTGTTCAAAAAAATAAATTACTTTCAAATAGGGGATTTGAATTTATAATTATAGAATTTCAGAATAAATATTTAATAGCAAAAACAGAATCTGTACAAGATTTTGAAAAATATTCATATTTTGACTTCGGAAGACCAAATAGAGACTCTAAATCAGGAATGTTGCCTCCAAAATTATGTAAAATAATGATAAATATATCAAACACTAAGAAAGACAGTATTATCCTAGACCCATTTTGTGGTAGTGGGTCTTTAATACAAGAATTAATTTTATTAAAGTATAAAAATATAATAGGGACAGATATATCAGATAAGGCTATAGAAGATACTAGAAAAAATTTGGAATGGTTAAAAAATAATTTGGAAACAAAAATAAATCCAAGAATAGAAAATAAAGATGTAAAAAATTTAGATTTTGAAAGAGATAGTATAGACACAATAATAACAGAACCTTATTTGGGTCCTAATGATTTTAATCCAAAAAATATTAAAGAAATAATGGAAATAAAAAGAGATCTTGAGGATTTATATATAGAAGCATTTAGAAATTTTAAAAAAATTTTAAAAAGGGGTGGGGAAGTAATTATAATCTTTCCTATATTTAAAAATATACACGACGAAATAAAATTTATACATTTGGATTTGTTAAAAAATATAGAAAATATTGGTTTTATAAAAAATAATTTTAATAAAGAATTTGATTTAAATTTAAAAGATTTTGTATATTCTAGAGAAAATCAAAATATATATAGAGAAATACATAAATTTATAAAAAATTAGAATGAATAAAAATAAAAGGTTTTATAAATTATTGAAAAAATTTGGATATGCTTCAAACGGTATAAAGTTAGCAGTAACTAGACATACTAGTTTTGTGACACATATAATAATTAGTTTTTTAGTCTGTTTTTTAGCAATTTATTTTAGAATAAACTCAATAGAATTAATGTTCGTTATATCAGCTATTTTTATTGTTTTAATAACGGAGTTAATAAATACAGCAATAGAAGAAAGTATAAATGGTTATACAAAAGAATTTAAAAGAGGATTCATGATATCAAAAGACTCAGCTGCAGGAGCAGTATTATTAGCAGTTTTTTACTCAATTATTATAGGAATTATAGTTTTTGGTCCTAAATTTTATATCTTATTTTTTAAATAAGAAAAATATAACATCTCCATCTTTTACAATATAGTCTTTACCTTCAGTTCTACATACTCCTGCGTTTTTAACTCCATTCCATCCTTTATTATTTACAAAACTTTCATAAGATACAATTTCAGCCCTTATAAAACCTTGTTCTATATCAGAATGAATTTTAGATGCAGACTTTTTTGCATTTGTTTTATTTTTTATAGTCCAAGCTCTAGTTTCTTGTTCCCCAGAAGTAAAATAAGTTATAAGATCTAATAAATCATAAGAAAATTTTATCATCCTAGATAATCCAGATTCTTTTAAACCTAATTCTTCCAAAAAAATATTCTTTTCAGCTTCATCTTTTATTTCAGCAATTTCTGATTCTATTTTTGCAGAAATAGGGAACACTTTATAATCATATCCTTCTATATTTAATTCTTTTCCAATCATATCTTCAGAAATATTAGCAACAAAAAACATAGGCTTTATTGTGAGTAAATTTAAAATATTTATTTCTTTTAACTCATCTTCATTAAATTCAGATTTATGTTTATTCAGCATTTCTTCATTTTCTAATATGACTTTAATTTTTTTATAGACTTCAATTCTAAAAAGGATTTCTTTATTTCCACTTTTAGAATTTTTTATTTCTGTTTGTAATCTTTTATTAACTAAATCTAAATCAGACAGTATAAGCTCTAAATTTATAATATTAGCATCTCTTTCAGGGTTTTTAGATCCAGAAACATGAGTGATATCTCCATCAAAAAATCTAACTACATGACAAATAGCATCAACTTGTTTTATATTAGATAAAAATTTATTGCCTAAACCTTCTCCCTTTGAGGCACCTTCCACTAATCCCGCAATATCAAAAAATTCTATAACAGTTGGTACAATTTTTTTAGATTTAGAGACTTCTGATAATTTTTTTAATCTAAAATCAGGCACTTCAACAATACCTATATTAGGATCAATAGTACAAAAAGGGTAATTTGCTATATCGATATTTTTTTGAGTTAATGCTTTGAATATTGTAGATTTACCAACATTTGGTAATCCAACTATTCCTATAGAAAAAGACATATTTTATACATTTAAAATAAGCTCTCTTTAAAAGAAAGCTTATTTATTATTTTATTTAGATTTTTTTTGAGAGCTAGCAATAGAAGAGGCGAGTGAGCTTTTTTTTCTAGATGCTGCATTCTTTTTAATTATATTATTTTTTGAAGCTTTATCTAATACTTTTTGAGCTTCTTTATATAATTTATCTAGTTCAGTTTTAGATGCTCCACTTTCTATAGATTTTCTAACTTTTCTTAAAATATCTTTTAATTGATGTAAAATAGAATCATTTGCTAACTTTCTTTTTGCATTTTGTTTCAAATCTTTAATAGCAGATTTTTTATTAGGCATTTTTCAATATTTATAATTACTTATTATATAGAAAAAATTATATAATAAAATGATAAAAATTGCAAATTTTAGAAACTTAATGTAAGGTATTATTTAAGATATTTTTTAAATAAAAGTACATATATAGAACACATTGTAGAACATATTTTTTATCTAAAATAAGGAATGAAAAATTCAGAAAAAATTATTAAAATATACAAAATTTTATATAAAATATATAATAATAAAATTATAACATTAAATTATAATAATGATTTAGAATTACTAATTTCAATAATATTATCCGCTCAAACAACAGATAAACAAGTTAATAAAGTTACAGAAAATTTATTTAAAAAATATCAAAATTTAAATGACTATATTGAAGTTAATATAAAAGAATTAGAAGAAGATATAAAAAGTATAGG
This sequence comes from Patescibacteria group bacterium, assembly GCA_021735565.1. The sequence continues at coordinate 28,540 of JAIPGT010000001.1, forward strand.
TTTATATAAAACAAAAGCAAAAAATATAAAAAATACATGTCAAAAATTAAAAGTAGAATTTAATTCTAAAATTCCAGACAACATAAAAGATTTAATAAAATTAAATGGAGTAGGTAGAAAAACTGCTAATGTATTTTTAAATAAAGCTTATAATATTAATGAAGGAATAGCTATTGATACTCACATGATAAGAATTAATAATAGATTAGGTTTTGTGAAAACGAAAAATCCAATCATTATAGAAAAATATTTAAAAGATATATTACTAAAAAAATATTGGGGTAATTATACTAATTTAATTATAGGATTAGGAAGAGATAAATGTATTAAAATTCCAAAATGTGAAGAATGTCCAATAAAAAAATTATGTAATTATTATAAAAATAATAATTTGTAGGGGCCAGCGATCGCTGGCCCTAAAATATTTTTTATTTAATTATTAAAATTATTTTTCAAATATATAAACATTGCAATCATCATTGATAAATTTATTAAAATAATGTATAATACTGAAACTATATATAAATAAATATTATGCCTTTCGAATTTAATAAAGAAATTATTAAAGTAAAAAACGCTAGGGTTCATAATTTGAAGAATGTCTCAGTAAATATACCAAAGAATAAATTAACTGTAGTAACAGGTCTTTCTGGATCTGGAAAATCTTCACTAGTTTTTGACACAATCTATGTTGAAGGTAGGAGAAGATATATTGATAGCCTTTCATCTTATGCAAGGCAGTTTTTAGGTATGCAAGATAAACCTGATGTGGATTCTATAGAGGGATTATCTCCTACAATTGCTATAAATCAAAGAAGTATATCAAAAAATCCTAGATCAACCGTTGGAACTGTCACAGAAATTTATGATTATATGAGGGTTTTATGGGCTAGTATAGGAATTCCTTATTGCCCAAATGATAATAAACCAGTAAAAAAACAAACGACAGATGAAATTATAGATAAAATATTAAATATAGAAAAAAATAAAAAATTTTTAATTTTAGCTCCTATAATAAGAGGTAAAAAAGGTGAATATAGGGGAACTTTAGAAAAAATAAAAAAAGAAGGATACGTAAGAGTTAGAATAGATTCTGTAATTTATGATATAGAAGAAGCATTAAATATAAATATAGAAAAAAATAAAAAACATTTTTTAGAAATAGTTATAGATAGATTAATATTAGAAGAAAATATTAATAAAGAAGAAGAAAAAGAAGAAAAAGAAAGAATAAGAAATTCTGTAGAAACAGCTTTAGAATTAGGGGATGGTGTAATAATAATAAACTTTTCAGAAGAAAATAAAGATATATTTTTTAGTAAAAATTTTGCTTGCCCAGAATGTGATTTTAATTTTTCAGAAATTACTGCAAGAAGTTTTTCTTTTAATAACCCATTTGGAGCATGTCCTAAATGTAATGGCCTTGGATATTTACAAGAAATAGATAAAGATTTAATTATACCAAATAAAAAATTAAGTATATTAGAAGGAGCAATAATCCCATGGCAAAAAATTATATCAGGAGAAGGTTGGTATTATAATTTACTACAAGCATTTGCAAAAGAAGAAAAAATTAATTTAAATATTCCAGTTTCAAAACTATCTGAAAAAGATTTAGATAAAATATTATATGGAGTAAAAGATAAATTATATAAAGTTAATGGATATCATACATCTTTTGAGGGTGTTATTTCTAATATGGAAAGAAGATATAAAGAAACTTCATCAGAATATTCTAGAAAAGATATAGAAAAATATATGAGAATTGATACTTGTCCTTTATGTAATGGAAAAAAATTAAAAAAAGAATCTTTATCTGTTTTATTAAATTCAAGAAATATAATAGAAGTGACAGAAATGAACACAAAAAAAGCTATTTTATTTTTTGAAGAATTAAAAAATAAATTAAATAAAACGGAAACTAAAATAGCAGAAAAATTAATTTCTGAAATTTTAGATAGATTAAATTTTTTAAATAATGTTGGTTTAGATTATATGACGCTAGACAGAAATGCTGTTACTCTTTCTGGTGGAGAAATACAAAGAATAAGATTAGCTACTCAAATAGGATCTAAATTAACAGGAGTAATTTATGTTTTAGATGAGCCTACAATAGGGCTTCACCAAAAAGATAATGATAGACTTATAAAAAGTTTAATAGATTTAAGAGATATAGGTAATACTGTTATTGTTGTAGAGCATGATGAAGACGTTATAAGAGCAGGGGATTATTTTATAGACATAGGTCCAAAAGCAGGAAAAAATGGAGGATATTTAATGTATGAAGGTGATTTTAAAAATTTAGAAAAATGTAAAGATTCTCTAACCTCAGATTATTTATTTAACAGAAAAAGTATAGAAATTCCTAAAAAAAGAAGAGGGAAATCTAATAAATTTATAGAAATTATAGGAGCAGAAGAACATAATTTAAAGAATATAGACGTAAAAATTCCTCTTGAGCAATTCGTATGTTTTACTGGGGTTTCAGGCTCTGGAAAATCAACAGTTATGATAGATATTTTAGCAAAATCATTATTAAAAAAGTTTTATAGAGCAAAAGCTACACCAGGAAGGCATAAAGAAATTAATGGGGTAGAAAATATTGATAAAATTATTAATATAGATCAATCTCCAATAGGAAGAACTCCTAGATCCAACCCTGCAACTTATACAGGAATATTTTCTAATATTAGAGATATATTTGCTAGTACTAAAGAATCTAAAATTAAAGGATATAAAACAGGTAGATTCAGTTTTAATGTTAATGGTGGAAGATGTGAAAAATGTAAAGGAGATGGATATCTAAAAATAGAAATGCAATTTTTACCTGATGTTTATATTGAATGTGATAAATGTAAAGGTAAAAGATATAATGATGCTACTTTAGAAGTTCATTATAAAAATAAAAATATTGCCGATGTATTAGATATGACAATAGAAGAAGCTTATTTATTTTTTAAAGAGTTAGCTCCTATAGAAAGAAAATTGAAAATATTAAAAGAAGTTGGTTTGGGATATATAAAATTAGGCCAACCAGCAACAACTCTTTCTGGAGGTGAAGCTCAGAGAATAAAATTAGCAACAGAATTATCAAAAAAATCTACCACAAAAACATTATATTTATTAGATGAGCCTACAACGGGATTACATTTTGAAGATATTAACAAATTATTAAAAATTTTACATAAGTTAGTAGATAAAGGAAATTCTGTAATAGTAATTGAACATAATTTAGATGTAATAAAAACTGCAGATTGGGTAATTGATTTAGGTCCAGAAGGGGGAGATTTAGGAGGATATATAGTAGCAGAAGGAACTCCAGAAAAAATAATAAAAAATATAAAATCTTATACTGGAAGTTATTTAAGCAAAATAATTTAAAAATAAAAAAGAAAACTTAATTAAAAGTTTTCTTTTTTAATAACTAAGAATTAATATTAGAGAGTAATTTTAGGAAAATATAGTTTTCTAAAACAATTTTTTAATTTTGTTTTGATAATATAAGAAAAAATATAAAACCCTTTTTTTAAATAACCCTCAAATTTAATACTTGCTTTGAAAATATTATATAAAAAATAATAATATATATCAAATAATTATTTATTGCTTATTTAAGCAAATAACTAAGGTTGTTAATAACTTAATTTAATATTTTATTTAATTTTTTATTTAAATAATTATATTTTTCTTTTTCTTTATTAATTATTTCCTCAGGAGCTTTTAAAATAAAATTTTTATTATTTAGTTTATTTTCTATATTTTTTATAGAATTTTTTATTATTTTTATTTCTTTTTCCTTATCTTTATTTATTTTTTCTATATTAGAAATATCAATTTCTAAAAACATTTCAAAAGTTGATGAAACTATTTTTATATACTGAGCAGTATTTTTAGGTGTATCTTTTACAAATTCTATTTTTTCTAATCCAGATAGATTTTTTATTATTTCTAAATTATTTTTTACAATGTTTATATCTTTATTATCTAAAAATAAAATATTTAATTTTTTATTAATCTTTATTTTATTTTTTATATTTCTTATTGAAGAAATAATATTTTTTAATATATCAAATTCTTTTTCAGAATCTTCGTATATATTTTTATTTAAAGATGGCCAAGAAGATGATATTAAATAATTATTAAAAATATTTTGCCATAAATTTTCTGTTATAAAAGGGGAAAAGGGGTGTAATAATTTTAATATATTTACAGTAACATATCTCAACACTTCTTTATTATTTAGATAATTATCTAATTTATAAATTTCTATATACCAAGATGCAAAATCTTTCCAAATAAATTCATATAAAATATCAGAAGCTTCTCCAAATTTATAATTATTTATTTTTTTGGTTGTTTCTGAGATAACATTATTTAATTTTGTAATAATCCATTTATCAGCTAGACTTTCTATGTTTTCAATATCATATGTATTTTCTAATTTTTCCATTTCATTAATTTTTATATCAGAGAAAGTTTCTTTAAAATCATATATATATCTAAAAATATTCCATAATTTATTTATAAAATTTCTATAGCTTTCTATTTTTTCTTCATAAATATTAATATTATTTCCAGGAGTAGTACCACTAACTAGACTCATCCTAACAGCATCAGCTCCGTATTTTTGAACCATATTTATAGGATCTATACCATTTCCTTTTGATTTACTCATCTTTTTACCATTTTTATCACAAACTAATCCATGTAAATAAACGCTTTTAAAAGGAGCAATTCCAAATAAATATTTACTAGAAAGTATCATTCTTGCAACCCAAAAAAACAATATATCATAACCCGTTTCAAGTAATGTATTAGGGAAAAACTTTTCGAAATCTAAACCTCTATCATTATCTGGCCAACCCATTGTTGAAAATGGCCAAAGAGCAGAGCTAAACCAAGTGTCTAAAGTGTCATTATCTTGTTTGATGTTTTTTGAATTACATAATTTGCACTCCTTAATTTTTTCTTGAGAAACTATTATCTCTCCACAGTCTAAACAATAATAAACAGGTAATCTATGGCCCCAAAAAACTTGTCTAGAGATACACCAATCTTTAAGATTATCAATCCACATAAAATAATTTTTTTCGAATCTTTTTGGTATTATTTCTATTTCTTTATTTTCTATAGCCTCTCTCATTAATTCTTTTAGGCTTTTATTATTTCTATTTTTAATTTCTTTATTAACATCAATAAACCATTGTTCAGAAATAGAAGGTTCAATTAAAGAAGAGCATCTATAACAAGTACCAACTGAATGTTCTATTTCTTCCGTTTTTAATAAATCTCCATTTTTTTGTAATAATTTTATAATTTTTTCTCTAGCTTCTTCTTTTCCTAGACCATTAAAATCTTTTCCGGTATTTTCATTTAAATTTCCATTTTTATCAAAAATATTTATAAATTCTAAATTATGTTTTTTTCCTATTTCATAATCTAAAGGATCATGTGCAGGAGTTATTTTTAAAGCACCAGTTCCTATATCTAAAGAAACTCTTTCATCGGCTATAATTTTTAATTCTCTTCCTAAAATAGGTAAAATTGCAGTTTTACCAATGAAATTTTTATAACGATCATCTTTAGGGGAAACAGCAATAGCAGTATCTCCAAACATAGTTTCAGGCCTTGTAGTGGCAATTTCTAAAAAGTCTTCAGAGTCTTTTATTTTATATTTTATATAATAAAAATTTCCTTTAATATTTTTATGTTCGACTTCATCGTCAGAAAGAGTAGACATACACCTAGGGCACCAATTAACCATTCTTGCACCCTTATATATTAATTCATCGTTATACATTCTTTCAAAAAATTCATAAACAGCTTTTGAAGAATGTTCATCCATTGTAAATCTTTCTCTTGACCAATCTAAACTTCCACCCATTGTTTTAATTTGAGAAACAATCTGATCATGATATTTTTCAGTCCAATTATAACACTCTTGTATAAATTCATCTCTTGTTAAATCTTTAATACTTTTATTCTCTAATTTAAGTTTTTTTTCAACTACGTTTTGAGTCGCGATAGCAGCATGATCAACTCCTGGAAGCCATAAAACCTCAAAAGAATTCATTCTTTTAAATCTTACAATAATATCTTCAATAGCAATCATGGCAGCATGACCAAGATGAAGAACCCCAGTAACATTCGGGGGAGGTAATATAATAGAAAAAATATTATTATCTTCATTATTTTTAGGTTTGAAAAAATTATTTTTTTCCCAAGATAAATAAATATTTTTTTCGTATTTTTTTGATTCGTATGTTTTATCCATAATTGAAGAATTATCAAAATTTAGTCTTAAATTGTATTTTATAAAATTTTTATTGATTTGTATATAATAAAACGTCTTTTTTTAAATCCAAAAGACAAGAAAGCATAATAATTACCCAAAATAAAATAGACAAGTCATTTTTAAAATAAGGAACATCAACAAGTCCATGTATTATTAAAGAAATTAAAGAAATTGTTAAAAATAAAGAATAATCTTTATTATTTTTTTTATAGTTATAACAATTTTTAAAAAATTTATAAAATATAATAATAAAAAGAATTAGACCAAATAAACCTATTTCAACCCAAAAATTTAAAAATAAATTATGAGGATATAAAAATATATCAAAATAATTATTTTTATGATATTTTTGCATTATTTCTTGATATCCATTTATACCTGATCCAAAAATAAAATTATCCCTAAGCATTTCATTTGTTTCTTCCCACATATCTAATCTTATAGTTCCTGAATAATCTTGAAAATTTATTTTATCTTTTATTGGACTTTGTATTATAAATAATAAAGTTAAAATAGGAATATATAAAAATAATAAATTAAATCCCTTTTTTAAATAAAAAACAGGAAATAAAAATAAAGATATAATTATTGAAATAATTCCTGCATCACTTTTTGCAAAAAATACAGATAAAAAAGATATTATAAAAATAAAAAAATAAATAAAAGAATTAAAATATTTTTTTTCTTTTATTTTTTTTATAAACATTCCAAAAAATAAAATTGAAATAGGTACTAGAAATAAAGCTAAAGCATTTGGATAGGGAAATAAACTAGTAACTCTTCTAGTTTCAGAAAGCACCCAAGAATTATCTATATTAGATATTCCTATTCCTGTAATTTTTTGAAATATAGAATAAATAGAAATTAAAAAAGCAGTTATTCCTAAAGAATTAATTATTTTTTCAAAGTCTTTATATTCAAAAGTTGATAAAGAAATAATAAAAAATATTATAGGTTCTAAAAAATATGCTCTCCAAATTCCTAATGCAGAAATAGAATTAGGGGAAATTTTTATTTGTATTATTGAAATTAAAAATAATAGAATTAAAATAATAGACCAACCTCCAGTTCTTAAATCAAATCTATAAAAAATCCATTTAATTATAAATCCTAAAAAAATTCCTAAAAAAACTATTTCTAAAAAAGTCGTAGGGAGATTAAAAAAAGAAAATCTTAAAAGATAAGAGGGTAAAATAGATATAAAAAATAAAAGAGTTATTTTAGAATATTTAAAATATAAAAAAGCAAATGATAAAATAGTAAAAATTAAAAGAATATTTGTTAACATTTTTTATTTAAATATCTTAATCTAATTTCTTCTTCAAGCTTCTCAATAGAATATCTAAGCTCTACTCTAGGCATAATATTAGCATATTTATCTAAAAAATCATATAAAATTTTTAAATCTTTTTTTCCTATTTCTCGAAGCATCCATCCACAAGCTTTATTTATTAAATCTTCTTTATCATTAATTAATATTTTACAAATTTTTAAAGTATCAGAAAAATTATTATTTTTAATAAAATAAAATAGAGATATTATAGAAATTCTTCTTTTCCAAATATTATTAGACTTAGAAAAATTATATAAAATATCTATTTTATCTAAATCAAAATTATATATATAATTTCCAATAATTTTATAACAACTAAGATCAACAATATCCCAATTGTTTATGTATTTAATATTTTTTAAATAAAAATCAAAAATATTTTTTTTATATTTTAAATCTTTTGTCTTCTCAAATTGATAAACCAAAATCATAACTGCTAAAAGTCTTGCTTCATGGTATTTTGAAGATATTAATTTTTGTAAATTAGAAAAATCTAAATCTATTTTTTCTTTTGCTATTTTTCTTAAATCTGGATTTTTTATACCTAAAAAAATATCACCCTCGCCATATTCTCCAGCTCCGGTTTTAAAAAATTTTTGTAAGATTTTAGATTTTTCAGGATTTTTTAATTTAATTAAATTTTCTATTATATTCATTTTTATGAAATTAAATTATTTTCGTTATCTTTATAGGGAATTAATTTATTAATTAATACTCCTTGTATAATAGAAAAAATAATCATTAATAAAGTTAAAATAATTATATATTTTAAACCAAAATAATAAATAGCTATTGGTATGAAAGGCAATTTTACGCCTCTATTATATAAAAAACAAGCTATTATTCCATCACTAAAACCTTTATTTTTTAAATCTTTTAATAATGGATACCAAATATATATAGGTCCTGTTGATAAAATTCCTCCTAAAACAATAAAAATCCATTTTTTAATACCAGAATTTTCAAAATGCTTAATAATAAATTTTCTATCTATAAAATAATTACTAAAAAACATTAAAATAAAAACAAAAATAAAAACAGGTAAAATTTTTATTAAAATATTTTTTAAAAAATCTAAACTAGTAAAAAATATATTTTTATTTAATATAAAAAATATAAAATATATAAGAATAGTGAAAGTTAAAAAAATATAAGGTTTTATTTTTTTATTTATTTTCATAATATATTTAATATTAATGAAATTAAAATACCTATTAAAATAGAAAATAAAAAGGCAAGTAAATTTCTATAAATAGTAAATTTTTTTCCAAAAATAGAAATTTCAAGAGGTATTTGTAATATACCTATAGTTACCCAAGATACTAAAAATGCTGTTATTGCTGATATATGAATACCATTATTTAATAATTCTCCACCTATTATATAACTAAGAAGCGGGGTTCCTATAGAAAGACCTCCAATTGTAGATCCTAAAAAAGAATTTATAATTAAATTACCTTTTTTAAATATTTCTAAATAAATTTCTTTTGAAATAATAGAATTTAATAAAGAAATTAATAAAATAGTTCCTAAAAAAATAGGTAGCATATCAATTAATGCTTTTGAAGATTTTTGAAATGAAATTTTTAATTTATTTTTATTTATATATTGCATATAAATTCATAATAAAATAAAAAACTAAAAAATACAATAAAAATAAAAATCCTAGAAAACTAGGATTTTTATTGGTGGACCCTACAGGAATTGAACCTGCGACCTCCTCGGTGCAAACGAGGCGCTCTAGCCAACTGAGCTAAGGGCCCTTAAACATGATAAAATATTATCATAGAGAAAAAATAAAATCAATAATATTAATACCGGTGGGTGTACCTGGACTTGAACCGGGGACCTCGACTTTATAAGAGTCGCGCTCTAACCAGCTGAGCTATACACCCTTAACAAAAATATATAAAAAATTATAAAACATTTTTAATAAAAATACAAGAAAATGCTATAATATTTAAATAAATAAAAAAATAATGAAAAATTATGGGTAATAAAATAATAGGTATATTAATGATATTGGGAGGATTTTTAATGGTATGGAAAAGCTTATCATTATTAAAAACATTTGGAAGAATAGATTGGGCAGAGGAAAAATGGGGTCCAGGAGCAAGTAATTTGATATACAAATTATTAGGTTTAATGCTTATAATAATAGGAATTATGATCTTTGCAAATCTTTTAGGGCCTTCTTTTATGTCTAATTTTGGAAAATTTTTCTCTTCTCTTAGTTACTAATTTTTTTATTTAATTTATCTATTATTATAGAAACAACCTGATCTAAATCATTACTAGATATAGCAAAACTAGATTCGCTATCATTTCCAACTCCTTTAAATTCTTCTGTTAATTCAAAAGCATTATATTTTTTTGTAGTAATTATTTGAACTTCTATTACATTTTCCTTTTTTATAAAAAGTAATGCAATTTTAATTTTAGGAATTTCTGAAACTAACTCATTAAAAATATCACTAAATTTAAAATTCGAAATATCAAGATTTTTTTCGTCTTCTATCAAATAAGACCAAAGAATTCCAGAGTCTTTATATTTCATATTAGATAAAATTTTACCCCACAATTTCAAAGAGCTTACTGTTTTTGTTCTATATAAATTTTTTATAATATTTTCTCTATCGGCACCAATTTCTATTAACATAGATGAAGTAGACATTATATTTGGACTTATAGAAGAAAATTTAAATCCAGATGTTTTATCTATAATTCCAGTCAATAACAAATTAGAAATTTTTGTATCTATAATATCAGGGTTATTTTGAGATATTATATCAAAAACAAGTTCAGATATAGTTCTATATTGAGCTTCTATTATATTTATTTGTCCAAACCTCTCATTAGAAATATTATTATCTATATTTATTATTGGAGTATTATAAAATAAATCAACATTTTCATTGTATATTTTAGATAAATTTTTTATATCTAAAATTCCTAAAGTGATAATAAGATCATATTTTTTTGAATCTTTTAAAAACTTAATATCAGTTTCTTCAAAATTTCTATTTTCTCCAGATAAATAAATTTCTATTGAATTTTCTTTAGGCTCATAACTTAATTCTTTAGCTTTATTTTCTTTTGTATCTATAATAATAGTAAATTTATTATCAGATTTTAAAGTATTTTTTATTTTGTTTTCTATATTTAAGAAATCATATTTAGAATTTATTTTTGTATTTTCTGAGACTAGATCAATATTTTTTTGTGTTTTTTCTAGATAATAAGATAAACAAATTGAAGACATTAAAATATCTGAATTATCATTATTAAAAATAATTAATATATTTTTACTAACGTCCAATACTTTTAAAATTTCTGAGATATTGTTTATTTTATTATTCATAAAAATTATTTTAATTATTATTCTTTATTCTGTTGTGTAATAAAAAATTATAGTATTAAGTAATAATTAAGTCAAATTTGTTAAAATGTAAAATTATGATATTATATAAAAATAATTTTTTAAATATAAAAATATGGATATTATAGAACTTACAAAAGAAAATTTTCAAGAATCAGTAAAAGAGGGTGTTTCTATTGTTGATTTTTGGGCTCCTTGGTGTGCTCCTTGCAATATGATGACTCCAATATTACAAAATTTATCAGAAGAAGCTACTAATTTTAAAGTATTTAAAGTTAATGTAGATCAAGAACAAGAATTAGGAGTAGAATTCAATATTATGAGTATTCCTTGTCTTAAAATTATAAAAGATGGAGAAGTAAAAGAAGAAATAATAGGGTTAACCTCAAAAGAAAGAATATTAGAAGTTATAAACACGATTATTTAATTTAAAATATTTGTATTTTACAAAAACCATTTTAAAGGTAATTGTATTAAAGGTAATTGTAGTGGTCAGCGATCGCTGACCAATAAAAATAATTATTTAATTAAAAATGTAGGAACCCGACGTGGTGTGTTTATATAAAACGATTATTTAATTTAAAATACAATAAATCAATATAATAATTGATAAATAAAATTAAATTATTATGGAAGAAAAAATTTTTGATGTAGTTATTATAGGTTTTGGTCCAGCTGGTATTACTGCTGGAATCTATGCTTCTAGGTATAAATTGAGTAGCATGATAATTGGTAAAACAAAAGGAGGAATGATTACCACTGCACATTTAATGGATAATTATCCTGGAATAGAAGATATAAGTGGCATAGATTTTACAAATAAAATTGTAAAACATCTAGAAAAATATAAAGAATGTGAAATAAAAGAAGACGAAGTATTGGGAATATCTGAAATAGATAATTTATTTTTTATTTCAACAAAAGATGGTGAAAATATAAAAGCAAAAAGCTTAATATTAGCAACAGGAACAGAAAAAAGACAAGCGAATATAAAAGGTGAAAAAGAATTTATAGGAAAAGGAGTTACTTATTGTACTACTTGTGATGGATTTTTATACAGAAATAAAAAAGTAGTAGTTTTAGGTAGTGGAGATTCTGCATTTAATTCAGCATTATATTTAGCAGAGATTGCAGAAAAAGTTTATTTAATTTGTAGAAAATGTTCTCCATCAACTGAAGATAAAAGTATCATAGAAAAAGTGGAAGAAAATAAAAAAATAGAAATTTTATATGAAACGGAAATAGAAGAAATAAAAGGAGAAAAAATGGTTGAAAAAATAATCACAAACACAAAAAAAGAAATTGAAGTTTCTGGGGTTTTTATAGAAATTGGATTAATACCTCAATCTGTTTTATTTCAAAATTTAAATATAGAATTTGAAAATAATTTTATAAAAGTTAATAAATACTGTGAAACTTCTAAAAAAGGAGTTTTTGCAGCAGGGGATATAACAACTGGATTTTGTGAATTAAAACAAGTAATAACTGCTGAAGCCATGGGAGCAGTTTCTGCTACTTATGTAAATAAGTATTTAAAAACAAAGTAAAAAAATGTTATAATAAAGAAAATAATTTTAAAAAGGTAAAATATTTTTTATGGCAAACAAAAAAAAGGTTCAAAAGAGTTCCTTAGAAAAAAAGGATTCTTCTTTTAAAGATAAGAAAATAAAAAAAGAAAAAGAATTTATTCTTTGGTTTGATGAAATATCCATTAAAGATGTTCCATTAGTTGGAGGTAAAAATGCATCTTTAGGGGAGATGTATAGAAAATTAAAGCCAAAAGGGGTTGAAGTTCCAGGAGGATTTGCCATATCTGCTTATTCTTATTTTTATCTTTTAGAAAAAACAGGAGCAAAAGCTAAAATAAAAAATATATTAGATAAAATAAATACCCACGATATCAGAGAATTAATGGATAAAGGAAGAAAAGCTAGAAATACTATACTTAATTTATCTTTTCCAAAAGAATTAGAAGAATCAATTTGTGAAGCCTATAAAAAACTTTGTAAACAATATAAAACAAAAGAAGTAGATGTTGCAGTTAGATCATCTGCAACAGCAGAAGACTTACCAGATGCTTCTTTTGCTGGGCAACAAGAAACTTACCTTAACATAAAAGGAGAAGAAGAATTATTGGAAGCTTGTAAAAAATGTTTTGCTTCATTATTTACTAATAGAGCAATATCTTACAGACATGAAAAAGGATTTTCTGATTTTAAAGTTGGTTTATCTATAACGGTTCAAAAAATGGTTCGTTCTGATTTATCATCTTCAGGTGTTATGTTTTCAATAGACACAGAATCAGGATTTGAAAATGCAGTTATTATAAATTCAATATATGGACTTGGAGAAAATATAGTTCAAGGTAAAGTTTCACCAGATGAATTTTATATTTGGAAAAAAGGATTAAAAGAAAATAGAAATTCAATAATAGGAAAAAGTATCGGGTCAAAAGAAATAAAAATGATTTATGCAGAAGATGGAGCTAAAATTCAAACAAAAGATGTAAAAGTTTCAAAAGTAGATCAAGATAAATTTTCTATAACAGATAAAGAAGTATTAAAACTTGCTAAATGGGCTTGTGTTATTGAAGATCATTATAAAAAACCAATGGACATGGAATGGGCTAAAGATGGAGAAACTGGAAAATTATATATAGTTCAAGCTAGGCCAGAAACAGTTCAATCTCAAAAAAATAAAAATGTTTTAGAAGAATATATTTTAGAAGAAAAAGGAGATTTAATAGTTTCTGGAGCTTCTGTAGGGTCAAGAATAGGATCAGGAAAAGCTCATATAATAAAAGATGTAAGTCAAATAACTAGTTTTAAAAAGGGTGAAGTTTTGGTTACAGAAATGACTGATCCAGATTGGGAACCAATTATGAAAATTGCATCAGCAATAGTTACTAATTCAGGTGGTAGAACTTGTCATGCTGCTATAATTTCTAGAGAATTAGGAATACCTTGCATTGTTGGAACAGTAGATGGTACTGAAAAAATAAAGAATAATCAAAAAATAACAGTATCTTGTGCAGAAGGTGAATCTGGAAAAGTATATAAAAATGAATTAAAATTTTCAATCAAAAAAACTAATTTAAATAAAATAAAAGATACAAAAACAAAAGTAATGTTGAATATTGCTAATCCTGAAATAGCTTTTGCAACATCTTTTATACCAAATGATGGAGTTGGATTAGCAAGAGAGGAATTTATTATAAATACTTATATAAAAGTTCATCCAAAAGCATTGCTTAATTTTTCTAAAATAAAAGATAAAACAGTTAAAAAACAAATAGAAGAAATAACTAAAGGATATAAATCAAAATCATCTTTTTATGTAGATAAATTGGCTGAAGGAATAGCTAGATTAGGAGCTGCTTTTTATCCAAAACCAGTTATAGTAAGATTTTCCGATTTTAAAACAAATGAATATGCTAATTTAATAGGTGGAACAGAATATGAACCAGTAGAACATAATCCAATGATAGGTTGGAGAGGTGCTTCTAGATATTATGATCCTGAGTTTGAAAAAGAATTTGGATTAGAATGTAAAGCTATTAAAAAAGCTAGAGAAGAAATGGGACTTGATAATATATTAGTAATGATTCCATTTTGTAGAACCGTAGAAGAAGGTAAAAAAGTTATAGAAATAATGGAAAAATATGGATTGAAGAGGGGTGAAAATAAGTTAGAGGTTTATATGATGGTAGAAATACCTTCAAATGTGATTTTAATGAATGAATTCTCTAAAATATTTGATGGATTTTCAATTGGATCTAATGATTTAACTCAACTTACACTCGGAGTTGATAGAGATTCTTCTTTAGTAGCACATGTATATGATGAAAGAAATGATGCAGTCAAAACTTTAATTAAACAAGCTATAGAAATTGCTAAAAAGAATAAAAAGAAAATAGGAATTTGTGGTCAAGCTCCATCAGACTTTCCAGATTTTGCAGAATTTTTAGTAAAAAATAAGATAGATTCTATTTCATTAAATTCAGACACAGTAATAAAAACAAAATTAATGTTATCTAAAAGTAAAAAAGTTTTTGGAAAAAAATAAATTGAATCATAAATATTTAATGTAGGAACAGGACGATTTCATCGTCCTGTTCTTTATAATATTTTTATCGTTGGTCCCTACAAAATTTATAAAATAATTTTTTTAAAAAATAAAAAATATCATTTATTGTAATCAATCTTTAAATATAATAAAATATTATCATATCCCTATAATATATAAATAAAATATAATGATTATTTCAAAAGAAAACAAAAAAATAAAACATATAAAAAAATTAATAAATTCTAAAAAATATAGATATGATAATAAAGAATATATTTTAGAGGGTGAAAAATTTATTAATGATTCAGAAAATATAAAAGAAATATATATAAATGAAAAATTTAATATTTCTAAATTAAAAAATACAAAATCAAATTTTGAAATAATTTCTAATAATATTTTTGAAAAAATAAAACAAACAAAAAATACTCAAGGAATTATTAGTGTTATGAAAATGAATTATAAAATTATAAAAGATTCAGAAAAAATTAAATCTGGTAAATTTATTTATTTAGATAATATACAAGATCCAGGAAATATAGGAACAATAATAAGATCAGCTGTTGCATTTAATTTTGATGGAATAATTTTTGGAAAGGGAACTTGTGATATTTATAATGAAAAAACTATAAGAAGCTCAGCTGGATCATTAGAAAAAATAAAAATATTTTTTATAGAAGATGAAAAAATATTATATAAAAATAATTTAATATCTGCTGATATGAATGGAAAAAATATAAATAAATTTAAATTTCCAGAAGATTTTATTTTAGCAATAGGGAATGAAGGTAATGGTCTATCAGAAGATATAATTAAAAATTCAAAAGAAATTATTAGTATTCCAATATCAGAAAATATAGAGTCATTAAATGCTGGGGTTTCTGCAGGAATAATAATGGCATTTTCAAATATGTAATATGTAATGGCCAACCATGGTTGGCCTAAATATTTTTTTAAGACAATATCTCAACAAGATTTTTTAAATAATTTTTTTCTAAATTATTTATATTTATTTTTATTTCTTTATCTTTAATAATAAAATTTTTGTAATTATTTATTATTTTTTCCATTAGATTTTTATCTATATTATTTTCAAATATTATAGATATTTTATTTTTATAATATTTAATATCCGTAATTTTTAATTCAGAAGAAATTATTTTTAATAATATAATATATTTTAAATTATTTAATTTTTCTAAATTTAATTTATCAATTTTTTTATTTTTAATAATTTTATTCTTAATATAATCATCAATTTCTTTTTCATCATTTAAAAACAACATTTCTTGATAAACATTTATTTTTTTCTCCAGAGATATAATACTTTCTGGAAGATTATAATCTATTGGTAGGGAGATATTAGTTTTAAAATCTATATCATCTTCAATTTCTCCAGATTTTAATTCATTTATAGATTGATTTAATAATCTAGTATATAAATTAATACCTATATAGTTAACATTTCCATGTTGGCTTTTTCCTAAAATATTTCCAACACCTCTTATTTCCATATCAGAAGATGCTATTTTAAAACCATCTCCGAGTTCACTTTTTTCTAAAAGTATTTGTAATCTTTTTTTTGCTGTTTCAGATAAATTTTCTTCATTTTTATAAAAAAAGTATGCATAACCTTTTTTATCAGATCTTCCAACCCTTCCTCTTATTTGATGAAGTTGAGAAAGTCCAAACATAGGAGAGTTTTCTACGATTAAAGTATTTACATTTGGCATATCTATACCATTTTCAATAATAGTAGAACATATTAAAACATCTATTTTTTTATTATCAAATTCAGAAACTGTTTTAGAAATTTCAGCCTCATTCATTTTACCGTGCAAAACTCCAAAAGAAATATTAGGTAATAATTCTTCTAATTCTTTTTTCTTATAATAAATTTTTTCAACTTTATTAAATAAATAATAACATTGTCCATTTCTATTCTTTTCTTTTAAAATACAATCCTTTAATTTTTCTTTATCAAATTTTAAAACAAAAGTGTCTATATTTTTTCTTCCTGATGGAGGAGTTTCTATAACAGAAATATCTCTTATTCCAGAAAGAGATAAATTTAATGTTCTAGGAATAGGTGTGGCTGTCATAGTTAAAAGGTGTATATTATTTTTATGATAATTTTTTATTTTTTCTTTTGATATAGATCCAAATTTTTGTTCTTCATCAATAATAAAAAGTCCTAAATTTTTAAATTCTAAATCAGATGAAAGTAATCTATGAGTTCCAATAATTATATCATAATAACCATTTTTTATTTTTTCTAAAACATTATTTTTTTTATTATCTTTTTCTAAAAATCTATTTAATATACAAATTTTAAAATCAAATTTAGAGAATCTATTAATAAAATTATCATAATGTTGCTGAGAAAGAATTGTAGTAGGACATAAAATAGCAACTTGATAATTATTAGAAGCAACTCTAAAAGCAGCTCTCATAGCTACTTCTGTTTTACCAAATCCAACATCAGCACAAATTAATCTATCCATTGGTTTATTTTTTTCTAAGTCTTTATAAACATCTAAAATAGATTTTTTTTGATCTTTTGTTTCTTCATATTTAAATAAATTTTCAAATTCATCTTCAGAAATACCATTTCTTTTCATAGATATAGCAATTCTAGTTTCTCTTTTTGCTAATATTTTTAATAATTCTTTTGCATATAAAAAGGTATCTTCTTTTATTTTTTTTCTTTTTAAAATCCATAAAGTAGATTCAGAAAGTCTAGAAATTTTTGGATTACTTTTTCCTATATATTTATCTATTTTATCTAAATTTTCTATAGAAACATAAAGTTTATCAGAATCAGCATATTCAAGTAATGCAAAATCTTTTTTTTGCATTTGAATTTCTTTTTTAAAAATACCTTTAAATTTTGCTATTCCATGTTCAGCATGAACTACATAATCACCATATTTTATTTCTTGTAAAAAATATTTTAATCTATTTTTTCTTTTTTTTACCTTCTTTTGAAAATCTGATTTTAAATCTATATCCTTATTTTTAGAATAATCTTTATTAAATAAATCCAAATCAGATAAAAATATCACTTTATTTTTTTTATCTATAAAAGAATTTATTATTTCATTATTTTTATAATCATAAAAATTTATATTTTCTATTCTTATCTTTTGATCAAATAATATTTTTTTTATTTCATCTTTATTTTTTGAGAATAAAAATATAGAATAATTATTATTAAAAAATTCTTTAAAATCTTTTTTAATTTTTGTAAAATTATAATTATATTTATCTAAATAAATAATATTTGATGAATTTTTAAGATTAATAATATCCTTCTTATTTATATAAGAATATAAGTCTAGAGAAAATTTATCTAAATTATAATTTAATAATTTTTGCGAAGGATAGATATTTATTTTATTTAATACTTCTAATATGTCTTTTTTTATATTTGATATTTTTGATATTTTTTCTATTTTTTTACCAAAAAATTCTATTCTATATAAATTATCAGAATAAAATTCTTTCAATTCAATTATATCTCCAATATTTTTAAATTCAGAATTATCTAAATTAAAATTAGGGGAATAATCATAACCATTTTTTAATAATATTTTTAAAATATCATTAATTTTTAAATCAGAATTTGTATTTATTTCTAATATATTTTCTAATAAATATTTTTTATCTGGAACAGCAATATTATTAATTTCATCTTCATATAAAATACAAATAAAGTTACTATTATTTATTATAGAGATTAATAATTTTAAATTTATTTCTTTATATATATTAAATTTTTTATTATAAAAAAGTAAAAAAAATAAAAAAGAATTTTCAACTTCTTCTTTTTTAATATTTCTATCGATAATCAAAAAATTCCCCCCAGAGCTATTTAATAGGGGGTTTTGAAAAAAATTATAAATTTCTTTAAAATAAGAATCAGCCATAGTATTGACAAAAGATAAGAAATATGATATAACTATATATCTTTTACATTATGTAGTTTGTTGTATTGAAAGCAATACAAAAGCCTACATACTGTAAACAAGTTAAGAATAAAACCATTATATTATATATAGATATATAAATTATACACATAAAAGACTAAAAATACAAAAATAAGTCTTTAAAAAAGGGTTTTATTCAAACTGTTTATGGTATTTATAAGTTATTTTTATTAAAAGATAATTTATAAATACCAAAAGTATAAATTTATATATTAGTAATTAAAGTTATTAATATATGAAATTATAAATAATTTCATAATTTTGTTTTGATCAAAAGATATCCCTATAAAAGGGATATCTTTTGTTATTTAAAATTAATCAAATTTTCAAACAACATAGCAACAGTAATAGGTCCAATACCTTTAATAGGTGGTGTAATAAATTTAACTTTTTCTATGACTTCAAAAAAATCAACATCTCCAAAAGTTTCATTGTTTTCATGAGTTACGCCTATATCTATAATAAAAGAATCTTTTTTTACAAAATCTTTTTTTATAAATTCTTTTTCTCCAACACAACTTATAACAAGATCTGATTTTTTAATTTCATTTTTAATTTCCAAAATATTATTTTTATTAAATAATATTTTTTTAAAATTAATGTTTTTATTTTTTTCTATAAAATTTTCTTCAACTTTATTTGCAAATACATCAGAATTATATATTAAAACAATATTTTTATTATCCAAATTTAAATCCATTTCTTGTATAATTTTAAAAACCGCTTTTACAAGAACTGGTTTATATGAAGTATTTTTTAAAAATCCATCAACATCTTTTTCAGGAGGAATATGATTTAAAATTTTTTGAGTGTTAAATTTTTTCGGAAGAGGGAGTTGTAATAATATTCCATCTATTTCAAAATCATTTGCTAAAAAATTTAAACATTCCTCAACTTCTTCTTGTGTAGAATTTATATCTAAAAAATAATCGAAAAAATCAACCCCTATATCTTTAGCAAACTTTTTCTTTAACTTAATATATGTTTTTGATTCTTTATTATTTCCAATTAATACTGCTGCTAAATTTTTTTTAATTCCTGCTTGAATTTTTCTAATTAATTCATGTTTTATTTGATCAGAAATTAATTCTCCATCTATAATTTTTTCTTTTTTTTCTTTACTTAAATTTTCTAAATCTATTTTTTTCATTATTAAAAATTTTTAATTATCTTTTATATATTCTATAATTTTTTTTAAACCATCATTTATTTTATATTTAGGTTTAAAATCTAATATATTTTTTGCTTTTTCTATATTTAAAATACTAATTAAAACATCCCCATCTCTATAAGATTCTTTTATAAAATCTCCTTTATAATTTATTAAATTTTTTAACATTTTATAAATCTCTATAGTAGTATAACCTTTATTATTTGATATATTAAACATTTCATTATTTCCTTTTTCTAAAGCTATTATATTAGCAGAAACAACATCATCTACAAAAATATAATCTCTTATACATTCACCATTTCCATATATTATTGGGGCTTTATTTAATAACATTTTTTTTGAAAATATAGAAATAACCCCAGCTTCACCATAAGGATTTTGCATGGGTCCATATACATTTCCATACATAAGAGCAGTCCATATTAATTTATTTTGATTTTTTAATAAATCTAAAACTTTTGCTTTACTTATACCATAAGGAGAAATTGGATTTTTCTTATTAAATTCTTTTGGTGCTAATTTTTCTAAATTTAATCTAGAATTATTAATAATATTTTTATCTTTATAATAATCTCCATAATAAGTTCCTCCAGATCCAGAATAAATAATTTTTTTAATATTAAAAAAAGAAGATGCATCTATTATATTTTTAGAACCTTCATAATTTATTTTCATATCTAGATCAGGATTTTTTAAAGATTTAGAAACACTAGATTGAGCAGCTAAATGAAATACGTATTCAGGTTTATATTTTTCAAAAATTTTAAATATTTTTTCTCTATTTAATATATCCTCATTTTCAAAAATAATATTGTTTTTTATATTTTTTAGATTATATAAAAAACCAGTTGATAAATTATCAATTATTATTATTTCATGACCCAAAGTATTTAATTTAATAGCTAGATTAGAACCTATAAAACCAGCTCCTCCGGTTATTAAAATTCTCATATTTTTTTATTTATTTGCAAGTTGACCACAAGCAGAATAATATTCTTCTCCTAAACTTTTTCTTATAGTGGTATTAATATTAGCTTTATTTAAATTATTTTTAAAATATAAAATATTATCCATTTCAGAAGGTAAAAATCCTATATCATTATTATTACAAGGAATTAAATTAACATGTAATAAATAATAATTATTTATTAATCTAATAAAATTTATAAGATTATTTAAATCTTCTCTTTTATCATTTATATCTTTTATCATTATATATTCTAAAAATACTTTTCTTTTATTTTTCAACAATCTTTTATCTAAAAAATTTTTTAAATCTTTTAAATTTGTATTTATAGTATAAGGCATATATTTAAATCTTTTTTCGTCAGATGAAAAATGTAAAGAAATAGCTAAATTTATTTGAGGAAATTCTTTAGAAAAAACTGGTAGCTTATCTTTAATTCCTATTGTAGAAATAGAAATATTTCTACTTCCAAAATGAAAATAATTTTTATTAGTTAAAATTTCTAAACTATCTTTTACATTTTTATAATTTAAAAATGGTTCTCCCATACCCATATAAACTATAAAATCAACTCTTTTAGAATCAATTAATTCATTATTTTTTATAAAATTATTCCAAAATAAAACTTGATCGTATATTTCTTTATCAGTTAAATTTCTTATAAATCCCATTTTACCAGTAGCACAAAAACTACAATTACAAGGACATCCAACCTGAGAAGAGATACAACAGCTCCAAATTCCAGGTTTAGGAGATATTAAAACAGTTTCTATTAAATTACCATCATCTAATTTTAAAAGTGCCTTTAAAAAATTATCTTCTATTTTTCCAATAATTTTTAAAACTATAAAATCTAATATTTTTATATTTTTTTCCAATTCTTTTTTTAAATCATTAGATAAAAAAGACATATCTGAAAAAGATATAATACTATTTTTATAAACTGACTCTGTTATTTGTTTTATTCTAAATTTTTTTTCACCTTTTAATTCTAGAAATTTATTTAAATTTTTCATATTTTCCAATTTTTTTTAGCTTTACTTAATCTCTCAATATTATCAGTTGGGAACCACAAACCCTCATGTATAGAATAAGAAATCATACCTCTTTTTGTAATTTTTTCAAAAAAATCTCGTTCTATAGAAGATTTTCCATTTGGTAAAATCTTTAAAGAATTTTTATTTATTATATAAGCTCCACTATTTATTAAATCAGAGGGAGCATCTTCTTTTTTAGGTTTTTCAATAAAATCAATAATTTTATTTTTTTCTATTTTAGCAACTCCAAATTCAGAAACATCTAAAACTTTATTTAATGTTAGAAGAACCTCTGTTTTATTTTTTATAAAATCTTCTATTATTTTTTTCCAATTAAAATCAGCTAAATTATCTCCATTTATAACTATAAAATTTTCATCATCTACATTTTTAGAAAATTCTAAAATAGCACCGCCAGTTCCTAAAGGCTCTTTTTCAAATAAATAAGATATAGAAACTCCAAATAAAGATCCATCACCAAAATATTCTAAAATTTTATTAGATAAATAATGAGTAGAAATTGTAATATCTTTTAAATTATATTTTTTTAAATTTAATATAATCCATTCCAATATTGGTTTTCCATTAATATTTATAAGGGGCTTAGGCGTATTTTTTGTTAAATTTCCAAGTCTAGTTCCAAAACCTCCAGCAAGTATAAAAACCTTCATAAATAACTAATTAATGCTTATATTTTTAGTTAAAGAATATTCTCCAATTTTTTTTATTTCATTTAAAACTATAAATTCAGAATTTTCATTTTTATACCAATTATTTTTTGTTATATTCCTTTCATCTGTTATAGGATAAAAAAATAATTTTATATTTTTTGGTAAAAATTTTCTTGCAGTCATAAAAACCCTTTGAGTATGAAAAGCCTTACAAACAAAAAGTATAGATTTTAAATTTTTTAAATTAATTTCTTTTTCTATTATAGGAATAGAAAATTGAATATTTTGTTTTGTATTAGAAGCATGTTCTTCTAATATAAAAATATTTTCAGGTATTCCTAAAGAAATACCATATTCTTTTAATATTGAAGCTTCAGATCTAGTTACATCAGTATCACCAAAGCCAGAAATTAAAATTTTATCAGAAATTTCTTTTTTATATAATTTAAAAACATCTTTCATTTGTTCTTCAAAATCATTTCCTAATACAAAAATAAGATCTACTTTTTTAGGTATTTCAGTTTCCTTAAAAATAAAATCTGTTATTTTTTTTATACTTTCAGATTGCATATTAAAAATCTAAATTAAATTTTAAAACAAAATTTCTAATTTCTTCTCTAATTTTTAAAAGTAATTCATCATTATTATAATTTTCTAAAATTTTATCCATAAAATCAGCAATAATAATCATATCATCCTCTTTTAATCCTAAAGTTGTAATAGCAGGAGTTCCTATTCTTATACCAGAAGGCGACATAGGAGATCTAGTATCAAAAGGAACGGTATTAGCATTACAGATAATTCCAGATTTAGCAAGGGCTAAAGATGCATCTTTTCCTATAATATTTTTAGATTTTATAGTATCAATCAAAATTAAATGATTGTCAGTCCCTCCAGTTATTAAATTAAAACCTCTATTATTTAATTCTAAAGCAAGTTTTTTAGCATTTTTTACTATTTGATTTACATAATTCTTAAAATTTTCAGTATTAGCTTCAGCAAAAGAAACAGCCATAGCAGCAGTAGTATGATTATGAGGTCCACCTTGAAGACCAGGAATAACTGTTTTTTCAACTTTTTTTGCTATTTCTTCAGTTTTACTCATAATAAAAGCACCTCTAGGGCCTCTTAATGTTTTATGTGATGTAGAAGTTACTATATCAGCAAATCCAAAAGGGGATTGATGAACTTCACCAGCTATAAGACCTGTTATATGAGATGTATCAGCAATAAGAAAAGCTCCAACTTCATCTGCAATTTCTTTAAATTTTTTAAAATCAACTTCTCTAGGATAAGCAGTATAACCACATATTATAACTTTGGGTTTTGAATCTATTGCAGTTTTTCTAATTTCTTCAAAATCTATTAAATTAGTTTCTTTTGAAACAGTATATTGAACAGAATTAA
>JAIPGT010000015.1 GCA_021735565.1 Patescibacteria group bacterium
TATAATATTAATATATAAAAAATAAAACCTTAATTAAATAATAAATAAAAAGGGTATGAAAAATAAAAAAGTTAAGATATTTTCAACTTTAGCATTAACTATAGCTTTGGTACTAAACTTTAGTTTAGTAGCTAGTGCTGCTGTAACATGCGGTACTTATAATACTAAATCAGCTTGTGAAAATTTTATTGATTGTAAATGGACAGCATCTTCTCCGACCGAGGGAACTTGTAGTGCTGCTACTGCGGGTCTTCAAGGAGCTATAGATTCCACAACTTCAACAGCAGGGGATGCTGGTCTTGCTACAGATACTTCTGTTCCTGCAATGGTAGGGAATACTATTAAAATAATATTAGGTATTTCAGGAACTGCAGCTCTTGTTATAGTAGTGATAGGAGGAGTTAAATGGATGACTTCAGGAGGAGCTGAAGCTAAAATTACTAGTGCTATAAAGCTCATGGTATCAGGAGCAATAGGAATAGTAATAATAGCAGCAGCATATGCTATCACAAGCTTCGTTATGAACCAAATGTTAGCTGTTGTTGGATAATACAAAACATTATTATATAAAATATATGGGAACGCGCCGTGGCGCGTTCCTTTTTAAATATAAACATTATTATATAAAACATGTAGGAACAGGACGACTTTGTCGTCCTGTTCCACCCAATTTTTAAATAAAAATATTATTATATAAATAACATTGATTGTTAAATATTGTGAGGAACGCGCCTCGGCGCGTTCCTACTTTATTTTAAATGTTTTTTCTGATATTATACATAAATATAAAAATTAATTAATAAAAATATGGAAGAAAAACAAAATGAATTATTAGAAAGAACATTAGTCTTGCTAAAACCAGACGCAGTTCAAAGATGTATAGTTGGAAGAATAATACAAAGATTTGAAGATGCAGGTTTAAAAATTGTTGCCATGAAAATGTTATGGGCAGATGAAGATCTAGCAGATAGACATTACGGAGATTTAGGAGAAAGAAAGGGAGAAAAAATAAAAAAACAAATGGTAGATTTTATAAGCCATGTAGGTCCAGTTATAGCAATGGTAATTGAAGGAATAGAAGCCATAGATGAAGTTAGAATGATGGTAGGTAGTACAGAGCCAAAATCAGCAACCCCTGGAACAATAAGAGGAGATTTTGCACATGTAAGTTATAATTATTCTAATAAAAAAGATATAGGAGTAAAAAATTTAATACATGCATCTGATTCAAAAGAAAACGCAGATAAAGAAATATATTTATGGTTTTCTATGAATGAAATATATTCATATAAAACAGTTAATGATGTTCATATATTAGAATAATCAGAATTTAAATAAAATACCCTTGTATATAGGGTATTTTTTTTATTATATAGATATATGAACACAAAAATTATTCACATATAAAATAACCCAAAACTAGCCAATATTTATATATAAAATCTTTACAAAAGGTAAAAAAGATGATATACTAAAGCTGTAACAAACTTAAGAAAGGTTTAGTTATAGGGAAACAAAAATTTATAACCTGTATAAAAATACGAGTTATAAGGAACAAAAAAATATCCTGTTTTAAACAAATGAGATATTTAAAAAAATAAATCACTATTCATTTTACTAGAACAAAACAAAACAAAACGAAAATAATCGATATTATAGCTAGTCAAAACATCAAACATATTAATTATCGATAAAAAAGTAAAATAGATATAGAGATTATATAATAATAATTAGTTCCTATTGTTTCTTACAATGGGATTTTATTTTATAAGAAGATTTTAAAAACTTCTAACTAATATAAGTCGAATTAGTTTAATAAATATATAAAATAATTATTCTCAAAAAGTTCTTTTAAAAAAGAATATTGGAACAAGGAAAAAATCTTACCTTTAACATAGAAAAGCTCTAAGATAGTAAAAAGGTAATTTATTTCGTGGTGTATTTGATGAAAGTGTAAAATTATATCTCATTCATCAAACATATAAACCAGGGGATAAATTCAAAAAGTTTATACCCATCCTTGTTTCCATCGGCAAGGATTTTATTTTATCTTATACAGCATGCAAGACGAATACATAGAAATCTAGCTAATTGATTTAATCGCATAATTTTTCTTTATATACTAAAGAAGAATACAAACATAAATTAACCAAAGCAAAATTATTTAATTTATATCAAGGATTATATCAGGCTTCATAACTATATATTCACAACTCTTGCATCTGCAAAGGTAAAATAATTCCTTGTCCTACAAAAATGGCAAGGATTTTATTTTATCTTATACAGTATGTAAGAGAATATATAAAAATCTAGTCAGTGACTTAATCTAGTATTACAACTTAATTTCTCACGAAAAAGAGTTTATAATATGTAGTATATAGATCTTAATCAAGATATTTATATCAAAAGTTAAATCTATATAAGTGTAAATAATAAATCAGGATTCCAATCCAAAGTTTAAAGTTTATAAGGTGTGTAATTAAATATTTAATCGAGAGTCAAATCAAGATTAGTATTTAAAGCATAATGTGGACTAAGTATTTAATCAAGAGTCAAATCGAAGTTAGTATTTATCTTCACAAAGTGTAATTAAGTTCTTAATCAAGAGTCAAATCAAGATTAATACTTAAAACATCACATTAAAGATTATATCAGGCTTAATAACTATATACTTATCAAACCTTATATCTGTTACCAAGATGAAATAATTCCTTGACCGACAAAAACGGCAAGGATTTTATTTTATCTTATACAGCATGCAAGACGAATACATAGAAATCTAGCTAATTGATTTAATCGCATAATTTTTCTTTATATACTAAAGAAGAATACAAACACAAATTAATCAAAGCAAAATTAGTTAATTTGTATCAGGATTATATCAGGCTTTATGACTATATATTCAACAATCTTGCATCTGCAAAGGTGAAATAATTCCTTGCCAATAAATTTGAGTCAAATTTATTTAATTCTGCCAAATAAACTTCACTCAAAATATAAAAAACATAAACCTATGTAAAAAACATGAGTTTATAAAAAAACAAAAACAAAAACAAAAAACATATGAAACAAAAACAGAAAAATAAAACAAATATATTTAAAATATTCTTAAGCTGTTTTTTAATAGTATCAGTTAGTTCTTCAGTGATGAGATTTCTAGAAGAAGAATTTTTATACAAAAAAAATATTTCAAATCAAATAGAAAGTGAAATAAATAAAATATCAGAAGAAGATAAAAAATATAGTAATAAAATAATAGAAATAGTTGAAGGAATAAATGATAATATAAAAATAGAAGAAGACTTTAGTATAGAAAAAGATTCATTATTAACATTATTCACAGTAAAAGATGCGGAAGCATCGGAATTAACATATCAAGATTATAAGGATAATTTAATACAATTAGAGAAAGATTTAACAGTAAATATAGATAGAGAATTATCAGAAAATCTTTCAGGTAAAATATTACTACAAATAGAAAATTATGGAGCTGGATGGTATGTATATCCAGAAAATAATTCAAGATATTATTTAGGAACTCCAGAAGATGCATTTGAGATTATGAGAGAATTAGGATTAGGAGTTTCAGGAGCAGATTTTAATTCTTGGAATAATATAGCGCCTAGTAGACTTTCTGGAATGATATTACTTAATGTAGATAATCAAGGTAAAGCATATTATGTAAATCCAGGAAACCTAGAAATGCATTATTTAGGAACACCAGAAGATGCATTCAATTTAATGAAAGAATTAGGACTTGGTATAACAAATCAAGATATAAGAAAAATCAGAGTAGGGACAATTGGTGAAGAAATAATTACTGAAACTGAAGAAGAACAAGTGATAGAAGAAGAGGAAGAAATAAATCAAGAGCCGGAACTTTCTGCAATAGATTATGTAAAAAAACAATCAGATATAATAAACACAGAAGTAGAAAAAGTAGAATTTGAAAATTATCAAGAAGTATATAATACAAAAGACTTTGAGATATTAGATACAAAAACAGGTAATATTTTATCAAATATACCAGCTGATGAAAAAATACAAATAAGATATAGTATTCCAACAGAATCATATTTAGTAACTAAAAACGGTATGATATATGTTCAAAGTAAAAATGGAATTAAATTAAAAAATACAAATAATGGAATATTTCATTTAGATAGCAATGTCACAGATAAAGAATATTTAACGTTGGTTCCAAAAATAGAGGAAGCTGTAGTTGTACAACCAGTAGTAGATAATAGTTCAGAAACAAATACTGAAACAAACACTGATACAAATACAAATGATACAGTTGATGATAATACAGTAATTAATGAAAATAATATAGAAACAATAGAAGATATAGAATTTTATAATCACCCATATATAACAGAAGAATTTAAAATAAAGGTCGGGGTTACTTATAAAACAATGCCTGCTGTAATAAAAAGTACAAGACAGTTTAATATAGAAAATGAAGCAGGAAATATATACCTTGTAGTAAATGCAAATGAAGAAATAAAAATATATTTTGAGGAAAGTTCTGATAAATATATAGTAGAAAAAGAAGGAGTTAGAATTGTAGAAACAGCTGATTATTTAAAATTTGTAAATAGCGATAGTAGAGGTGTATTTGAAATAGTAAATTTTGAAAATAGACCATCTTGGAATTTATCATTAAATTATAATAAATATAGAGGAGATTTAGAGTTAAGACATAATGATGTATATGATAGAACTTGGGTTATAAATGAAGTATATATGTCAGACTATTTGAAGGGTTCTTCAGAAAGTTCAAATAGTAATGATATAGAATATTTAAAAACAATGGCTGTATCACAAAGAACATATGCAACATATCATTATTTAACAAAAATGAAGAATTATAATAATGAATATTTCCATGTTTGGGCAACAACTATGGATCAAGCTTATTCAGGATATGAAAGAGAAATGATACAACCAAATGTTGTAAGAGCAGTAGAAGAAACAAGAGGAATATATGTAATTTACGATGGTAAAATTATAGAAGCTCTTTATTCAGCAAATGCTGGAGGGAGAACAAGACTAACTTCAGATGTTTGGGGAGGAAGTGACGTTCCTTATTTACAAGAAGTTGAAGATCCGTATACAGTAAATGATACTAGATATGGACATGGGGTAGGAATATCACAAGTTGGAGCACAAAGGTTTATAGCAAACGATGATTACGATTTTATAGATGTTTTAACATATTATTATACAAATGTAACATTAAATAAATTATATAACTAAATATTATATAGGCAGAAAATAATATTTATATATGGGAACGCGCCAAGGTGCGTTCCTTTTATTTTATAAAATATATTTTTTTATTTATGTTTATATGTTAAATATTATCAAATACAATTGAAAAAATATCTTTAATTTGATATCATTAAATTAATTTTGTAAAAAACTAAGAAATGAATTTTTTCTTTTAAAAGGGAAGATTAAATTATGTTTCTTTTTATAGTTTATATAAAAATTAAATAAAATTAATGCCTAAAAACCATATTATAACTAAGGCAATCATACCCGTAGGTGGGCTTGGAACTAGATTCCTCCCAGTTACAAAAGCACAACCAAAAGAAATGCTACCTATAATAGATAAACCAGTTATACAATATATAGTTGAAGAGGCTGTAAAATCAGGAATAAAAGATATAATATTAGTAACGAACTATAATAAAAGAGCTATAGAAGATCATTTTTCTCCAAATCCAGATTTAATGAATAATTTGAAGGAAAGAAATAAAACAAAAAAACTCAAGGAAATAGAAAAAATAACGAAACTCGCTAATTTTATATATGTTAGACAAGATGGTCCTTATGGAACAGGGACTCCAATATTAAATGCAGAACATTTAATTGGGAATGAACCTTTTGCTGTTTTATATGGAGATGATTTATTTTTATCAAAAAAACCCAGATTAAAACAATTAATGGACGTTTATTATAAATATAAATCCCCAGTTCTTACTGCTTATGAAGTAGAAGATGAGGGCACAGAAAAATACGGTATTATAGAAGGAGATACTCAAAAAGATGGAGTTATAAAAGTAAACAAAATTTTAGAAAAACCAGGTCCTAAAAAAACTCAATCCAGAATAGCATCTCTTGGAGGGTATATTTTAACACCAGAAATATTTCAAATACTTAAAAAAACTCCTATAAATAAAAAATCAAATGAGCTTTTTTTAACGGATGCTATATATGAATATATGAATAAAAAAAATGTATATGCTTGTAAAATAGAAGGAGAATATTTTGATACAGGAAGTCCACTAGAATGGTTAAAAACAAATCTAGCATTCGCAAAAAATAAAGACGGAATGAAAAGAGATTTCAAAAAAATAGTAAATGAAGTAATGAACATGAAATAAAAAATGAGCCTCTAAGGGCTCTTTTTTAATACTTTTCAATATCTATATTTTTAACAGATTTTATATCATTTAAGAATAAACTACTTATTTCAATAAAATTTTGAGCATTATCACTTGTAAAGTAGGAATATTTAGGTTTTTTATTACTAATATTTAATAAATCTAAAGTTTCAAGATCAAATCTTAATTTTTTAGCAATTTCAAATCCGGAATTTATAATATTAGTATTTTTACCAAAATATTCAGTAAAATAATTAAAAAGGATAGGATAATGAGTACATCCAAGCATTAAAGTATCTATAGATTTACCATCAAAAAATTTTAAATATTCGGAAATTACTTCTTTTATTATTTTTTTATTAGAAAAACCTTCTTCAACAATAGGGACAAGTAATGGACAGGCTTTTTGATAAACTTCTATATTATTATTTATACTTTTTATATAATTTAAATAAGAATTACTTTTTATTGTAGCGTTAGTTGCTATAACTCCTACTTTATTATTTTTTGTTTTAGAAACACAAGCAAGTGCTCCCGTTTCTAGGACTCCATATATCGGTATATTTTTTATTTTTTTTCTTAAAAAAGAAAGAGCATAAGAAGATGCTGTATTACATGCAATAAGTATAACTTTTATATTTTTAGATAATAAAAAATTAGCATCTTGCAAAGAATATTTTTTTATTAATTCACTAGATTTGTTTCCATAAGGAGCTCTAGCATTATCACCAAAATATATAATATTTTCATTCGGCATTTCTTTTATAATTTCAGACATAACAGTAAGCCCGCCAAATCCTGAATCAAAGATACCAATAGCTTTTTTATTATTCATTTATTTATATTATAAATATGATTTAATTATAACAACTTTAATAAAAACACGCCACGACATGTTTTTGTATGTTTGCTGTTTATACAAAATCATTATATAATAAGCCAAGAATTCTAATAAAAAAGATATGAGAAAAACAAAAATAATAGCTACAATAGGCCCAAAAACAGACACTGAAGAAATGATGGAAAAATTAATTAAAAATGGAGTTGATGTTTTTAGATTTAATATGAAACACGGTAATGTAGATTGGCATAAAGAAAGAATCCAAAGAGCTAGAAATATTGCTAAAAAATTAAATGAAACAATAGGAATTTTTATAGATTTACAAGGTCCTGAAATTAGAATAGAAACAAAAAACGAAGAATGTTTATGTATTAGAAAAGGTGCAGAATTTTTATTATCAGATAAATTTTATGAGCATATTCCTACAGTAAAAGTAAGTGATCCAATTATTTTTAAATCTTTAGAAGTAGGAGATCAAGTTTTAATTGATGATGGTTTTCAAGAATTTAAAATAATAGAAAAAAATAGTAAAGGATTAATATTAAAATCCAGAGAAAATTATGTAATAGAACATAGAAAAGGGCTAAATTTACCTGGTAAAAAAATAAAGCTACCTTCTTTAATAGATGATGATTATGAAAAGTTAAAAATGGCCAAAGAAGTTAATGTGGATTTTGTTGCACTTTCTTTTTGTAGAAATAAAGAAGATATTGATATATTAAAAAAAGAAATAAAGAAATTAGGGCTAGAATTAGGTATAATAGCAAAAATAGAAAATAAAGAATCCCTTGAAAATATAGATGAAATTATAGAAAATGTTGATTCTATAATGATAGCAAGGGGAGATTTGGGAATAGAAAATCCAATAGAAGAAATAGCATATATACAAAAGCAAATAATAGAAAAATGCAGAGAGAAAAACGTTTCCGTTATAGTGGCAACACAAATGCTTCAATCTATGGTGAAAAATTCTAGACCAACAAGAGCAGAAGCTACGGATGTAGCTAATGCAGTTTTTAATGAAACTGATGCTATAATGCTTTCTGGGGAAACCGCAATGGGGGATCATCCTATAAGGGCTGTACAAACTATGAATAAGATTGTTGTATTTAATGAAGATAAAAAAGAAAAACATTTTAGAAATAAAATTTCTTTTGATAACCATACTGAATTAATTGTAGAAACAACAGCAAATATATTGAATTCTGATAGAAATAATAAAATTGATAAAGTAATAATATTAACGGATAGTGGTTATACAGCAAGAGCTATTTCAAGTCATAGGTTACAAACTGAAATAATAGCTATAACAAAAAATGAATTAACAAGAAATATGCTTAAATTATCTTTTGGTATAGTTAGTTATTTTATAGATTATGAAAACAAAAAAAATAAAATAAGTCATTTAATTAATGAACTAAAAAAAGCTAAAATAATAGAGAAAGGTAATTCAATATTACTTATTAGTGGTAGTAAATTAGATATTAAAAATGTAGAAAATTCTATAAAAATTTTAAATATATAATTTATTAAAATGTATCACCTATATAATAACCAACCCCTCTTTTATTTTTAATAAAACTCTTTCCAGTTTCTTCTTTTAATTTATTTTTTATTTTACTTATATAAACTTCAACAATATTAGAAAAAGGATCAAGATTCATATCCCATATTTTTTCAATTAATAAATCTTTTGATATAACAATATCTTTATTAATTACTAAAAAATATAATATAGAAAATTCCTTTTTTGTAAGATTAATTTTTTTAGTTAAATAAAAAAGTTGCTTAGAATTATTATTTAAAGTCATTTCATCATATTTTATTACTTTATTTAAAAAAATTTTAGGCCTTCTAGATAAAACATTTATTTTTTCAATAAGTTCAGAATTAGAGAAAGGCTTTTTTATATATTCATCTCCACCAATTCTTAAACAATCTAATTTATCTGATAAATCATTTTTTATAGTTAAGAACATTATGTAAGAATTTATATTAATACTTCTTAAATCTCTACATATTTCATATCCATTTTTGCAGGGAAGGTTATAATCTAATATAATTAAATCATATATATTCAAGCGAGCTTTTTCGTAAGCATTTTGACCATTTATACAAGTATCAACAGCATGGCCTTCTTTCTTAAGTATGGCGGAGACGAAATTTAATATCTCCTGATTATCTTCTACACATAAAATTTTCATTTTATAATATTATTAATTAATTAAATAATCATATATATTATATAAAATAAAAAACTATATAAAAAATAAATTTTTCCTAAAAAACAGCTAAATTTTTAAAACAATAAACAAATGAAATTTAATAAAAATACTAAACTTGGTGAAATTATTAAAAGTTCAAAAGGTAATGAAGTTTTACACAGGAACGGTGTTCCTTGTGTTACATGTCCAATGGCACAATTTGAATTGGAAACTTTAGAAATAGGTCAAATTTGTGAAATGTATGGATTAGATTTAGAAAAAATATTAAAAGAATTAAATGAATAAAAAAATAAACTGTAGTGATCAGCGATCGCTGATCAGTACAAATCAACGATCTTTGACCAAGCGATCTCTGATCAGTACAAAGCAAAAATTGTTGACCACAAAATTAACGGACAATGAAGAAAATATTTTATTAGTTAATAAACCAAAAGGAATTACGTCTTTTGATGTTATAAGAATATTAAGAAAAGAATTAGGAATAAGGAAAATGGGGCATTCAGGAACTCTAGATCCAATGGCAACAGGCCTTATTTTAATTGGTGTAAATAAAGGAACTAAAAAATTAAAAGATTTGATAGGACTTGATAAAATTTATGAAGCTGAGATTACTTTTGGGAAAAAGACTGATAGTTATGATTTAGATGGAAA
>JAIPGT010000016.1 GCA_021735565.1 Patescibacteria group bacterium
ATCTCTTTCTGAGTTTTCTATTTGGGCATAAGTTGGACGAGATATTCCTATTTTTTTGGCAAGGAATTCTTGGCTTATGCCTTCTTTTTGGCGGATTTTTTTAAGGAATGTGGGGATTTTTTTTAATTTAATAGCTTTATTTATTTTTTTTATTCTAGTATATTGTAAAAATATCTGTCAATTAATTTGACAGATATATTTACATTGTGATGATTGAGAGAGGTTTTATTTATTTAGTTCCTAGTTCCTAGGATACTAGGAACTTTTTAAAATAGTGATTATTTATATATAAAATTTATTATAAATTTGTTTTATTAAAAATAATGCATAATCTATATCTTCAGAGCTAAAAATTGAATATTTACACATTTTTCCAAACTTAAGTTTTTTATAATCTATTTTTTTAACTTTATTTTCTGGATCTTTTAAATCTTCTACATCAACTCTTATAAGTTCTAATTTTAATCCTCCCTTTTGAATATGTGTAGCAACTAATAAATTTTTCTGAATTTTATAACCAACATAATTTTTTGTTGGGCTTTCCTCTATTCTATTATCTAAATTTAAAACTTTTTCTCTTAATTCTTCAAATAATTCTTTTGACTCTTTCCAATCTTCCTTAAATAGATCTTCTACTTTATATTTTTTTATTTCAGAAGAAACTTTTTGTATTTCTCCACTATTTTTTGTTATACTTTTTATACTTTCTACTGGATTTCTGCTAATTATGGGATTGTAAGAAATTAAATTATCTTCATATTTGTTAAATTCCCATAATTCAATTGGTAAATCTTTGAAATTGATTGCTTCTTTTTGATATCTGGTATAAGAATTTGCTACAAATATGACTCTGGATTGTGACCAATCTATATCTTCCTTTCTATTTAAATTTTTATTCATTTTATTATTATATTCTAAAACGAAATCTGCTTTATTATTAAGTAATAATGCTAGATAAGAATATCCTTAATCTATAACTGAAAAACTTCTGTCTCTTTTGTATTCTACGATAACAAATGAATTTGTTTCATTATCAAAAGCTAAAGAATCTATTCTTAGATTATTTAGGGCAAATTCTGAACTGATGAAATCTAATCCGAAGATTTCGTTCATGTTGTTTTCTGTTAGGGTTTGAATTTCTTTTTCAAGGGAAATTTTTTTCTCTTTTATGGGTTTTAATTTTTCAGTACCTTTGAATAGGAGCATATTTGAGATTTAGTTAGTTGGTTAGGGTTGAATTATTTATTAATATTTAAATAATAAAAATAATTTTTTATTTCTTCTTCATTTAAAGAAAAATATATAGTTAAAATTTGTAATAATATATTTTTTGTTTTTATTAAATTTTCATTGAAAAAAGAATTATAATCTGTTTCTATTTTTGTTTTTGCTAAATAAAGATGTATTTTATTTCTGAGTTTTCTAAAATAATTTAATTCTTTATAAATAAAATGGTTTTTCCCTTGATTAAAAATATCTTTACTTTCAGAAATTTTTATAATTTTATCTAAATTTATTTCTTCCTCTTTATAAGATTTTAGAACTTCAAATATTTGTGTTCTTAATTTTATTCTTTTTTTAAAGAAAACATAACTTTCATTTGAATTTATTTCTTTTAATAAAGATAAATTTGTTTTTTTAATTAAATCTTTATCTTTTAAGATATTAAAAAGAATAGTTTCAATAATACTAACGCTAATAATTATAAAAGTTTTAATATTTTGAGTATAAATAACGCTTGTTATTTCAGTGTTATTTAACGTATAATCTAAAAATTCTAGATATTGAATATTATAAGATAAATTTTTATTATGAGAGTATTTAGAATCATAACTTATTTTTCTGTTTATAATTTTATTTAATTTTTCAATAGAAATCGGAAGCCATTTTTCAAATTTTTTATTATTTTCTAAACATTTTTTACAAATAGATTTTTCCATTTTATAATTATAATTTAAAATATCTCACTAATTCATCAAAAGAATTAAATTTTTCTTTATTATAATCTTCTTGCTTTATATATAAATAATTAAATTTAACCTCATTTTGAGCTTTATTTATATCTTCACACCAAACTGCAAGTCTTTTTATTTTTTCTATATCATCTAGATCCTCTCTTCCTTTAGTTTCTATAATATAAACCTCTTTTTCATTCTTTTTTACTATAAAATCAGGATAATAATGTTTTATTTCTCCATCTGAATTTTTATATTCTATTTTAAAATTAATAGAAAAATAATTTTTTACATAAGAAATAATATCATCAAATTTTTCTAATAAATTAGCAAACTCTAATTCAAAAACACTATCACCAACAATTTTATTAAAAACGCTCTTTTTTGGAATTAAATACCCCTGATCTTTCCAAATAAAAGGCCTAGATTGACCTACCTTAATATAATCCTTTACTTCTGCTTCACCTTTGTCTAAAATTGTTAAACTATTAATTTCTTTGGTAAATATATTTATTATAATATTTCTAGCCTCTATTTCTGATAAATTTCTTAAAATATTTAGATTATTTAAATCAATTTCCTTATCAAAAAGATATTTTTGTATAAATTCTCTAACTTTAGGATAAAGGATGTCATAACCATTAAATAATCTTACTTCTTTTAATATTGATTGAGTAAAGAACCCAACTACACTTGTATAATCAGGTACAGAATTATTATCCAAAAAGATCTTATGATTTACTTCTCCACTATCAATATCTCTAAAAATTATTTCTCTTTTTTCTTGTTCAGAGAATTCTTTTATTATTAATTTTTTATTACTAAAATTATTTAAATTTAAATCAGATAGGTTCTTATATTCTTTATAAATTCTAGGCGTTAAAATTGGAATCTTTATATCCATTTTTTCTAAATCTTTTTTTTCATTTTCTTTATCTATTTCTATAACTAAAGGGGTAATAGGATTAGTATCAAATCCCATTTTTCTTTTTTCAAATTCAACACCCTCACTTTTTATAGATTCAACAAAATCCATAAAAGCTGTAGTTCCTATTACGCTTACATATTCTTCAATATCTTTTCTTTCTCTATACATTCTTCGAAGTCCTCTTCCTAAAGTTTGTTCAGGTAATATATTAGACTTTGAACTGTAAGCCCTTAATCCAACTATAGTTGTTACATTTTTTACATCCCAACCTTCTTTAAGCATTAAAACAGAAACTATAACCTTATAAGGGCTTTCTAAGCTATCAATATTATCAGCCTCTTTTCTTAATCTTTCTAATTCTTCTTTTGCTTTTCCAGTACTAGTTTCTGTTATTTCTCCATTATCTTTAGTATGTATAACTAAAACAGAATTTTTAAACTCTGTATATTTAGATTCTAAAAATTCTTTAACTTCATCACAATTTTTTGTATCATCTGTCATAATAAAAAGAACAGTCTTTTTATTCATTTTAATATGTTCATTGTATGATTTCTTCCATTCTTCATAACCTAACTGTAAAAAATCTTCATATTTTTCTGTATAAATTGAACTTTGTTTTTCAATTAGTCTTGCTCTACTTGATTCTTCTGGTAAAATTGGATGTTTTACTACATTTTGTCTAATAGCTTCTACTAAAGGATAATCTGAAATTGTTTGGACAAAGATTCCACCTTTATCATGTTTTGGTGTAGCAGTTAAATCAATTTGCAAGGACAATCTTTTACCTTTTTGTTTTAATTTATTATCAATATCTTCAATAGATTTAAACCAGGCTAATTTTTCGTCATGAATATGATGAGCTTCGTCATTTATTATAACTAATTCTTCTATATTTCTAACAATTTCACCTAAATCAACTTTTGTGTCAATTGCGTTTGTAACAGATTTTTCTCCTAAAAAGTAATTTGTTAAATTTTCATCTTCTATTGAAGATATTTTATTATTACTATCATAAACTCTGTGTATATTTGTTAAAAATATATTACCAGTATTACTTATATTAGATATATTATCTTGTAAATGTAGTTTTAACTGAAAATCATTTTTCCAATCTCTACCTTTAAAACCATTTTCTGGTAATACTGGATCTTCAAAAAATATTTTTAATCCTTTAAAATCACTATAAATTCTATCTAAAACTATAATATTAGGGGTTATAACTAAAAAATTCTTTGATAAATCAGAATTCTCTTCATATTTTTTATGAAAATAACTCCAAGCTAATAATAAGCTCATAACTTTAGTTTTTCCTGAACCTGTAGCCATTTTTATAACAAATCTTTTCCAATCTTCAGAAAACATAGAAGGAGAAACTATCCCACTTTCATCAAATCTTAATAAATCATATTTATCTTTAACTTTTATTACATCATATAAATAAATAATGGTTTCAACAGATTCTCTTTGAGCAAAATAATATTTAAATTCAAAATCAATTCCATCAGAATTTTTTAAATAATGGGGATTTTTAAACCACCAATTAAGTAAGGCTATAGAAGTTTCAGTAGCTCCTTTATAATTATTGTCTCTCCATTCTTTTACTTCCTTTCTTAATTTATGAACAAATGGAGGGAGCAATTTATACATAGCTCCACCTTTGTCTTTTAAAGATTCCTCACCTGGAACCCATCTAATTGATGGATCTAAAATTTCATGAGGAGATTGAGGAAAATTAGAATTTAAAGACATATTTTTTAATTAGTTGAGTTATTAGAGTTTTTAATGTTTTCAACTTTTTCTTTAGGATTAGTTGTATTTTTATCAATATATATTTTGAATTTTGTTTTTAACTTAGGAATACAATTTACTAAAAATATAAAAATATTTTTTAGAAATGATTTTAAAATTAATAAAGAAATAACAAAAACTACTAATATATACATCCCTTTTAAGATATTAGGATCAATCCCATTTATTTGCTTAAATTCAGAAGTAAAGACTGGAACCCAAAGAGAAATAATAGAAATCAAATTAATAATATCAAAAGAATTTTTTGTAGCATTTTTAAAATCAACTAATTTTAATTCTAAATCTGAAGAATTAATATAAATATCTTTATTTTTTGGATATATAACTAAATTTTCAGCATCAATTTTATAATCGTTTTCTGACATATTTATTCAATATTTTTTAAATCTTCTAACATACCTAATGGCCCTAATGCAAAATCATGACTATATCCACATTTTTTACAAATAATAGACATGTATGGTATAGATGGGCCACCAATTGAAAAATTTTTTGGGTTTTTTTGTATAACCTTTAAAAATGGACCATCAACTAAAAAATCCTTGGCTCCACAAGGACAACTTAAATCTAAATTTAATGTTTCTATTTTTTCTATAAATTTATTTTTAAATTCTTCTACTGTCATAAAATATGATTATTTTATTAAAAAATGATTTTAAATATTAACTTCCACAACTTTCATTGTGTCATTTCCAAAAATATCTACCACTTTTACTGCTATTTTTCTTTTTCCTGTTTTTACTTCCATTTCTGAAGACTTTAATTCTAGTGTTCTATTTTTTTTAGTTCTAAAAGACTGCCACTCATTTTCAAATA
The DNA here is from genome assembly GCA_021735565.1 of Patescibacteria group bacterium. The sequence goes on from JAIPGT010000016.1 coordinate 5,509, forward strand.
TATATTCTCCCGTCCAATGTTCTTCCCATTCTTTATTTTTATTTTGTTTTTGTATAATTTCCTTTTTACTTTCATAATTAAAATCAATAGACCAATAATCTATCCAATCTGTCCAACTTTTTGTTACAACCTCTCTAGAAATTATTCCTTCTTTATCTTTTGATATTTTTATAATTTGCCCTGAATCTAAAAGAATTTTTTCACCTCCATTCCTTAAGTCGCTTTCTTGTTTATTAATATCATCCTGATTATAAAAACAAGAAAACTCAAGAAGCTCAATAGAAATTCTATTCTTCTTTATAATTGGTTTAAATTCTATATAAGAAACATCATAAAATTTAACTTGGTTTTTCTCTATTAATTTTTTATCAAAAACTTCTTTTGGTATAAATTTTAAAGATATATCAATCCCTCTTTCTTTTGCTTCTTGGACTTCTATTTGTATTCCCATTTCAAATTCAAAAGAAAGTAAATCTACTTTACTTATATTATTTTCTAGAGATTCTTTTATAATCTCTTCTAAAAATAATTTAGATACTGGGACATTTATGGGTCCAATAGCTACCATTCTAGAGTTTTTATTTCCAATAAATGTTTTAAATCCCGAAACACTTTCTGCTTTATATGCTTTTAATATTAATTCTATAAAAGCATCTTCTTTTTTCTTAATTTGTTCTTGTTTTTCTTGATCTCTTAAATCTTCATTAATTCCTATATAATGTTGTCTTTCATATTTTCCTAAATTTAAAATTTCAAAAGCTCTAAAATTTTTTCCATCCTTTTTTAATTCTCTTTGAACTCCTATCATCCTTTTTCTAGTTGTGTGAATTCCAAATTTACCTAAATCAGCACCAATCCATTTTCTATTTAATTTTTCAGCTACTGCAAGTGTTGTTCCGCTTCCACAGAAAAAATCACAAACAATATCTCCTTCATTAGAAGATGCTTTTATAATTCTTTCTAAGAGTTTTTCAGGTTTTTGAGTTGGGTAATCAACAACTTCTGGGTTTTTACCGTGTGAAATATTTGATATATCATTCCAAAGTGAACCTATTGCTAGTTGAAATTCATCTAAATAATATTTTTTATATTGTTGTCCAGTAGATGTTTTATAAATTAAATTTTTATTTTTCATTTCATTGATAGATTTTTGAGAATAATCACCCAATGTAACTATTTTAAATAATCTCCCATCTTCTTCTTTATACCTAAATTCTTTTAATTGTTTATATTTTAATTCATTAACTTCTTTATATTGTTGTAAAAAAATATAGTCATTAGTAGATTTTGAATACCAAAAAATAGATTCAATTTCTTTTGACCATTGTTTAGAAATCTTTTTTGCTCCTTTCCCTACAGAGTCTCTTTTCCAAACTATCTCATTTCTAAAATTCTCTTTTCCAAATATTTCATCTAGTATTAATCTCATATATCCACTAACTCTCCAATCACAATGTACATATATATTTCCATCTTCTGAAAGTAAATCCCTCATTAAAGTTAATCTCTCATAAATCATGGAAATAAAACTATCTGCCCCCTTACCCCAAGTATCACGATATGCAATCTCTTCTAAAACACTAGGTTTTTTAGTAAATTCGTTATCTCCAACTTCTATTTTCATAGAAAAATCTGCTCCAACATCAAAAGGAGGATCAATATAAATTAATTTTATACCACCCTGATCTTCTATTTCTTTTCTTAATGGCCCATTTTTTAAAGAAGATAAAATTAATTTATTATCTCCCCAAATAAGTTTGTTAGTCCATCCCTTAACTTGTCTTCCACTAAAATCAAATAGTCCACTTTGTAAATTATTTTTTATTTCACTTCTAGGTTCGTCAATCCTTTCAATAACTTGAAAAGGTAAAACAGAATTACAAATTTCATTAGTTTTTCCATTCCAAACAAGCTCAACTTGTTTTTTATCATCAAATAAAAGAAATCTATATTTATCAGGAAGATCTCTTCCATCTTCTAAAAGTTTAATAATATCCCTAATTTCATGTTCTTGAAGTTGCATAAGAAATAATATAAAAAAATTAAGCATTCGTTTTTAGATGCTCTATATAATCTTTACTTAACAAAAAAGAGCAACCTTACACGGGTTGCGTAAACAACTACCAGTTTTGGCGCAATGCCAATCATAATAGTGTTATCCCGATAAGATTGCTCTTACTTCACACTATTATGACCAAAATGCTAACAAAGAAACTGGTAGTGGACTGATAATTGTTTACGCATTTATATTTTAACCCTTTATGCTTATTTTTGCAAAAATTTAATTTAAATTAATTTTTTATATGTATAATATTTTTTTAATATTAAAAATATTTTATGTTTATTCCTAAAACTGAAAAAATAGAAAAAATTTATAATAAATCTCCTGATAAAGTTAACAACTTTGATCATTTAATTAATAAAAATACTATTTTATATATTGATTATGCTAATGTTAAAAATTGGAAACTAAAAAAATCTTGGCATATAGATATAAAAAGATTAAAACAATTTTTAAATTGTTTTGATAATGTAGAAAAAATAAACCTTTATTATGGGAGTTTAATTGGTGACAAAAAATCTGAACTAGAAATTAAAAAAATCAAAAAATTTGGTTATAATTTAATAACAAAAAATGTTAAAATAATGCGTCATTCTATTGATGTAAGCAGTATATCAATGGATTCTACAATATTAATATCTCAATTTATTAGAAAAAATCTAATTTTGCATTTAAATAAAAAAGAAATTATTTACTTAAATAAAATTTTTTATAGATTAAATAAATTAGGAAAAATGTATATAGAAGATAGAAAATGTAATTTTGATGTAGAAATTGGAAGAGATATGTTAATAGATTTTACAAAAAATAATATAAAAAGTTTTGTTTTATTTAGTGGAGATAGTGATTTTGCTGATCCAATTAATCAATTATTAAAAGATGGTAAAAATATTATTTTAATTTGTACATATCATTGTGTAGCAAAAGAATTGAATCAATTAAGAAAGAAAGGATTAATTATTTTTGATATTAATAATATAAAAAATTTTATTTGTAGAAATAAAGAAATTGATAAAAATTTATTTTAAAAAGAAAAGAGGCATTTCAAAAAGAAATACCTCGATCTTAAAATTTTGCATTTTTAATTGCAGATTTATAATATCATTCAAAAAAAATTGTGTCAAAAAATATTTTATTGATTCTTAATTTTATATTTAAAAAAAAATGGGCGCATAATATAAAACGGGCGCACAATGTGCATGGCCAGACATGTCTGGCCACTACATTATTTTATAAAATAATATTATTTTTTTATTTATTATTTGATTGGAACGCGCCAAGGCGCGTTCCTACAATATTTTGTTTTATTTTATTTAAAATGGGTATATAATAATTTGACATCTGTAATACAAATGTAATACAATTTAATTGTAATAATTATATTTATATAAAAAAATTATGAGAAAAGTTCTAAGCATATCTCTCCCCTCTGAAACTCTTGAAGATATCAAAAAAAAATCAAAAAAAAGAAATTTTGATTCTATCTCTTCATATATAAAATATTTATTTTCTTTAGATAATGATTTAATTTCTGAAGATGAGTTATTAGATACTATTAAATCTTCTAGAGAGGAATATAAAAAAGGTGAATCTATATCTGCAAATTCTTTATCTGAACTTTTATGATTGTAAATAAAATTTTATATTCAAAAAAATTTGTTAAAGAATTAAAAAATTTACCCGAAAATATTCTTAATATAGCAATTAAAAAAGAAATAATTTTTAAAGACAATCCTTTACATCCATCTTTGAGGCTTCATGAGCTACATGGAAAATTTCAAGGTATTTGGTCTATTTCTATAACTTCTGGTTATAGAATTATTTTTGAAAGAATGGAAAATGGAGATATATTATTTATATCAATAGGAAAACACGATTTGTATAAGTATTTGTGATTATTTTATTTATTATTTTGAAATAAAACGGGCGCACAATGTGCGCCCATACAATATTTATTGATTTTTTAA
>JAIPGT010000017.1 GCA_021735565.1 Patescibacteria group bacterium
ATCAAACAAATCCAAACAGCTCTAGAATTATATTTTAATGATAATTATGTTTATCCTACAGCAGCAGAAGGCGTAGCATTAGGAACTGCAGCAGCAGCTAAAGCTTTATGCACAGGGGGATTAAAAGCTGCATGTGCATCAGGAGATAAAACATACATGGGTATAGTTCCTGCTAATCCTACACCTGGAGGAGCTGCATACACATATACTTCTGCAGATGGATCTACTTATTCAATAACATTCACCTTAGAAGAAGATACGGGTGGATTTTCAGCAGGAGCATATACAGCATCACCAGACGGAATATCATAAAAATATTTTTTAAAAGCAATCTGAATTTATTATCAGATTGCTTTTTTATTTGGTATAATATAGATGTATCAAATTAAATAAAATAAAAATGAAAAAGGCAGGTTTTACTATAATAGAGTTAATGGTTGTTATTACTATAATAGGAATTTTAGCTTCTATGTCAGTAGTTTCATTAAATGAAATTAGAAAAAATAGCAGAGATTCAAAAAGAATTTCCGATTTAGAAAGAATTCAAACAGCTTTAGAATTCTATTTTATAGATAATCATAACTATCCATCTGGTTATATTGAAACAGGTGAAAATATATCCGAATATAAATTGGGATATAATAATTATAAAGCATTATGTGAAAATGGATTTAAATCATCATGTGATCCTTTAGAAAAAACATACATGGGCATAATACCAATACCAGCTTATCCACCAGCTTATTCTGGATTTTATTATATAAAAATAAATGAAAGTGATCCAAGCTATAAAATATTTTTTCATTTAGAATCAGGATTTGAAGACTTAAATTCAGGTTTTTATACAGCAACCCCAAATGGAATATATGAAACAGAAGGAGAAGATGAATTATTTTTAAATGAATTATTAGGATTATGAATATAATAAATATTATAATATTATTTACAATTTTTTTTATAGGATCAAGTGTAGGTAGTTTTTTGAATGTAGTAGTTTTAAGAAACAGAAAAAATGAAAAAATAGTAGGAAGAAAAAATAGATCTTATTGTCCAAGCTGTCATGGAAATATTAGATTTTTTGATCTTATACCAGTATTTAGTTATATATTTTTAAAAGGAAGATGTAGACACTGTAGATATAAGATACCTATAAGCTACTTTTTAATAGAAATAATCACAGGAACAATATTTTTGTTCATTTTTTTATATAATTATAATATAACAAAACTAGATGATAATCTCATTATAATAACCTTATTTCATTATACAATAGCTTCATTTGCTATAATTATATTTTTATATGATCTTTGGTACGGAGAAATTTTAGACAAATTTAGTATTACACTATTAATAATTGTGTTGTTATTTGAATTTATATTTTTTAGAGCAGATATTTTTGAATTTTTAATAGCAGCTTTTATTGGTTTTGCTTTTTTTGGAATTCAATTTTTTATATCAAAAGGAAAATGGATAGGAGGTGGAGATTTAAGATTAGGAGCTATTATGGGGGCAATTTTAGGATATAATATTTTTATAGCCTTATTTTTATCTTATTTTATAGCAAGTATTTATTCATTACCAGCCATATATAAAAAATATATAAAAAAAGAAAAAATAAAATCAGAAATACCATTTGGTCCATTCTTAATTTTAGGAACCTTTATAACAATATATTTAGGTGAAAAAATTTTAGAAATTTTATATTAAAAATGGTAGAATATAAGAATGAATAAACAGGGATTTACTTTAATAGAAATTATAGTTGTAACTAGTATAATAGGCTTACTTATGTCTTTAAGTTTAGCCTCTTTTAGAGATGGGGCAGGTGGAACTCTATTAGAATCAGATGCAACAGAAATTAAAAGTGTTATTAAAAAAGCTGAGAATAATACTATTACAGGGTTACAAAATTTAGCTCAAGATTCTTCTGGAAGTTATGGTATATATTTTTCAACAAACACTCCTAAAAAATATTATTTTTATTTAGATAAAAATAAAGACAAAAATTATAATTTAGAAGAAAAAATTTTTGAATACAGTTTAACCAATTCAGAAATAGATGGATTTTCAACCTTAGAAGATAATTTAGACATACTTTTTTATTCTGAAAATGCAGATTTATATATAAATGGAGAAATTTTAGAAGACAATTTAACTATAAATTTAAAAGATAGAAATAATGCTTTTAGATATATAAATATAAATAGATTTTCAAAAGTTATAGATATAACAAAATGATAAATAAAAAAGGATTTACTTTAATAGAATTAATAGTCGCATTATCACTTGCTATGATGTTAACTGTAGCAATAATAAATATTTCTATAAGTTCAATTAATGCAGATTCAAAATCAACTTTTAAAGCAATAGGAACTAATATTGCAAGAGAAGGAATAGAAGTTGTTTTAAATATTAGAGATTCCAATTGGATAATGAGTGAATATTGGGATAATGGATTATGTTTAGAAAGCGAAGATGTATGCTTAGATACAACAGCTATTTTAATTTTTGATACATCAAATAATACTTGGCAATTGGATTTTGGATCAGATAATGATACAGAAGATATAGATTCATGCTCAGAAAATGAAGATTGTATAATTTATAGAGATTTAGGAGATAAAAGTTTAACTCAATCAAGAACAGAATTAGATGATTTATATTATGAAAAAACTTTTTTTAACAGATTAATAACAATAGAAGTTATAGACGAAAATCATCGTAAAATAATTTCAGAAGTATTATGGAATGAAAGAGGCGAAGAATATAAAATAAAATTAGAAAGAGATATTTATGATTGGAGATAAAAAAAATCAAAAAGGATTCTCACTTATAGAAGTTGTTGTATCAACTGGGATATTTGCAATATTTTTTATTATTATAATAGATATATTTATAACAACAAATAATACACAAAATAAAATTAAAACATCACAAAATCTTAAAGTTGATGTAAAAAATATATTAGAAAAAATAATTCTAGATATAAAAAGTTCAGAAATTTTATATGATTTTTATATAAGTTCTGAAACTCAAAATTATATTATTGAAAATCCAGATAATAGATTAGCATTAAAGAGAGATGATAAGAATGTATATTATAGATTAGGAACAGAAAATTGTTACGAAGGGATAACTACTTGTATAGAATATAGTGAAGATGGTTCTTCTTGGGATAGTATAACTTCAAGGAATATAAACGTAGAAATATTTGATGTTTATATATCACCAAAATCAAATCCATTCGCTTATTTACCACTTTCAGATGCAGATTGTTTAGGTGATACTTATAATGGAAATGGAGCATGTGAATGTTCTTCTACTTCAGATTGTTATTTAGATCAATTATGTGAAAGTGGATTTTGTCAAAATCCAGAAAAAATGCCGATTGTAACCCTTGTAATTAGAGCTAGTAGTATAAATTCAAAAGAAGAAGAAAATATAGAACTTCAATCAACAATAAGTACAAGAAAATATTTAAAATAAATGAAAAATCAAAAAGGAAGTACAATTTTAATGATATTATTAATAATAGGAACAGTAACTCCCATATCTCTTTTTATTTCAAGAATTATATTAAATAATTTATTAAATAGTAGAAATATTGATTCTTCTGCTGTTGCATATTATGCTTCAGAATCAGGAATAGAAAAAAATTTATATGCGATAAGAAAAAATGATTATGGAGTAGAATATTTAAAAACAGATTCTTCTTATAATTCAGGAACTTTGGCAAATAATTCTACTTGGTATTTAGATTTAGATGAATGTGTAGGATCAAAATCAGAAATTAATGTTTTAGAAATAAAAAAAGATAATTCATATCAAATAGATTTATATAACCCAGATGATTCACTAACTTCTCAAAATATAAGATCTATAAGAATTGAGTGGGAGGGGGATCCAGCCTCAAAACTAGAAGTAACTTGGTCTTCTTGGAAAAATGGAAATTTTACAGCAAATACTAATAAAAGATTTTTTGGAAATGCGGAAAGTCCAGTTATAATAAATCTATCAACAATAGAAAATAATGCTGCAAATATTTATAGATTAAGATTAAAAGCATTATATAATAATATAAATAATATAAATTTAAAGGCATATAGTTTAGATGATGGTGCGGGAGAGCAAACTAATATACCTTCTATAATTATATTAAAATCAATTGGAGAATTTTCAAATAACAAACAGGCTGTTCAAGTTGAAATGTCTAGAAGATCACCGGTTTCAGGTATTTGGGATTTTGTAATATTTTCACAAGACGACATTATAAAAGAATAGAAATATGAATAAAAAAGAAATAAAAATAAGAATAGAAAAATTAAAAAAAACTATAAATCATCACAGATATTTATATCATGTAGAAGATAGAGAAGAAATATCTGAATCAGCACTAGACTCTTTAAAAAAAGAACTTTTTGATTTAGAAAATGAAAATCCTGAATTTATAACTCCTGATTCTCCAACTCAAAGAGTTTCTGGAAAGCCTTTAGATAAATTTAAAAAAATAAAACATAGTAATCCTATATTATCATTACAAGATTGTTTTAATATGAAAGATATAAAAGATTGGAATGATAGGAATGAAAGAATTTTAGATAAAAAAATAGAAGAATTTTATTTAGAATTAAAATTTGATGGTCTAACAATAGTAATTACATATGAAAATGGTGTTTTGAAAAATGCAGCAACAAGAGGTGATGGAAAAATTGGTGAAGATGTTACTCAAAATATAAAAACAATAGATTCTGTTCCATTAAATATAAATTTTAAAGAAAAATTAGAAATAAGAGGAGAGGCAGTCTTAACAAAAAAAGAATTTGAAAGAATAAATAAAAAAAGAGAAAAAGAAAATTTAGCAAAATATTCTAATCCTAGAAATACAGCAGCCGGAACAATAAGACAATTAGATCCTAAAATTGTAAAAGAAAGAAATTTAGATTTTTTTGCATTTGAAATAATAACAGATTTAGGAATTAAAACTCACAAAGGAAAACATGAAAAATTAAAAGAATTAGGTTTTAAAACTAGTCCATTAAATGAGGAGGCAAAGGGTTATGATGGAATAGATAAATATTTAAAAAAATGGGAAAAAAATCGTAAAAAATTAGAATATGATACAGATGGAGCTGTTATTATTGTAAATAATGTAGAAGATGAAAAAAAATTAGGTCATATAGGAAAATCAGAAAGATGGCAAGTTGCTTATAAATTTCCAGCAGAGCAAACAACATCAATGGTGGAAAATATTATTGTTCAAGTTGGAAGAACGGGAGTATTAACGCCAGTTGCTATTTTAAAACCAACTGAAGTTGCAGGTTCTATAATTTCAAGAGCAACTCTTCATAATCAAGATGAAATTGATAGATTGGATATAAGAATAGGAGATACTGTAATTATACAAAAATCAGGAGATGTAATTCCTGATATTGTAGAAGTTTTGAAAGATTTAAGGCCAAAAAATTCAAAAAGATTTTTTATTCCAGATAATTGTCCTGTTTGCGGTTCTTCTGTTATAAAGAAAGAAGGAAATGTTGCTTATTTTTGTTCAAATAAAGATTGTTTTGCTAAAAATTATAGAAAATTACATTATTTTGTTTCTAAAAAATGTTTTAATATAGATGGCCTAGGTCCTAATATTTTAAATCAATTATTAGATAATGGATTAATAAAAAATGAAGTAGATTTATTTAAATTAAAATCAGGAGATTTAAAACCGCTTGAAAAATTTGCAGATAAAAAAGCTGAAAAAATTATACAATCAATATCAAATTCAAAAAAAATTGCTTTATCAAAATTTATAAATTCATTAGGAATAAGTTTAATAGGCGAAGAGGCATCATTTTTAATATCAAAAGAAATTTCAAAAAATATAAAAAATAATGAAAATATTATAAATTTTTTAATAAAATATTTAAAAGAAACAGAAATATCGAAAGTAAATGGAATAGGTGAAAAAATGGATAAAGAAATAAAAGACTATTTTAATAATGAAGATAATATAATAAAATTAAAAGAGTTAGATAAAATAGGTATAGAAATAATAATAGAAAAAATTAATAAAAATAATAAATTAAATAATAAGAATTTTTTATTTACAGGAAGTTTAGAAAGAATAGAAAGAGAAGAAGCAAAAAATTTGGTAAAAAAAATAGGTGGTAATGTATTATCTTCTGTTTCTAAAAATTTAGATTATTTAGTTGTAGGAAAAAATCCGGGGTCAAAATTAGAAAAAGCAAAAAAACAAAATATAAAAATATTAAATGAAGATGATTTTTTAAAATTAATAGAATATGAAAATTCAACAAGTTAAATTAGAAGAACCTAAGGTAGAAGATCAAGAAAAAACAGAAATTTTTAATGATAAAATTATACTTTTTTTAGTAATTGCTGTAATTTTAATTTTTATAGTAAATTTTTTAAAAAAATTAAAAAGGAAAAAGAGAACAGAAAAAAAACTTAAAGATAAAGTAAAAACTGATTGGATGGAAATATTGGAAATATCAAAAAAGGAAGGAGAAATTTATAAAAAAATGGCTATTATAGAAGCAGATAAATTATTAGATAATACCTTAAAAAGGATGGGAACTCCTGGATCTACAATGGCTCAAAGATTAAAATATATAACACAAAAATATCCAAAATTAAAAACAGTTTGGGAGGCTCATAAAATAAGAAATTTAATATCTCATGAATCTAATTTTGAACTTTATAAAAAAACATCCTCAAAGTGTATGTATTTATATGAAGACGCATTTAAAGTTTTAGGTATATTATAATGATAGATATAATAAAAATTTTTTTAATATCAACATTACCAATTGTAGAGTTGAGGGGAGCAATTCCAATTGGTATCATAGAGTATGAAATTCCATTTCAAATTGTTTTTTTTATAGCCATATTTGGAAACATATTTCCAATTTTTTTTATAGCTTGGTTTATGGAAAAATTTATCAGAAAAAGATATGATAATAATTTAAAATTACCTAAATTATTACATTTAAAATTAATAAATACAGAGAAGAAAACAAAAAATAAAATAGAAAAAATAGGTGAAATCGCTTTAATTCCTTTTATTGCTATACCCTTACCACTAACTGGAGCCTGGACTGGAATATTAGTGGCTTTTATATTTAAAATACCTTACAAAAGAGCAATTCCTTTAATATTTATAGGATTGATAATATCTGGTATAATAGTAACACTTTCTACATTAGGTTTAATAAAAATATTTTAATATGGAAATTTTATATAATATATCAATAGCATTTAGTATAATTTCTTTAATAATTATTTTATTTATAATAATTAGTAAATTTTCTATAATAAAAACAATAAACACAAATTCAATACCTAAAGAAATACAAAATAAAAAAAGAAGGGCAATTTTAAAAAATAGATTTGAAAGAAAAATAAAAACATCAAACAATTCTAAAAAAATAAAAGAAAATATTAATACTTTTTTTGATAATAAAATAAAAGAAAATGAAGAAAAACTTCAAAGAAATTATTTAGAAAAAATAAAAAATGACAAAGAAAAATCTAAAAAATTTATAGATGAAAATTTAGAAAAAATTAAAAAAAGTATAAAAAGTGAAGATTTAAAAGATGCTGAAGATTTTTGCTTTCAATGCCTTAAATTAGACAAAAATAATATAAATATTTTAGAAAATTTAGCAGAGGTTTATATATTAAAAAATGAAAAAGAAAGAGCTATAGATATATTAAATTTTTTATTAAAAAGAATAAAGAATAATAAATCATATAACCATACAGAATTAAAACAAAAACAAATTTATTATTTATCTGAATTAACAGATATTTATACTAAAAATAATAATTATAAATTAGCTAAAAAAGAAATAGAAAAGGCAATGTTAATAGATGAAAATAATCCTAGAGTTTTAGATAAATTAATTACTATTTATATAAAATTAGAAGATAAGTTTATGGCAAATAAAACATTAGAAAGATTAATAGAAACAAATCCAGAAAATTTAAAAATAAATACATTCAAAGAAGAAATAGAAAATATTTACAAACATAAATAATTAATGTATAATATTCTCTATAAACTAAATGCCAGCATAGCTCAGTTGGTAGAGCAACGGTTTTGTAAACCGTCGGTCGCGGGTTCGAGTCCCTCTGCTGGCTCCAAATTAATCATTAATATTATTCAGATGTCTCAAGATAATCTTATAAAACTTGCTTGTTCAGAATGTAAAAGTATAAATTATTATACAAATAAAAATAAAAAGAAATTAAAAGAAAAAATAGAACTTAAAAAGTATTGTAAAAATTGTAAAAAACATACAGAACATAAAGAACAAAAATAAAATTATTGTGGGAACGCGCCGTGGCGCGTTCTTTTTTTATATTTTTGAATATGTTTTATATAAAAAACAATAATTTATAAACATTTATTATAAAAATATTTTAATAAAATATGATATAATATAAATAATAAGAATATAAATTTCATTATGAAAAATATAAAAAAAGGTGTTTTAATAATTTTAATTTTATTTAATATATTTTTTCCTGCAATTTCTTTTGCAGAAGATAAAGTTACAAATTCTCCTGTTACTTTAACGACAGGACTCCCTTTTTTTCCAAAAGATTGTAAGGATATTGAAGATAATACAAGAAAAGAAAAATTATGTTATGAAAATGATGATGGCTATACAGGAGCTTATAAATCACAAGGATTAATAAAAGAAGTATTTGAAGGAGTATTTAAATTTATTTTAGGTTCAGCAGGGATATTATGCGTTATAATGCTTATAGTTTCTGGTTTACAAATAGCATTTGCAGCAGGAAATGCAGATATTTTAGGAGCAGCAAGAAATAGGATGAAGGATTCCATCATAGGATTAATTTTAACAGTATCTTCAGGATTTATATTAAGTATAATAAATCCACAATTATTAGATTTTAATTTTAAAGAACCATCAGAATATACAATAACAGGATTTGAAAGATTAC